>SLKS01000163.1 GCA_007134465.1 Kiritimatiellia bacterium | reverse complement strand
TCGCACAAAGAAAATGGTATAAACAATAAAAAGACTGATGATCCGGCTTGGGAAAGCTGCTCGCCATGCTCCAGTTTACAAGCTGATACGCTTCGATACGCGAAGAACTAAATCGCGCAAACGAGAATGCGGTTATCAAAATTGCAAAAGCGAGAATGCTGTTGAGTGTTGAAAGAGGCGAAGTTTGAAATCGAAAACGGCGGAATAAGGCGCTGCGACTCGGCCATTCGGCCGCAAGACTAAGTCATTCTTGTAAATGATAATCAGCGCCGCCGGTAGAACCTTTTCCATTCTCACCGGCAGAGCCGGTGGATTAGCGGTGATTTAGTTTGTCGGCGACAGCGGCGTTTTCGGGATCGAGCGCATGGCTCTTTTCCCAGAAGCGCATGGCGTTTTCAATGTCGCCGAGCGCGTGGTATGCATCGCCGACATGGTCGGTGACGACTGGATCGTCTGGCATGAGCCGGTTGGCTTTGAGAAGCTGTTCCAGCGCTTCGGGGAAGCGGCCCATTTGATAGTAAATCCAGCCGAGCGTATCCACGTAGGCGCCGTTTTCCGGTTCCTGCTCGAGCGCCTGCAGCACATAGGTCAGCGCCTGGTCCAGATTGTTTCCCTGTTCGGCCCACATGAAGGCCAGGTAGTTGAGGACCTCGTGCGTGCGCGGATAGAGCTTCAGGCAGAGCAGAAAGACGGTCTCGGCGTCGTCGTAGCGTCCGGAGCGTTCATAGGCGGCGCCTTGCTGCAACAGGAAGGTGGGGGTGAGTCGGTCGTGCGGCGTGCGGTTGGCGATCAGTTCGAATCCGGCGCTGGCACGTTCGTATTCGCCGTTGGAAAGGAAGAGTCGTGCGTGATCGTAGGCGAATTGCGAGATAGCTTGCGCATGGCGGGGGGCACGGTCCCAGGCGTTGGCAAGGACGGCGAGCGCTTCGCGGTCTTCTTTTGCCTGGAACAGGAGCCGGGCGAGATCGAGGCGGGGCCAGATGTCGGGCGGATCGAGCGCCAGCGCGGCGCGATAGTGGCGGATGGCGGCATCCGAATCCTCTCCGGCCTGTGCGAAGGCGGCCAGATCGAGCTTTGCCGCCAGGAAATCGGGATGGCGCCTGGAAAAGCGTTCCAGCGTTGCCATGGCTTCGTCGTACTGTCGCTGATGAAGCAGCGCCAGAGCCAGGCTGTACTGAAGCCGATACTGATTCGGCGCTTGTTCGGCCGCGCGCTCGAACGCCGCGCGCGTAGCATCCGCATGCCAGCCGAGTTCCGCCTCGTGAATGAGGCCCTGAGCGTAATACGCCAGCGCCTCGGCCATGGCCTGGTCATCGTCGGCCCATGAGCCATCGCGCGGAAGCCGAGCTGTTCGGCAGCCTGCGCCTAACGGGATCAGTCCCGCCAGGATGAGCAACAGCGCATGTTTCATGGTCTCGCTATTTCTTGTGCCGGTCCGCTTTCGTGCGTTTCCGGTACTTGTGCTTCGACATTTTCTTGATTCGTTTCTTCTTGACGGAACCCATGCGTTGTTCTCCTACGCTATGATTTTATTGAGACCGATTTCGATGATGCCTTCGGCGCCCGCCTGCCGGAGGCGCGGGATGATGTCGCGCACGACCGCTTCGTCCACGACCGTTTCGACAGCGAGCCATCCGTTTTCGCGCAAGCGGTTGACCGTAGGCGCGTGCAGGGCGGGCAGGTGCGAAACGACCGTGTCCGCGTTTTTTTCGGGCACGTTCATTTTGAGCAACACCTTGTTTTCGGCGGCCAGCGCGCCTTGCAGCAGGACGGACACCTGTTCGATCTTGGCTTGCTTGCGAGGCTCGGACCAGGCCGCGTTGTTGGCGATCAGGCGCGTAGTGGATTCCAGAACGGTATCCAGGATGCGCAGATTGTGGGCTTGCAGGGAGCGGCCGGTTTCTGTCAGGTCCACGATGGCGTCGGCCATTTCCGGCACCTTGACTTCCGTGGCGCCCCAGGAGAATTCCACGCGGGCCGTCACGTTGCGCGCTTCGAGATAGCGGCGGGTTAGCCCGACGGCTTCGGTGGCTATGCGCTTGTCCTGGAGGTCGGCAACGGTTCGGATGGGCGAATCCTCGGCTACGGCGACAACCCATTTGACCGGGCGCAAGCCCTGTTTCGCGTAGATCAGCTCGGCCACTTCGGTCACGTCGGCATTGTTTTCGACAATCCAGTCGTGGCCGGTGATGCCGGCATCGAGCGAACCGCTTTCGACATAACGAGCAATCTCCTGCGCGCGGAACAGCCGGATGTCCAGTTCGGGATCGTCCACGGCGGGGACATAGGAACGCCGGCCGGCCTCGATACGGAAGCCGGCCTTGCGCATCATCGAAAACGTGGCCTCTTGCAGGCTTCCCTTGGGCAAACCCAGCCGTACTGTAGCCATATGCAATCCTTTTGTCAACGAAGGTTCTTTTTCACATTGCGGACGGCATGTCCGGTTTCTGCCGCATCGAACAAGAGGGGAATGTAACGGGTTTCGTTCCGGGCGTCCACATTAAATTCCACGCTGGACAACGGGGCGACGATACGGTATCTACGGCGTTTCGTAATCGGGCGCGGTCCCGCCTTTTCGTACGAAGGGCACGGGCTCCGCGCCGGCCAGGGCGCAACCCGCAAGGAAAGGAAGATTGTCATGGAAACCGGGAACGAAGCGAAGACTGTCATTGGCGAGGATGTGGAGATTGTCGGCGCGGTCAAATGCGCGGGCAACATCGAAATCAAGGGCAAGCTGGAAGGCGATCTGACGTGCGGCGGAAAAGCGGTGATCGGCTCCTCGGCCGTCATCAAGGGAAGCCTCACCGTGGATTCGACATCGATTTTCGGCCAGATCAACGGCAACATCGCGGCCAAGGATCGGATCGAAATGAAATCGTCGGCCCGCGTGCATGGCGACATCAAGTCGAAACGGCTGACGGTCGAGGACGGCGTGACCTTCATCGGCAAGTCCGAGGTCAATCCCGGTGGCGCTCCGCCCGAGCGCGCGGCCGGTGGCAAAGGCGGCGACGCGGGCGCGGAGAGTTCCGCGAAAGAGGATGGCAAGGAGGAAAAGGGCAAGAACAGCGGGATATTCGGGCGCAAGTAGCGGCAGGCAATCCTCCAGCGCAATTACGGCGCGCGGGTTCGCGGGCGATGGCGCTCATCCCCGTCGCGCAACGAGGTGGATGCCATGGCCGATGGCGATCGCGCCAAGATGATAGACGGGTTCGCGTCCGTGCAGGCCGTGCGTCGCAGGCGTCCGAAAGGCGCCGATCCGAAGTATGCGCCGACCCGCACGCGTTTGCCTGCGCCCCGCAAGCCTGCGGGCGGAGCGAAGGCGCCGCCTGTCGCGCATGCCGCGCGCACGGCGTTGCCGCCCCGCTACGACATTCTCTGTTACGCATGCGCCTATCGCTTCACGCATACCGGGCGCATGCCGGAAACGGTGTTGTGTCCAAAATGCCGCGAAGCCCTGCAAACGAAGGCGTACACGCTGGACGGACCCTGGTCGGAACCGATCGCCACGGTCGGAACCGTGACCGTGGCCGTCGGCGCGGCGCTGGGCGCGGTACGGATTGTCGCCAGCAAAGTGCGCATCGCCGCCGATCCCGGCGAAGCGGAAATCGTTTGCCAGGATTTGGAACTGACGGGGAACGCGGCTCCGGGGCTGGCGCGTCTGTCGTTCCGCGACCTGCTGGTCGCTCCGGAAGGCCGCTGCGTCTTTACGCAAAAGCTTGCGTGCCGGAAGGCCGCCGTTCTTGGCCGGTTGAAGGCCAGATTGGAAGCCGAGGAGAGCCTGACGGTCGGCGCCGGCGCGACGTTTCAGGGAGAAGCCAGGACGCCGCGCCTGATTCTGGAGGACGGCGCGCGTTTGTCGGCTCGGCTCGCCATTGTGCCTGGCGGCGGCGCGGTGGAAAAGCCGGCCGGGAAACCGGATGGCGAAAAGAGGCCGACGCCCGCACGCCGAGCGCGTGGCGGACGCGGGAAGAAGAAAGTTGCCGGTGATCAGTGACCCGTGGCCAGTGACCCGTGGCCAGTGACCCGTGGCCAGTAACCAGTGATCAGTAACCAGTAACCAGTGTCGGAAACCACGGGGGCTCGGAGACAGGGAGAAGAGGGGACCACTTGTATTCGATGCCGGCGCGAAGAAGCCGCAGCCGCTGATCACTATTTACTGTTTACTGATCACTGTTTTCTTGACGAGGGAGGAGAGTTATGGCCGCGAAACGAAGCTTGGGACGGGGGTTGGCGGCATTGATTAGGGAACCGCAAACCGAGTCGGCGCCGGCGCCGGAGGCGGGGACGGACGCGGACAGCGTTCGGCATGTTCCGCTCGACAGCATTCGCAAGAGCACGGTGCAGCCGCGCAACATGTTCGATGCCGAAGCGCTGGCCGAGCTGGCCGATTCCATTCGCGAACATGGCATTCTGCAGCCGTTGCTCGTGCGTCCGAACGGCGACCATTTCGAGCTGATTGCGGGCGAACGTCGCTTGCGGGCGGCCGGGGAAGCGGGCCTGACCGACGCGCCCGTGCGCATCCTGCGAGTGTCCGACGAAGAGGCGTTGCAGTTGGCCTTGATCGAGAACCTGCAACGGGAGAACCTGAACATTATCGAGGAGGCCGAGGGATACCGCACGCTGGCCACGCAGTTTCATCTCACGCAGGAAGACATCGCCCGCCGTGTCGGCAAAGCGCGCGCTACGGTCGCCAACGCCTTGCGCATTCTCGAGCTGGCTCCGGAAACGCGCGATATGCTGGCGCGCGGCGTATTGTCTTCCGGGCACGCCAAGGCGCTTCTCGGATTGGAGTCTGCGAGCGAACAGGTCTTTCTTGCGCAGCGGGCCGTGCGCGAAAGCCTGTCGGTTCGCGCGCTCGAAAATATTGTGCGCAGGGCGCGCCAGGCGCCGCGCAAGCCGCGCGCGGCGCGCAGCGACCTGCCGCGCGAGCATTTGGGATCGCTTTCCGACACGCTGCATCGCCTGTTCGGCACGGCGGTGCGCATTCAGCCTTCGCGCACCTATGCCAACGGCAAGAAGGGCAAGGGCACCATTGAAATAGACTTCTACTCCAACGACGATTTGGACCGCATTTTGCAGCTTCTGGGCGTGGCGGAAAACTAGCGAGGACGGAAAAGATGAAATTGCTCGTGACGGGAATGGCCGGTTTCATTGCTTCGCGCACCGCCGCCATGCTGCTGGAACAGGGGCACGACGTGGTGGGTGTGGACAATGTCAACGACTACTACGATGTGCGGCTCAAGCTGTGGCGCTTGCGCGAACTGGCTCGCCTGGCCGGAGCGGATGCCGCGACGCTGGCGCGGCTGGATCCGGCGGCGAACTCGGTCGGCGCCTGTCCGGACAGCTTTTGCGCGGGCGGTTTGTCTTTCGTGCGCGGCGATATCGAAAACAAGCCGTTCGTTCTCGATCTCTTCGCCCGGCACGGATTCGACGCCGTGTTGAACCTGGCCGCGCGGGCCGGCGTGCGCTATTCCATGGAGCATCCCGACGTGTACATGACCACCAATCTGCTGGGCACGCTGCATGTGCTGGACGGCATGCGCGCGCATGGCTGCAAGAAGATGGTCTTGGCCAGCACGTCGTCCCTGTACGCGGGCCAGCCCATGCCGTTTCGCGAGGATTTGCCGGTCAATACGCCGATCAGTCCGTATGCGGCGAGCAAAAAGGCGGCCGAAGCGCTCGCCTACAGCTATCATCATCTGTACGGACTGGACGTGTCGGTGGTGCGCTATTTCACCGTGTACGGACCCGCCGGCCGGCCGGACATGTCCATCTTCCGTTTCACGCAATGGATCGCCCAGGGGCGGCCGCTCGAGCTGTTCGGGGACGGCGAACAAAGTCGAGACTTCACGTATGTGGACGATATCGCGCGCGGCACGATCGCCGCCCTGCGCCCGCTCGGGTTCGAGACGATCAATCTGGGCGGCGGCAATCGGCCGTTGACCATGAACGCCGTGATCGAGTTCATCGAGAAGGCGCTGGGCAAAAAGGCCGCGATCGAACGGCGCCCGTTCCACAAGGCCGATGTGCGCGAAACCTACGCCGACATCGGCAAGGCCCGCCGCCTGCTCGACTGGGCGCCCGCCGTCGCGCCGCACGACGGCTTCGCCCTCACAGTGGACTGGCATCGCGAACAGGCCGATTGGCTGCGCGACATCCGGCTGTAAAGCGCACGGCAAACAGCGCCAGCGACTGTACGCCCCTGTCCCGAATGGCGCTTAGGCCTTTTTCAAAAAGATACACGTTTTTGCGTGTATCTTTTGGCTCTGGATTGTTTGAACACCCGCTTCGCTCAAGATAACGAAGGAAACGAAGTGTGCCCGCCCTTCTTTGTTCCCTTCGTTGCCTTCTGTTCAATTCCTTCGGGTTGCGGGCGAAGACGGCCTTAAACGGGTTGTCGCGCGGCGGGTTCAGCCGGTCTTCGCCGGACGGCGAGCAGCAGGGCGAGGCCGCAAGCCAGGATCGCGATGCTGACGGTTTGGGCCAGCGTCAGCGGCCCGGCCATGGCGCGCGCGTCGCCGCGGAAGAATTCGATGCCGAACCGGACGATGGGGTAGGCGATCAGATAGGCGGCCGTCGTGACGCCGGGCCGTTTCCGTTTCCGATGGACGAACATGACGATGCCGTAAACCGCGAAGCCGAGCATGGCTTCGTAGAGTTGCACGGGATGCACCGGCAGGCTGGCATCGGCATACCGAAGGTCGGGGTTTTCCGTCGCATGCCGGGCCCATGCGAAGCTGTTGGCCGGATAGCGGATGCCGAACCAGGCCGAAGTCCGGACTCCGTGACAGCAGCCGTTCAGGAAACAGCCGATGCGTCCGAACGCGTGGGCCAAAGGCAGGGACGTGGCCACGAAATCGTAGAGCGGCAGCAATGGCTCGCGTTTGACTTTCGCGAACAGAGCCACCGCCAGCGTGGCGGCGATAAAACCGCCGTAATAGATGAGACCGCCTTGGTCAATGCGATACAGCAGATGCGGATTGGCGACAAACTCCCTCCATTCGGAGGCGATATAGGCCAGACGGGCGCCGAGAATGGCGGCAACGACAATCCAGAACAGGAGGTCGGAGCAGAAATTGAGGGATCGGCCTTCGCGCCGCCCCACAAGCGACCACGAGGCCAATCCCGCCATCAGCCCGGCGGCCATCATCACGCCGTACCAGTGTATGTGCACGGCGCCTATACTGAAAAGCACTGGATCCATAGCGAAAAAGACAGTATCGGAAGGGCCGAACAGTTTCCAGAACTTTTTGTTGCGAAATGTTCCGGCTTGTCGTACTCTTGCGTCACCTTGGAATAGGTACGTTCGGTTTTCCGGCCGGGCGCCGGGGCGAAAAAGATGTTGGAAAGCGACTATGAGCGAAGACCTGGAACAGGAAAGCGGTTCTGAAATCGCCACCGGAATCCTAACGGATCGCGTGGACGAAGTGGTGTGCGGGCAGTGCGGCTGCGAAATTGACGTGGCCGAACTGGATTCCTTCGTTCGGGTCGAGTGCCCGGATTGCGGCAACATCGAGATTGTTCCGGCCAAGCTTGGCCAGTTCATGCTGCTCGATCTGATCGGAGCCGGCGGCATGGGCGGAGTCTACTATGCCAAGGACGAGACGCTGGGCCGTTTCGTTGCCGTCAAGGTCATGCTCCAGTCGCTGGGTTCCGATCCGAAATTCGTCGAGAATTTCAAGCGCGAAGCACAGGCCGCCGCCCGATTGAATCATCCCAATATCGTGCAAATCTATTCTTTCGGCCAGGAAAAGGGGCAGCCGTACATTGTCATGGAACTGGTGTCCGGCAGCGCGCTGGACAAGATCATGGATCCCGGCTGCCCGGTGAGCCCGGCGATCGTCATGCAGGTGGGGCTGGACATAGCCGAAGGCCTGATGGCCGCCGACGAAGCCGGTCTCATCCATGGCGACATCAAGCCTGAAAACATTCTGTTCGACGAGAAGCGGCGTGCCAAGCTGGTGGATTTCGGTATCGCGAGCTTTGCGAAGCAGAGCGCTAACGAGGGCGGGATTTGGGGTACGCCGTATTATATCGCGCCCGAAAAGGTCAAGCGTCAGAACGTGGATGCGCGCTCGGACATCTACAGCTTGGGCGCAACCTTGTACCACGCCTTGGCCGGGCAGCCTCCCTTCGAGGGAGAAACCCCCATGGCGGTGGTCAAGGTTCGTTTGAACAAGCCGGCCAAGCCGCTGAGCGAGATCCTGCCGCACATTGATCGGCAAGTCGAGCGGACCGTCATGCGCATGTTGCAAGCCGAACCGTCCATGCGCTATCCGACATACGCTTCGCTGATCGGCGATTTGAAGAAGATTGTGAAAGCGCTTGGCGGGCGACGCGGCGGACCCATGAAAACCAGCCGAATCATGGTGCCGAAACGAATGTCCGGGCTGATTGCTCCGGTGGCGGAAGAGCCCGCGAAGATGGGAAAGACCGCGCGCAAGGCGCGAGGCGCGGCCGAGCCGGGTCCCAGAATTGTCGTGCACAAGAAGAGTGCGGCAAGCGATTCGCCTCTGTCGGAATACAAAACGCGTGCCACGGGCCTGGCGGCCCCAGCCGCCGCGCAGCAGACGGCGGATGGGGAGCCCGTTGTTCGGCGGCGAAAGAAGAAGAAATCGAAAGCCGGGAAATGGGCGTTCACGGTTTTGTTCCTTTTGGCTTGCGTGGGCGGGCTGATCGGATTCGTTTGGCATCGCCATAACGAAGCCACCCGCATACGGCGGGAACGGGTTGAAATAGCTCAATTGGGCGAGCAAGCCGACAGGATTCTCGCGGATATTCAGACGAAGACGAAAGCCGTGGCCGGATTGACAGCCGAGAGCGCAGACATGCGCGCGAAGGCGACCAATGCCGTGAAGGTTGTGCTGGGCGAACCGCTGGAGGCGCCGAAAAAGCCGACCGAGAAAGCTGTGGAACCTCAGCCGGCCAAGGAGAAGGCCGCGCCGATGGCGCCGGTCGCGCCGCGGGATGCCGATGCGCCGCCGCCGGGCGAACCGACGCGCGAGGAACTTGAGCGCCGCCGTCGGATGCTCATGGAAAGAGCGGAGCAGCCCCAGCCTCTGCCGGCCGCGCCGGTTGCGGAACCGGAAGCCGCGCAGGAAGAAGAGGCGGACGAGCCCGAGGAGGCCGATGAGCCGGAAGCGCCGCCACCGCCGCCCGAGCCGGAAATCAGGACGCTGGCAAGACAAGTCGTGGAGGCAGCCGAGCAGATGGCGGAGACGGAGGCGCGCGCGAGGGAACTCGAACGTTCGGCAGTCGCCTTGCGCCAGAATGTCGGCCAGTCGGATACTCTGGCTATCGCGCAAGGCTATGTCGGCGGCATGGGCGAGCTGTTGCGCAGCGCCGAGGACATGGAATCCGGTGCGAAGGCGCACATGAACGAGGCCCGCAAGGCGTTTGGCAGAGTCGAAGACATTCGCAACGAAACGGTGGCCGAACGCGAGGCGGAGCGCAAGGCCAAGGAAGAGGCCGAGCGCATGGCCAGAGAGGCGCGCGAGCGGCAGGAACAGGAAAGGCTGTACAAGGCCAAGATGGAGGCCGAGTTGCAGGCCGTAGCGCTGGCGCGAGTGCAAAACCAGGCCATGGCTCAGCAGCATAAGTTCAAGGAAGCGGTCGAAGCGTTCCGTAAACAGTTCAAGGAAATCGAAACGCGGGAAGGCCGTGCCGCGGCGGATGCGCTCATTGAACAATACGAGCGCTTGGCTGGACTGAAGGCGTTTCTAATCGAAAATTTGAACAAACGCCGTTTCGCGCACGGCTGGGGCTTCCGGCATCAGCAGCAGGATGTATTGGGCGCGTCCGAAAAGGGCGTGCGTCTTGCCGGCGCCGTCGTGCCCTGGTCCGAAGTGAGCGTGCCCCAAATGCTGAAATTCATTGATCACTATGTGGAGCATCGGCAGGTGACGTTGCGCGAACAGGCCGAACAAAGCTTCAATGCCGCCATCTATTGCCTGGAAACCGGCGGCGATTCGGAAGGCGCCCGAAAAAAGGCGCTCGAATATCTGCACAAGGCCACCCAGTTGCGGCCGCATATGGAAGAAGACGCGCGCCGACTGCTGCCTTCGCTTCCTTTGAGAGATTACTAGGCCTGAAATAAGCGAGGGGTTCGTCGCGAGATTTTCGTTTCGTCGTGCCGGAGGCTTCGTGTGCTCGCAGCAGACAAACTCGCTAGTTTCAGGACCTAGGGCATGAGCGTTGTCAATGGATGGATTGTCGGGCATGTCTGGGTGGCATGGATAACGGCGATCATCGCTTTTGCCGTTCTAGCGCGCAGCGCCAGTCTGTTCGTGGAAGGGGCGGTCGGGCTGGCTCGCCGTTTGCGGATTCCCACGCTGGTTGTCGGCATCGTGCTGGTCTCTCTGGCTACGACAGCGCCGGAACTGTCGGTTTCTCTGGTCTCCGCCCTTAGAGGCAAGCCGGAAATGGCGCTCGGCAACGCCATGGGCTCCGTTATTTGCGACGACGGACTGGCCATGGGCTTGTGCGGGCTCATGACGGTTTCCGTCATTGTTCTCGATCCGATTATCCTGAAAACATCGGGCGTATTCCTGATTCTTGTCCAGGCGCTGCTCTTTCTGTTTGTCGTGTACGATGCCACATTGAACAGGTGGGAAGGCGCCGTGCTCGTGGCGCTCTTTGTCGCATACATGGCCTTCCTGTTCCGGATGCACCGGCAAGGCCGCTTTCGCGAAACGGCGGCTGCGGAAGCCGCTCTCCATACGGGCGCGAACATGGGCGGCAGGCGCATGACGGCGTACTTCGTTGTCGGACTGGCCGGCATTGTGCTCGCCAGCGAGTTCATCGTAACCTCGGCCTCGGCCATTGCCAAGTCGTTCGGTCTGTCCGATGCGGTCATTGCCATGACCCTTGTCGCGCTGGGTACGTCCATCCCCGAGGTGGCCACTTGCGTCACCGCCGCGCGCAAAGGGCAGGGCGCCATGGCAGTGGGCAACATTCTTGGCGCCGATATCATGAACATCTGCTGGGTGGCCGGCGCTTCGGCCATTGCCAACCCCTTGACCCTGAGCCGTCAGGAGATCGCCTTCATGTTTCCCGCCATGTTCGTCATTGTCGCGGCCATGCTGATCCTGCTGCGCATCGGCTACAACCTCAACCGAGTCAAAGGCGCCGTTCTGCTGGCCCTGTATGCCGCTTATCTGGCCGTATTCTTCCTGGTCTTTCCCCGTTAGCGCCTTATCCCGCATTGCTGCGTCAAGAAACAAGATGATTCTGTGGCCGACTACGGCGACGACTACGGATTACGAGTAACAGAAGCCCGCCTGCAACGCTGTAGCGCTGCGGGCACGTCGTCCCCCGTAGTCGTCTAGGCCTGGAATAAGCGAGGGTTTCGTCGCGAGAGTGCGCAAACGTCTGCGGATGCGGCGCTTGAGGCGGGGCGCGCGATTCTCGCATATTGAAATATGGGTGAAATGCGCACCCCGCCT
>SLKS01000276.1 GCA_007134465.1 Kiritimatiellia bacterium | reverse complement strand
GGGAATCGTGATCCGTAATCGTCGCCGTACGCGTCGACCGGAACGTGGGAAGATCGGTTGACGCGTACGGCGACGCGTACGGTGGACGATCCGGAAAGTGCGAACCGGCCGTGTCGTTTCCACCAGACCTAGACGAAAAACAAATGACGAGGACGCCAACCAAGCCTCCGAAGCGACTTCGGGTTCCGCGCTTCGCGCTCCACCCGAAACGCCTCAAGGCTGACGTTCGCACATCTGGAGGGCGACGGGCCCCCGTCGCCGTTTTTATCCTCCGGCGTCAGGCCTCTGCCGCCGCAAGGGGCTTGCAACCGCCTCCTAAACCGTTCTGACGCCCGCCCCCCTTCTTTTCGCCGCTTTTTCAATCATGAGAAGACAACGGGCGAAAATCGGCATAATCAGCCCTGAAACACGGATTGGCACGGTTGGTGCTTCAAACATGGACATGCGGGTAGAATCTTCAGCGGAGGGAAAGATCATGAACTCGGTGCAAGAACAGCGTGCGGAAGGGACGAAACTGGCTTTTGGACCGGACAGCGAAGCGACGCTGATCGAAGCGAGCGGCATAGAAGGCCGCCTTCGCGCCTGGCAACTTCTCTATGCCGCCAACGAGCGCCAAGGGTACATCATGCCGGGGAGCGACCGGCTGTCGTACGGACTGCACGATGCATTCCCCGAAACGACAACGTTTCTCGTCGAGCGCGACGGCCGCGACGTGGCGGCGCTGACCGTGGCCATGGATCATCCGGTTCCCATTCCGGCCAACGGTATGTACCGGAACGAACTGGACGTTTTGCGACGCCAAGGGCGCCGTCCGGTCGAAATCGTTGCTCTGTGCTGCCTGGAGACCGACAAGGAACGCCGCATGGAAACAGTCAAACAACTGGTTCGCGCGGCAATTCAAACCGCATGTCACGGCATGAACGGAACGGATCTGATTCTTCTGGTTCCGCCGGCGCACGCGTCGGCCTGGCGGCGCATATTCCTGTTCAAGCGCATGGGCGAAATCCGGCGACAGGCCCGATACGGCGGCGCGCCCGTTCTACCTATGCGGCTGGACTTGACTGCGGCGGAAGCGGACTACCGGGATCAATACGGCTCCGCCGAAGGCAGCTTCTACGATTATTTCTTTGCGGCGGAAGAGAGCCTGCTGTTGGCGCGCGCGGCTGCCCGTCGCAAACGTCCCCTGCCCCGCGAAGCGCTTGCCCGCTATTTCTTCGAGCGGCGTCCATTGCTGGCGCGCGTTTCCGAAGCGATCGCGCGCCACGCCATGGGGCCGGAAGAAAGCGATGTCCCGACAGCGCCGCAACCCCGGCTTGCGCCAGTGACGGCCTAGGAAAGAACATCCAGTTCGTGCGCGAGCATTCTGTCGCCGTCGAACAGGAAACGACCGTCGAACCGTCGCCCCGCCAACAGGTGCGGCATCCAGACTTGATCGTCCGCCCACATGCGCTCGTAGGGAAGCTTGTCGGTCGGGAACCACTGGGGAATCGCCTCGTCGGTCTCGATCGGCTCGCCTTCGTATCCGGCCGCAGTGAAGACCTCGCCTTGAATGGAAAAACCGTCGGCGAACTGGAAACGCAACACGCCGACATGCTTCACGTCGAGCGCGGTGACACCCACTTCCTCCCGCACCTCGCGCACGGCGCATTCCATGGCAGTCTCGCCGGGCTCGATGCGGCCGCCCGGCCCGTTGATCTTGCCCGCGCCCAGCCCTCGCTTCTTGTGGATGAGCAGGATGTCTCCTCCGCGCCGCACGAAGAGCAGCGTAGCATGCTCGCGCGGCCGCCAGCGCGTCCAGTCTATGTCCTCGAATGTCATCGTCGGGCTCCCGGCTTCGTTGGGAAACTACGCCGCGAAACGTCGGTATCTCGGGCGTTGTCATTCCGCCCTTGTGGCGGCAGGTGTCGGGACATCACGGCGACCAGCTTCTGCCGTTGACCTGACGCAAGGTCGGGATTTTGCGCAAGACACTGCGCACCGCGGCGCTGTCGGGGTCGTCAATCTCGATGCTTTGCAAGCGCAACGCGACCAGCGGCGCATAATCCCGGATCCGGGTCTGACGGCAATCGAGATGCTGCAACGGCATGCCGCGCAACACGGCAAGACTGGTCGTTCGCGTGCCGCGCATACGCAAGACCCGGAGTTTCATGCCGGCCAGGGGGGTCAGATCGGTCACGCGCGTTTGCGAAATGTCCAGGCTTTCCAACGGCATCCCCTTCAGCAGCGAAAGGTCGGCGAACCGCGTATCGGCTACATCGAGGCGCTCGAGCCGCATGCCGCGCAACACGCCGAAATCCCGAGCAGAAATGCCGTTGATCGCCAACAGGCGCAACGGCATGCCTTGCAAAGGCGACAAGTCGCGCGCGGGAACGCTGTTCAGATGCAAATGCGTCAACGGCATGCCTTGCAGCGGGGTCAGATCGCGCACGTTCGTCTCGTTGGCGTTCAAATACACCAGCGCCTTGCCGCGCAGGGGCTCGAAATCGCGCACGGACAAGCCGTTCAAGGTCAGCACCCGCAACGGCATCTCCGCCAGGGCGCCCAACCCGCCAATGCGCGTATCGCCAATATCCAGACGGGTCAGAGGCATGGCCTTGAGCACGGAAATGTCCGCCACCGGCGTCCCCGACAGGTTGAGATTCTCAAGCGGCGCACCTGCCAGCGGCGCCACGCTGGACACGCGCGTATTCTCCAAGTTCGCCACGCGCAGCGGCATGCCGGCCAAGGCGGCAATGTTCGCCACTGGCGTACCGCGCAAGGAAACTTCCGTCAGCTTCATGCCGCGCAACGGCGTCAGGTCCGACACCGACGTGAAGGAAATATCCAGCGTCGTCAGGGAGAGTCCGGCCAGCGGCGCAATATCCGAAAGCGGCGCGTTCTTGCGGTCGCCCGGCGCGCCCGCAGGGGTTGGCGCGCCGGTACAGACCAGTT
>SLKS01000291.1 GCA_007134465.1 Kiritimatiellia bacterium | reverse complement strand
GCCTCGTAAACACCGCCGATTCTAACTCCGTCGTCACCTTTGCCGTAAACTTCAGCGATGTTCACTGGTTACTGGTTACCGATGACTGGTCGCTCAACTCGCCAGCGCCGGTTCCTGCGCGGGCCAAGCCTCGCTCTGTCTCTCCGCCGCGACACGCGCGCCATTCGCATTGCCGGCCTTCGCCAGCGTTTCTATAACAAGTTCGCCCAGTTCGCGGGCCGGTTCGCGCGCGGCAATGGCACAGGCCAGCCGTTCGGCCGCCGCCTTCATGGCCCGGTCCGCCAGCATGGCGCGGGCGGCTCGAACGACGGAATCGGCTGTCGCCTTGCCCGAACGCAGAAGTCGGCCCGCGCCCTGCCGCTCGACGGCTTCCATCACGTAGTACTGGTCCATGTTGCGTGGAACGCCCAGCACCGGCTTGCCTTGGGCCAGCGCCTGATAGACCAGCCCGCTGCCGCCGTTGCACACGATCAGATCCGCCCGGCCCGCCGCCTTCAGGCCGGGCAGGAAATCGGCGGCATACGCCCCGGCCGACGCCCGCATGCGCCCGGCCGTGGCCACCATGACCGCGAAGCCCGCCTCGATCAAGGCCGAGGCGGCCACCTCCATCGCGCCGCTGTCGCCCGAGCTGCCCGCGCTGACCCAGGCCAGCGGCCGGTCGGTCGGCAGCGTGTCCCACCAGTCCGGCAGGGCCGTTTCCGGCGCCCAAAGCACGGGCCCGATGCAGCGTTCGTTGCGCGCCAGCGGCATGGCCCCGTACAGTTCGGGAATGTCCAGGTACAGGGTGCGGGTCCCGCAGGTATAGACCTCGCGCGCGCCGTCTCCGCCCAGCGGCGCCAGTCCGTACCAGCGGCGCAGCCGGTTGGCGGCCCGGGCCTGGATGCGCAGGAAGAACGGCACGATCAGGCCGATGACGCGACGCATGACCGCTTCCCCGAAGACGCGGACCAGCGGATGTTCAGGGACCGGAACCGGCAGCGCCGCGTTCGGGCTCCAGTGCAGGTTGCTCAGGGACAGATACGGGATGCCGCTCAACTCGGCGGAGATGCCCATGGAAATGCGGAAATCGCCGACAATCGCGTCCGGCTTGACCTTGGCGATCAGGCGTAGATCGTCCTGCACATAGCGGCGCAGTTCGTCGAGCGAATAGAGGGCCGCGCCCTTGTCCAGCCGCTGAAGGAACGTCTCGCGTTCGATGCAGGGCAGCGGCTCGAACGGCAGATTGGCATGGCGGACCATGCTCTCGTAGAGCGGGTCGGCGGCGAAGACCGGCGCGAACCGGGTCCGGTCCATGTCCAGGGCCAGCCCCAGCGGCCGGGTCGCGTGCGCTGCCGTAACTCCTTCGCCGACAAATAGGATGTTCATCTCTTTTTCCAGACAGGTTTCCATGGAATCATTTGGCTACGCCGCGTGTTTTGTGAGATCGGGAAGGGCTGAAGGCAGCTTCGATTTTTCTTCAGCGACTCTTGTGGCCAGAATCAGCATGTCTTTGCCGGGCGCGAAGAATCCGCCGAAAAGGCCCGCTAGCATGAGCAGGGGCGACCGGAGGATCGTTCCGAAGCGGATAGGTTCGAAGGCTGCGTCCAAAGCGCCTTCCATAGTCCGAATATAGCGAAACAAGAATACGGAGTTGAGAAAAGGAAACCGAGTGTCGGCATACCAGCGGCGGATAGACTTCACGACTCGCCACTTCCGCGATTCGATTCGGCGACGCAATTGCGCGGCCGATGGGATGTGGCGATGATAGGGCTGATGCAGCCGTCCGGCCTGATCGTACGGATTGCCTAGGTCGAGACGTTCGGCGTCGGGAACGCCAAGAGCCGCAATGCCGCCTGGGCGTACCAATGCCATGACCGAGTCAAGCAGCGCATCGGGATTCTCGACGTGTTCAATAACGTCTTGGCAGAGAACGAAGTCGTAGCGTCGGCTCAACACGGAATCGTCGGCATGCTCCTTCGCATACGGATCGTAGCCGACTGAGCGGGCAAAGCCTTGACGTTGCAGAAAGCGGACGAATCCGCCGTTGCCGCATCCGTAATCCAGAATGGCATGCCGTCGCTCCATGCCCGCGCGTTTGAGCTGTCGCAACCGGGTGGCGAACAAGCGGCGAGTGAAAAAATCCTCTTTTTGCCCATGTATCGGATACTGTCGGTAATATTTGGACATATCCGCGGATTCCAGAGAATGCAGGGAACGGCATGACGGACAACGCCAAACCGTGAACGTTTCCTCTCGAAAAGCCCGAACGTTCGATGCGATTTTTCGGACATCGCGCGATGTCTCGAATCGTCCGGATCCGTCGCAGAAATTGCATGTGCGATTTTCCATGGCTGTTCCTCCTTCCTCTTACAGTATCCGCCGCATGGGATGAAGGTGCAGAGAATTTCTTGTTGAATAGTGAGGCTCTTGCAAAACCTCTCGTGGCATGGGCGTTCCGCCCATGAAACACGGGCAAGATGCCCGTGCCACATCGGCGGACAGAGGGTAAGGCGCTAATGCCTTGTTGGACGGAACGTTACGGATACCTTGTCGTGGGGCGGGGCGGGGGCAAGGTCCGGAAGGGGAACGACGCCGGTTCTCCGGTCGGATGGGATTTTTTCCAGCGCATCAAGATAGACGGCGAGGTCGGGCAAGTCGTCCGGCGCCGCGGAGCGCAAGGTCATGTCGTCCACGCGATGACGGCCGCGGAACTTGAGGCGCAGCCGGGCGTCGGGCGATGGCTCGACGACAAACAGGCCGCCGAATTTGTCGTCCAGCCATCGGGCCAGTACGCGGTCGGTCGCATATTGCCTGCTGGAACGCCAGGGTCCGCGACCTTCGTTTCGTAGAGGGAAGGTATATCTTTTTCCGATTCCGTCGAACCGGGCGAAGGATTCGTATCGGTTCCACATGCAGAAAACGCTATAGTCTCCATGGGACTCCGGGGGAATGGCCGCCATCCTGAATTCGAGCACGACAGGGCTGGAAACGGGAAACAGGAATTCCAGAACTGTGTCTTCCTCGGTTGTTTCCAGACAGCCCGATCCGTCGGGGCCGCCGTCCGGAACATGGCGGACTCCGCCCAGAATCACTGTGAAAGCATTGGTGAATGACAAATCGTTGAAATCGCAATGCCAGAAGAAGTCGGTCTTCTCCGATTGCAAAGCTGGGGCGCCGCTGCTTCCCGACCTGACAGAGAGCGGGTCCAGCCAGAGCAAGGCGCCGCCAGTCGCCGCCACTGTCGCGGCGGCGGCGGCGGCCAGGCGGATGCCGCGCGTCCTGCCCGTTGGTCGCATCGGTTCGTGGGGAACGCTTGCGGCTTGCCGCGTAAAGTTTCGTATCCATTCCGCGAGGGAACTGGGCGCGGCCTCTCTGGGCAGCAGAGGCAATACGCCCGCGACCGACGCCGCGGAAACGGAAAGGCCTGCGCGGGCCATACGGTTCCGCAACAGTTCCAACCCGCGCCGCGCCCGGCTCTTCACGGTGTTTTCCGTACTGGCCAGGGCGGCTGCCACCGCCTGAAACGGCATGTTTTCCGCATAATGCATCCAAATCGGCAAGCGGTACAAATCCGGCAGGGTATTCAGAACTTTGCGAGTCGCCTCGGCCAGCTCCGCTGTCCGTTCTTCCTCTTCTTTCGCGTTCATGGCCATGATTTCCCGGTCCAGAGAATAGCGTTCCTCCCGCCTGCGCCGTCGCGTGTGGGAACGAATCTTCTTTTTGCATGTTCCGACAACCGCCTTGACCAGCCATACCTTGAAGCCAGCGCCGCCCCGATAGCGAGGTAACGCGCGGGTCATGTCCGCAAAAGCGTCCTGCACGGCCTCCTCGGCTTCGGAGGCGTTGCGCATGACGCGAAATGCCATGCGATAGGCCAGATTCGCATGACGCTCGAACAGCGCTCCCAAAGCGTCCGCATCGTTTTCGTCAAGGTATCTTCTGATCAAAGCCAGATCGTCCAGCTTCTCCAGCATAGCGCTCACGGAATCTCCCTTTCCTGTTCCGGCGTAATTTTTTGTTCCAAAATCCACTATGGGCCGCCGAACCCGTGAAAATCAACATAAATATTGCTCGCACTCCATTATACAGTATCCGCCAAAGAGTGGAAGGTGCATGAATTTAATGTGAACGATGCCCGGGAAATCCGTGGGTGTGGAATGGCAGGAACGGGGACCAACGAGATTGTGTTGTTCTACGGCCTTTTATCGCGGCGGAAAGAGAGGTGGAGGCGGAATGAGTCGTCGTCATTCCGGGAGAGGAGGCAGGCTCTCCGCGGCATCTTCGGACAGGCGGGTGGATCCCGCTCTATGGAAGCCAATGGAAACGTGCGAGGCATACCGGCCCGGCTTCAATTCAGGGACGGGAACCGTGCCTTTTCGGCGCTCGGGCTCGATCCGGGACAGCGCATCCAGATAGGGGGCGATATCGGGCATTTCGATGTCGTCTTCCGGCGAAAGCGAACGGATGCTCAGATTGTCTATGCGCAGTCGGCCCCGTACGTGCAGAAAGAGTCGGATGTCTCCGCTTTCGTCGGGCAACAACTCGCCGACGATGATCGTGTGCAAATGGGGGCCGGGCAAGGAATAGCTTACAATGATATCCTTCGATACGAACATGCGGGTTGCGACGAACGGCGAGTATCGCTCGCCTTGCTTGATTCTGACGGGCGGTGCATCGCTTAAGCCTTGGAAAATTGCTAGCGGGCCATGGCGCAACGGCCACACAATTTCGGTATGTCCCGCTCCCGGCGAATGGAGATATTGGGATTTGTCAAAACTGACGAGTATGGGGAGGAACCGGCTGATCGGCACATCGAACAGCATTTCAAATTCCCCGTCGCCAGTTTCTATGCAACCCGAATTCCCAACCCCGCCATCGTGCCGATGAAGATAGTCGCCTCGAAGCGCTTTCAATTCCGTCGGCCATTCCTCGTCATCGAAATCCCAACGCCATTCCGACAAGGGCGTCACCTGGAAATCGTCGAAAAACGGCAAGCCCTTGTTGTTGGAAGAAAGGACCGCAGGTTCTGTACGCACCGGCGGGGTTTGCCGAGCATAATACAGGAGTCCAGCGCCGAGTCCGACGGCGCCCAGCGCGAGCGCGCCGAGCGCGAGCGGTTTCAGGCCGGATGACGAAGTCGGCACGAGCGAGCCCGCCATGCGCGCGCCGCTTCCGGCTCTGCCGGCGAACGCGCCGGTCCCGCTTTCCGCGAGCGAGGCCAGGCTTTGTGCGAGACTGGCGGGGACCGATTCGCCCGGCAGTGTGGGCAGCAAGTCCAGAAGAGCCATGGACGAAACGGCCATGCCGCTGCGCGCCAAGGTCTGACGCAACATGGCGAGACCGCGCGAAGCCTGGCTGCGCACCGTGCCCTCGGACAGGCGCAGCGTCCGCGCAATGGCCTGGAAAGCCATGCCTTCGTGATGATGCAACCAGACGGGCAGGCGATATTTTTCCGGCAACTTGTCAAGTACGGCTTTGACCTGTTGCGCAACCGGGGAGACAAACTCGGGGTCGGCGGCCGCGACGATTTCCTCTTCCTCCACATAACGCTCTTCGCGATTGCGGCGCCGGACTGCCGTTCGAATCATGTTGCGCGCCGCGTTCACTACGCCGGCGGCCACCCAACCGCGGACGTCCTGGACCGATTGGCCGCGATGAAGACCGCGCATCATGAGGACGAACGCCGCTTGCACAGCATCCTCGGCTTCCGACGGATTGCGCAACACGCGGCAGGCCGTGCGAAAGGCGAAGTCGGAATAGCGCCGGAACAATTCGCCCAGCGCCTCGTGGTCGCCCTGCTCGGCATAGCGCCGGATCAGCGCCGCATCGTCGGTTGCGTTGGGCTCTGTCGGTTGGTCGGTCATGGCTGGGATGTTCCTTGTTCGTCGTTCGTCGTTCTTCGTTCGGGGATGCCGAAGGCACGCTTACACTTACCCAGGCACCCGACACGCTTGACCGATTTCCGCTGCCCGGAATAGCCCGTTACCAACATTCGCTCGGCACATGGCATACTCTTTACGATTCCGATCCGCAAAAACACATGATGTCTCTCCGGCGGCAGGGGCCTGCCACCCTCCAATCTCCTGATTCAATATGCCTGGAGGGCGACGGGCCTCCGTCGCCGGTTTTCTCGTCCTTGTCCCGTGCCTCTTCATGATCCTGCCTAAAAAAGCCGAGACAACAACGAACGAGGAACGAAGAACATGTACTCACACTCCGCGCGCGATTTCCAGTCCTTTTTCTCCTGGCCAGGCTGACGGGGCCGTTTGCGGCGCGCCGTTCCAGGCGCGATCGCCCGGTTTCAGAATCTTGACCTTTTTCGCGGGATTGCCGCCCCACATCTCGTTTTCGCCGATGCGCGTGCCGGGCACGACCGAGGAATTGGCCAGAACCAAGGCGCCGTCGCCGATTTTCGTGTGTCCGTAAATCAGGGCGTTGACACCGATCGTCACGCGATTCCCGATTTCAATCCTGCCGTGTTCCAGCGTATCGCCCATCATAATATGCGGGGTCAGTGCGCTGTTGTAGCCCATGGTCACCTCGTCGCCAAGCGTCACGAAATGCGGGTCGGCAATATACGAATGGGACGGAAAGCTGTTCTTGCCAATGTGCGCCCCAAGAAATCGGTACCACAGGCTGGTAAATGGCGGCGGCATGATTTTGGAGCAACTGATTGGCGCGATGAAGAATATGAAGAATAGCTGATAGACGCCATGGATGTATTCCGTGCGGCTTCCCGCCGCAACGGACCCGGAAGGAATGGGGCGTCGGCGCAGGAACAGCCTCAGGAACAGCAGGTTGCCGGCGTAGAAGAAGGCGAACCCTGTCAAAAAGAGAGCAAAGCCTGTCCAATTCAGGCCTAAGCCTTTCGACAAAGCCGACGTGCCGGCCCAGGCGACGGTTGCCGTGACGGCATTGACCCCGAAAAAAGTGACGGACGATGCGGCGGGAATTTGTCTCATAATCACCTCCAGCGCTGTTGAAGACCGCTCCAAGTAACCGCCGATGGGTATTCTGTTGCATGAACTGATGTTTTTTCGATACTCAAAGAAATGTTGTAACCTATATGTCGAAACGAAGATGGTTCCATGAAAGGATACGTCATGAACGAAGACGCATTCAGTGCACTGTGCGAAAGAAACCGGCGTTCGACTCTCGCCTACCTGTACGCCTGCTGCCGGAATCTGGCGTTGGCCGAAGACATGGCGCAGGAAACGCTCCTCATCGCCTTTCGCAAGAAAGAGAACTATTTCCCCGAAGCCAGCTTTTCTGGCTGGCTTGTCTCGATCGCGCGCAATGTGTGGTTCCGCGAACGCGCCAAGCTTGCGAAACAGGGTGCTGTCGTGCCGCTCGACGAAATTGCCGACAATCATGCCGCCATGCTGTTCGACGCGAGCCAGTACGACGACGAGGCGTGGAAAGCGCGCGAACAGGCGCTGGACGGCTGTCTGCGGAAACTGCATCCGGAAGACCGGCGTCTTCTGGACAGCCATTTCAACGATGGGCGACCCTACGCGGATATGGCTAAGTCACTGCGCAAGAGCCTTGCCTGGATGAAAGTCAAGATGTTTCGTATACGGCAGAATCTCTTGCTTTGCATGCGCAAGGCTCTTCAACCGGCGGAGGCTTTATAGCATGAACGCTCGGGATATGATGGCTTATGTGGACGGCGAGCTGGACGAAGCGCAACGGTCGGCCCTTGTGGCGGAAACGGAGCGAAACCCCGCTCTGCTGCCAGTGTTCGCGGAACTGTACCGGCAACGTTTTCTATTGGCGTGCGCCTTGCGCGAAGAGGCCCGCCTGCGGGTGAAACGGTCTTCCGCACAGACGTCGTTACGGTGGCGCCCTCTGATTTGGGCGGCGGCGGCAAGTATGATTGCCGCACTGGGCATCCGTTTTCTGCATCTGCGCAAAGACGTCGCGCTGCCGATCGGGCAGGCGTTGGCCACCGTGACCGAAACCGTTGGCCAAACGCAAGCGTTCGGGTTGGACGGAACCCGGGCCGTTCTTGCGGTTGGCGACGTTTTGCTTGCCGATCAACGCATCGAAACGGGGCCGGGCGCCCGTGTTCGTTTGGTTTTTCAGGCCGACACGGCCGAAACGATGCTATCCGAATCCAGTGTTCTGACGATCGCCTCGGACAGGCTGCTTCGCTTGGAGCAGGGTGCGCTTGTGGCGTCCGTGCCCGTCCGGCTTGCCGGCCAGCCGTTCGCCGTGACTACGCCCAATGCCCGTGCCGAAGTCCTGGGCACCCGGTTCGGGTTGCGGGTTGGAGACAGGACGCAGGAAACGGAGGACAGCGTTCCCGGCGCCCAACCATCAACCATCAACCATCAACCATCATCCACTCCCTTCACTCGGCTGGATGTGGAACAAGGTTGCGTCCGGCTCGTAAGGCTGGCCGACAACGCCATGACCGATGTGGCGGCCGGTCAGTTCGCCGTGGCAGGCGAGGATATCGAGCTGAAGCCTTATCCTCGCGGCGCCGAGTGGATAGACGGCCGCATCCTGTTTGAAGACGATTTTTCCGATGGACTCCGTCAGTGGGATGTCGGTCAATACCGAATAGATACCGATACCCGCGAACTGACGTACGAACCGGTGTCGTCTGAAAACGAACCGCGTGTTGTGCCGACTACGGAACGGCGTGACGGCCAGGAAGCGCCGGGTGTGCGTCTGTCCCGCCTGAAGAACGCCGACGCATTTCCGTTCATACGACTGAAGCGCAGGATCGAAGCCGAGTCCTACGCCGCCGAATGGGAATACAGGGCGGATCTGGTTGCCAGTTCGGACGTTCATGCGGAGATGCAAGCGTGGGGTTGTAGCGACGTAGCTAAAGTTTGGGAATCGAACGAGCCGACCCTGATTTCGCGAGATACAAGGCCTTGGCTTGTTCACCGGCGCGAACTGGCTCCGCTCCGCGACCCGGCCAGCGTCTACCGCTGGAGACTCGACACTTTCCGCAACGGTAGAATCGTAAGAACGCATTACCTCAATTTGGATCCGGGCATTATTGGTTTCCATCTTATAGAGGGGGCCGCTTTTCTGAATCGCTGTGTGATACGGGAGCGGGTTCCCGCTCCGCGTTCGGCTCCGCATGCGGAATTCGCGCCTGAAGGCGCCATCTTGTTCGAAGACGATTTCGGGAGCGGAACACTGAACAAGTGGCATTCGGCCGTCGGCGATTGGCAAGTGGTTCCCCGGCCCGACGGCAAGGGCCATTGCCTGAGATTGGCTTGGAAAGCGAACGAGCCGATCACGCCCAGAATTCTGGCCCGCCTCGATTCGTTGTCATCCGCGATGGAAATCAGTTACGATTTTCTCGCTTTGCCTACGCAATACGGGTTCGGCCTATGGTTCCGCGATCCTGTTACGGGCTGGAATGTGCAAGCGCGTGATATAGGCCCGCGAACCGTGTCGCCATCTCCCTATGCGCCTGTCTACGCCAACGAATGGGCACGGCATGTCACAACCATACGTCGGGGACGTCTTCATCTGCGCGCCTATCAGGATGGAAGAATGATCTACGAGAAGAAAGGCGAGCTGGCAGGCCCCTTTTCTGCAATCGGATTGGCCGGTTTCTTCATTCGCCAAGACAGCGATTTGTATGTGGACAATATTGTTGTCCGCCAAATCCAGAAAGCGCCCGCGCCCGACAGCCGCGCGGAGCGCAGTCTCGCCACGACCGACAACGACGGATGATGGGCATAGGATTAGCGTCGAAAACCGTACAACATGGAGGGCAGGATCATGAGCCGAGTCTGCGAAGCGGAAGGCATGGTGGAAGCGGAAGAAGTGGAACAGTACGCCAGTCTTGTTCGGAAGCGGGAGAGGTTCATGGACCGCCCGTTCGTGAACGGAATTCTGCGTCAATGCCCGCCCAACGGGTCCGTGGCGGATATTGGCACAGGCCCGGGGCAAATGCCGATCATGCTTGCTTCGGCTCGTCCAGATCTGACGGTGCATGGCGTGGACCTGTCCGCGAAAATGCTGGAGGTAGCGCGTCGTTCGGCTGCCGAGGCCGGATTGGCCAAGCGCGTCGCCTTTCACGAAGCCGACGCCAAGGCGCTGCCGCTGAACGACAACACCTTCGATATGGTCGTTTCCCATGTGATGCTGCATCATGCCGAGGATCCTACTTTTGCCTTGGCGGAAATGATGCGGATACTGAAGCCCGGCGGACGTCTGTTGCTTAAGGATATTTGCCGTACGCCCGACTGGACCATTACGCCGACCGCCCGTCTGCTCGGTGCGCTGGCCGGCTATACGCCGGAGGAAACGCGCCTGTACGAGGACTCCATTCGTTCCGCATTCTCTATCAAGGAGATACGCGAGCACGCAAGGCGGTTGCCGTCCTTGCGTTCGGCAAGAATCCGCCGTTCCGCTCTTCTGTTCTACATTATCGAGTGCGTCAAATCTCCCGCTCCGTAATGGCGGAATAAAAAAACGCATTTTTTTGCCACTTTTCGGAAATCGGCGGCGTCTATGGGTATAACAGAGAGACGCACTTGATGCCGGGCAACTGTGTGAAACCGGAGGCGAATCCATGACAACCGGGACATGCATGGCGGGGGAGCAGATTCTGGAAACAATGCCGGTCATGAAAATCGCGACAACGCACCGTACCGAGACGGCGCGTGCCGACGAACCGGTGGAGCGGTTCGGGCCGTTTGGCGAGTTCAGTCTGGAGCTGGCGGCGACGCCGGAGCAGCGGCTGATCTGCTGGCGGCTGGTCCACGAGGAATACCGTGCCAAGGGCTACGCGCGCGACGACGAGACCGGCTTGCGCTATTCGGAGCACGACGCGCTGCCGGGCACGGGCACGTTCCTGATCCGCAAGGGCGAGGCGCCGATCGGCACGATCAGCGTGTTTCCCGATTCGCCGCTGGGCCTGCCGGCCGACGATCTGTATAGGGATGAGATCGCCGGGCTGCGCGCGCAGGGCCGGACCGTGGCCGAGATCGGCCGGCTGGCCGTGGCCGCGCACTATGCCGGCGACCGCAAGGTGCTCATGGAGATGGTGGAAATTCCCTGCCTGTACGCGCGCAGCGTGCTGAAGGCCACGGATGTGGTCATCACGGTGAATCCGGCGCATCGCAGCTTCTACGAACGCATGATGTTGTTCGAAGCGCTGGGCGGAGAGAAGGCGTTCGACAGCGTCTGCGGCGCTTTGGCCGTGCTGCTGCGCATGGACCTGGCGCGGCAGCGCGAGCTGATCCGGCAGGCGCGCGGGGAAGCGCCCGATCCGGCCCGTCGCCTGCGCCGCACGGTGTACCGGGTTTTTCGCGGGGAAGCCGAGGAATTTCGCTTTGCCGGGCGCGTGCGCAAGCTGCGCCGTCCGCTGCCGCCTGCATTTCTGCGCCGCCATTTTCGCGGCGCACCGGCGGGTGCGCTGAATGCGCCGGAGTTGTTGAATTAAGGCGGGCTTCGCCCTCAACCAAGTGTGTGGGTATGTGGGTTTGGGAGTATGT
>SLKS01000059.1 GCA_007134465.1 Kiritimatiellia bacterium | reverse complement strand
GTTTTTCTGCTGCGAGCACGCCAACGCCAACGCCTGCGGCACTTGAGGCGGGGTGCGCATTTCACCCATATTTCAATATGCGAGAATCGCGCGCCCCGCCACAAGCGCCGCATCCGCAGACGTTTGCGCACTCTCGCGACGAAACCCTCGCTTATTCCAGGCTTAATCCAGGGAAAGCGCGCGGCGGATGCTGTCGGCATAGGGCGGGCGTAGCACGCCTCTTTCGCAGACGATGGCGGAGACGAGCGAGGCGGGCGCGACATCGAAGGCGGGCGAATAGACCTTGACGTTTTCGGGGGCGGTCCGGCGGCCGAAGCCGCAGGTGACTTCTTCGGCGGCCCGCTCCTCGATGGGGATGGCGCTGCCGTCCGGAGCGGCGGGGTCGAAGGTGGAGGTGGGGGCCAGGACATAGAAGGGGATGCCGTGCGCATGCGCGAGCACGGCGACGCCGTAGGTGCCGATCTTGTTGGCGGCGTCGCCATTGGCAGCGATGCGGTCGGCGCCGACGAGTACGGCCTGGATGCGCCCTTCTTTCATGACCTGCGCCGCGGTGTTGTCGCAAATGAGCGTGACGTCCACGCCGGCCTGCGCCAGCTCCCATGCGGTGAGGCGCGCGCCTTGCAGGAGCGGGCGCGTTTCGTCGGCATACACTCGCACGGTCTTGCCCTGTTCGCGGGCGACATAGACGGGCGCCAGCGCGGTGCCCAGCTCGGAGACGGCCAGCCGGCCGGCATTGCAATGGGTGAGCACGGTGTCGCCGTCCCGGAGCAGTTCGGCGCCGAGCTCGCCGATGCGGCGGCAGCAGGCGGCATCTTCGTCGCGGATGGCGACGGCTTCGCGGGCGAGCTGTTCCTTGAAGGCGGCGGGGGCAAGGGCGGCGTGCGTTGTCGCCGCGCGTTTCATGCGGTCGAGCGCCCAGAACAAATTGACGGCGGTGGGGCGCGCCGAGGCGAGCCGGTCGGCCATGCGGGCGACATCGTCGGCGAGGGCGGCGCCGGTCTCGGACGCGCTGCGCTGCAGAGCGGCGGCCACGCCCATGGCGGCGGCAATGCCGATGGCCGGCGCGCCGCGCACCCGCAAGGCGCAAATGGCTTCGCGAACGGTTTCCAGGTCGTCGGTCTCGATGAAGGCGACGGTTTCGGGAAGGCGGGTCTGGTCCAGGAGCCGGACTTTCCCGGGAATCAGGCGGTCGGCCTGTTCGGCGATCCATTCGGCGGACAAGGTCGGTCTCGATTCGGTCATGGCTGGTTTCTCCGGATGTAGAGGGTTGCCTGTTGGGCGAACATGTCGGCGCGCAGGCGGATTTCGGCGACCCCGGGCAGATCGCGCGGGCGCAGGAGCCGAATGGCGTCGGCGCCGGCAGCGCAAAGCTCGGGCGCGTAGCGGGCCAGAGCGTTAACGGACGGGTCTTCGATATACGCGAAATCGAACCGATTCCCCTCTTTTTCGGGTGCGACGGCCATGTAGAGCAGGTCGTTTTCAACCAGTTCGTTGAAGAAATGGGTGCCGAGCGAGATGTCGGGCGCGATGCCATGGCCCATGGCGGCGATTTCGCAGAGCACGGCGACGTTGCCGATGTCGGAAAAGGAAACGGGCACGCCCAGTGAAGGGGTCGTGGTGCCCCAGCGGCCGGGGCCGGCGAGAAAGACCTGTTCTTCCCGGAGAGCCGGCAGGTTCAGCAGCTTGCCGAGCCGGTGCGCCAGGGCATGGCGGTCGTTCACCGACAGTTCGGCGTAGAGATTCGGCACGACATAGACGATCCATTCGAGCGCGATGTCGCGGCTGGTGCCGACAACCGAATGGCCGGAGCGGACGAGGATGTCCGGATCGGCAATGGGCGCGTCCGGTTCGGCCAGAGCGCGGGCGCCGACGGCTTCCAGCGGGCGGCATTGCACCAGATTGATCCGGTAGCGGTCCGGCTCGAAGAAGTTGAGCGTGAATTCGATGTCCACATGGTGGCTGTAGCCGTCCTTGAGCGTGGTCAGCATGTCGCGCATGTCCTGGACGAAGCCGGTATCCCGGAGCAGTTTCTCGAAGGAAAGGATGCGGCCTCCGGGCGGCAGTCCGTGCGCGGCGGCCAGGCGCGCCTGTTCCGGGTCGCGGGCGGCGAACAGGTCCATGGGAATTTCTTCGGGGCGCAAGTCGAGGATTTCGTCGAACAGTTTCGAGGCGAGCCGGTTGCCTTCCAGGTCGAGCACGTCCACGCGGCGCTGTGAATGTTTGCGGGCTTCTTCGCGGTTGCCTTCGGGCCGAATCTCCGGCGCGTTCATGGCCACGATGCGGGTGTAGTCGTCGTCGGAACGGTCCACGGCGCGCGTGCCCATGCCGAACACGAGCCGCAGCATGCCGGCGTCCGGGTCGATGGATTCGTGCCAGACGTAGGGGTTGTAGGAAAAGCCCACGCCGGCGGCCTGGGGAAAGAACAGGCTGCCGTAGGCGGAGCCGGAGACGCGCTGGACGAGCAGGCCCATTTGCTCGTCGTGCTCGGCCAGGTTCCGTTTCGCGCGATAGGCGAGCGCGTCCTCGCCCATGACGCTGGCATAGACCGTGCGCACGGCGAACAGGAAATCTTCGAGCCGCTTGTGCGAACCGCCCTGGTTGGCGCAGAAGACGCTGTCGTATTTGCCGGCGAAGGCGTGGCCGAAGCTGTCTTCCAGCAGGCTGCTGGAACGGACGATGACCGGGGACTGGCCGAAATAGTCGAGCATATCGGAGAACTGCCGGACGATGTATTCGGGAAAATCGCCGGCCAGAATGCGGCGGCGCACGGTTTCGGTTTCGTCGTCGGACTGTCCGTCGCCCTTGTACTGGCGCATGGTCCACCAGCAGCCGTTCTGGACGAGGTAGGTGTAGAAGACATCGGCGCCGATATAGAAGGAATCGTGATCTTCGAGCACGTTCTGCCAGTGCGCGTCGGCCGAGCGCAGCATGGCTCT
>SLKS01000273.1 GCA_007134465.1 Kiritimatiellia bacterium | reverse complement strand
GGTCCAACCGCCCGCCACGAACCGGTTGCGCCAGCCGCGGCCGCCACCCCACGCGCCGCGTCCGTATCCCAGTCCCGCGCCGCGTCCGCCCGCCGCATTCGCGTATCCGGGCACGCCGTATCCGGCGCAAAACCCGGCCGCGCGTCCCGTCATGGCTCCCATTCCCATCGGTCCCTTTCCGTCTCCCCTTGGCATGACTGCCTCCTTTCGTTTTGTTTGTTTACCCCCAATGCCCATCCACGTTGGCCCGGGTCAATTCCTCGAGTTCGCCAGCCTGAAAACGTCGCACAGCGTCCGCCACCGTGCCTTCGCCGCACAAGTACATCTTGATGCCTGCCGCGTTCAGCGTGCGAAACGCCTTGGGTCCGACATTGCCGGACACCACCGCCCCCACGCCCAGCGCCGCGACATTCTGCGCCGCCTGAATCCCCGCGCCCTGCGCGGCGTTCACGTTCTGCGCGTTGTCGTGCGCCGACGATTCATTCGTCTCCGTGTCGAAGACAACAAACATTTTCGCCCGCCCGAACCGCGCATCCATCGCGCTCGACACATCCTTGCCTGTTGCCGTAATCGCCAGTTTCATCGTTTTCTCCCTCCTTGTCCTGCGCCTTGTCCGTTCCCCTGCCCTCGACAGCGGCGTCCGCGCCCGCGCCGACATCCGCACCCCGGCATGCTCAAACGCGGGTCCGGCAGCCGTCCGGCCAACCAGGCGTCGAGCACAGCCTGCGCATCGCCAGCCACGAACGACACCACGCGCATGTTCGCCGCCGCCAACGCGGCCGCCATGGTCCGGGACAGCGCGCCGCAGATCAGCACGTCCACTCCCAACCCCGCCGCCGCTTGCGCCTGCATGTCCGTGCCCGGCAACTCGATCTCGCGAACACAGGCCGCCCGCCCGTTCTCGACCGCAAACACCTGCACAAGCCGCGCCACATCGAACACCGGCGAAATCCGCCCGTTCCATACTGTAACCCCTACGTTCATTGCCTTTTTCTATTTGCTTGAATCGTGCCAAGAATGCCCTCGCGAACAATGATGCACGCATCTCATTGCTGCGCCATGCTTTGCGAAGACAATTCCCCGGGCGTAGATCTCGGCAAAAATAAGCGGAATCGCAACCTCAACAGAATAATTGGTTGCATAAACGATACTATTATATGCGAAACGGAGGGAAGGGAGCGAGACGCGGCAAAGACGAGCCTTGCCTCAGGCTTTCTGACCTTGGCGGGGAATGGAGGATGCGATTCGGGAAAGGGTCTGTGCCATTTTTCGTGGCATGGGCGTCTCGCCCATGGTGAATTCCGAAACACCCAAGCTCACATTTGTTCCGAAGTCGTATCCCAACCAAGACGGAAGCCCGAAAAGAAATCCGACCTGCCTGCCGAAGGCTCGGCGCAGGCAGGAGCGCGAAATCCAAAGGCTGTAGACATGGCAGGAGGCGAATCTCAAAACCCCTTCCATGCCTATGTCCCCGTCTCGAGATGCCGCGTCCGCCGTTTCGCGCGCGGGGCATGGATGTCGAGCGTTTTCATTTTGCGGAACAGGGTGGTTTTGTGGATGCCCAGTGCCTCGGCGGCGGCGAGCCGATGGTTGCCGCACCGTTCGAGCGCCGTTATAATGGCCGTCTTTTCCGCGGCGTGCTTTTGCGCGGCAATGTCGCCCGCCGCGACGTCGGACGCCGCCGTCAAGCCTGCCAGATGGGGCGGCAGATGCGCGCGCCGGATTTTGCCGGCATCGCACAGCACGAACGCGCGCTCGATCGTGTTTTCCAGCTCGCGCACATTGCCCGGCCAGTCGTGCGCCAGCAGCCGCGCCATTGCGTCGGGCGCGACACCGGTCAGAGCCTTGCCCTGTCGCCGGTTGAAACGCGCTACGAAATGGTCGGCCAGAAGCGGAATATCCTCGCGACGGCGACGCAGCGGCGGCAAATCCATTCGCACCACGTTGAGCCGGTAGAACAGGTCTTCGCGAAACAAGCCGTCCCGCATGCGCACGGCCAGATCCCTGTGCGTAGCCGCGATCACGCGCACATCGGCCCGGCGCGTTTGCGTGCCGCCCAGCGGCTCGTAGGTCTTTTCCTGAAGCACGCGCAGCAGTCGCACCTGCAAGGCCGGGCTGATATCGCCGATTTCGTCGAGGAACAGCGTCCCGCCTTCCGCCAGCGCGAAACGGCCGGGCTTGTCGCGCGTCGCCCCTGTAAAGGCGCCCTTGACATAGCCGAACAGCTCCGACTCCAGCAGCGTGTCCGGCAAAGCGCCGCAATGCACGGCCACGAACGGTTTCGTGGCGCGCGGCCCCATGCCGTGAATGGCCCGCGCCAGCAATTCCTTGCCCGTCCCCGTCTCGCCATGAATCAGCGCCGTCGCGTCGCTGGCCGCCACAGGCGCCAGCAAATCGAACACCGGCCGCATGGCCGGGCTGCGACTGACCAAATCGCCCATGCGAAACCGGCCTTCCAGCTCGCGGCGCAGCTCCTCCACCAGGCTCAAATCGCGAAACGTTTCCGCCCCGCCCATGACACGTCCCTGTCCGTCGCGCAAAAGGGCCGTGGATACGGACACGGGGATGCGGCGGCCGTCGGCATTGACAATGAACGCCGGCCGGTCGATGATCGGCCGACCGGTCTTCATGGTCTGGCGCAACGCGCAATCGGCCTCGCACATGCTGGCGCGAAACACGTCGGAACAGGCCCGTCCTAAGGCGTCCTGACGCCGTACACCGGTGATGGCCTCCGCCGCGCGGTTGAAGGAGGCGATCCGCCAGTTCTTGTCAACCGTGAACACCCCGTCGGAAATGCTTTCCAGAATGCTTTCCGCCCCGCCGCGCAGGGCCATCGGCCGCGCGCTCTGTTTCCGCTTGTTTTTCATGAGACTACCGCTTCCGCCTGAAGGCGGAACTCCGACCCGCTCTCCCCGCCAGAGTCCCGGCTTCAGCCGGAAGTCTTCCGCGGGC
>SLKS01000133.1 GCA_007134465.1 Kiritimatiellia bacterium | reverse complement strand
CGTTTGAGGCGGGGCGCGCGATTCTCGCATATTGAAATATGGGTGAAATGCGCGCCCCGCCTCAAGTGCCGTAGGCGTAGGCGTTGGCGTGCTCGCAGCAGAAAAACTCGCTTATTTTAGGGCTAGATACGCGGGGACGGAAACGACGACGATGCCGACCAGGATGCCGACGATCATGCCCAGAAACACTTCCAGCCGCGTATGGCCCAGCAGTTCCTTGAGCTTGCGTTCCGGGAAATGATGGGTCAGCCGAATTTCTTCGATGATTTCGTTGAGCAGTCGCGCTTGTTCGCCGGCGGCCTGCCGAACGGTGGCGGCATCGAACATGGTGATGAGCGAAAAGGCCAGCGCCACCATGAAGACAGGCTCGCCGAAGCCGGTGGTCAGGCCGATGGCCGTGCAAAGACCGCACACCATGGCGGAGTGCGCGCTGGGCATGCCGCCGGTGCTGACCAGGCAGCGGAAATCGAGTTTTCGCGTGCGCATGAACGCGATCGCCATTTTCGTCAGTTGCGCAACCATCCAGGAACAGAAAGGCGCCCAGAAGCACACGCTGGTGAAGATGTTCCAGAAGCTGTTGGTTTCCATGTCTGAATACCTAGATGAAAATTGCCGTTTCGGCAAACTGTTTTTCCGCGAAAACATTTGCGATTTTTTCGTTTTTTTGCTTGCGCTCTTTCGGCGCAATGCGTTAGGTTCTCGTACCAAACCATAGGCAGGAGCATTTCAGCCCATTCGCCGGAGACATTTGTCGGCCTTTGGCGAACCCGAAACACCGCATGAAACGCAGCGTCCGAGACGGCCTTCAAACGATCAGGCGAGGTACCCCCATGACATTCGCTACCCCACCCGCATTGTCTAAATTCCCCTTTTTGTTCCTTTCGCTTTGCCTGGGATTTCTCCTTGGGGGGGCGACAGGCTGCAAGACGGCGAAGGAATCAGAAGGCGTCGAGGCCAAGACCGAGGACGATCGCGCGGCCGTTGCCGAGACGGCCGGCGACCGTATGATTGTGGATGTGGACGGCGCGACGCTGAACCAGGAAGAGCTGGATCGCCAAACAGGCTATGCCATGGCCGCGCGCAACATGGGCGACATGCCGCCCCAGTTCCAGAGCCCGGATGTTGTCGAACGGATTCGCGGCGAGGTGATTGACCGCTTTATTGCGCAGAATGTTCTGTTGAACGAAGCCGATCGTCGCAAAATTTCAGCCGACAAAGCCGATGTAGAGCAGGCGATCCAGGAGGTTAGCGCAGGGCTACCCCCGGGCATGACCTTGCAAGAGGCGCTGGAAGGCTATGGCCTTTCCCTGGAACGGTTCCGCGAAGACGTGCGCAACGACATCCGCATCCGCAAGCTTCTGGACGACCGTACCGCGGATGTGGCGCAGCCGACCGATGCGGAAATCAGCGGTTTTTACGACGAGTCCCGCAAGTATTTCGAAGCGCCTGCCAGTGCGCATACGCGCCACATCCTCGTCCGATGCGATCGCGATGCGTCGGCCGAAACGCACGCGAAACAGAAGGAAAAGGCAGAGGATATCCGTCGGCAATTGAAAGAGGGCGCCGCCTTCGCGGAGCTGGCCGGGAAGGAATCCGATTGCCCGAGCGGGAAGCAGGGCGGCGATCTCGGCAACCTGCAACGCGGCCAGACGGTTAAGGAATTCGAGGAGGCCGCGTTCAGCCAGCCGCTGAACGAGGCCGGACCGGTCGTGCAGACCCAGTTCGGATATCACGTCATCGAAGTGCTGGCCCGCACGGAAGCGCACACGAAACCTCTTGCGGATGTGCGCGAGGACATTGCCGAGTTTTTGACGGATCGCAAGAAGCAGGAGGCGATCGAGAAGTACATTCAAGATCTCAGAAGCCAGGCGACGATTCGTTATGGCGACGATTCGGTTCGCGAGGATTCCGGGAATTGATATAGCGGGGCCCCAATTCTCCCTGCCGCGGCGGCAGGGACGGCGGGGGCAGTTCAACAAACGGACGGGATGCGCGTTGTTCAGCAGTGAACCCGGCGCACCCCAAACAACAAGGATAAATGGTTATGGGTACGAATCTGTATGTCGGCAACATTTCGTTCAACACGATGGAAAACGATCTGAACGAGCTGTTCGCGCAATGCGGAACCGTTGCGCGCTGCAATCTGATTGCCGACAAGTACACGGGTCGGTCGCGGGGCTTCGCCTTCGTGGAAATGAGCACGGAAGAGGAAGCGCAGGCTGCGATCGAGAAGCTGAACGGCAAGGAACTCGACGGACGAGCGCTTCGCATCAACGAAGCGCGCCCGCGCGAAGATCGGCCGCCTGCCGGCCGACGTCCCCCGCGCGGCGGCGGATACGATGATCGTCGCGGCGGTGGCGGTGGCGGACGCGATTGGTAGCAAGGAGTTTCGAATCAGGCACAGAACAGGCAATCCCATATGCGCCGTCTTTCGGAATTCCGGGAGACGGCGCCTTTTTTGGCGCATTTCTGGCGACGGCTTTTGTCACTCGTAATCCGTCCCGACCGCGAAGCGCGTCGGGATCGCCGTAGTCGTCCACCGAATTCTCTTGTTTTTTGACGCGGCAATGCGGGATTAAGGCACGAAAAGGAGACACGACCATGATCAGCAAGAAAATGACCGGAACGTTGAATCGGCAAGTGAACGCGGAACTGTACGCGGCCTATCTGTACCTGGCCATATCGGCGGAAGCCGACCATAAGGGGCTGAAAGGCGCCGCGAACTGGTTCTTCGCCCAGGCGCAGGAAGAAACGACCCATGCGCAGCGCATCGCCACCTATCTGCAGCGTGTCGGAGAAAAAGTCGTGCTGGAATCCATTCCCAAGCCGCCGGCCGCGTTCAAGTCCATGAAGGCCATGTTCGAGGCGGCATTGACCCACGAGCGCAAGGTCACCGCCATGATCCGCGCCATTGTCAATCAGGCTTTGGCCGAGAAAGACCATGCCACGGCCAACGAAATGCAATGGTTTGTCGCGGAACAGGTCGAGGAAGAGGAAAACGTCAACGATATTCTGGCCCAGATCGAACTGGCCGACAAGGCGCCCGGCGCTCTGTTCATGATCGACAAGGAACTGGCGACACGCGTGTTCACGCCGCCCGCTCCGGCCGAATGAGCGAGGGCGGTCACGGGCGTCCGAACGCGTAGGCGCCGGTGGAAGGCAGTCCTTCCTGGCCCAGAGCGTTCACCGTAACCACGTAGTAGCGGCGGCGTTCGGAACGGGGCGTCTCCGGCCGGTCCGTGAAGCGCGTCGAACGGATGGGCTTGAAATTGAGCGGCAACGCCAGCGACCGGTTGAATTCGTCCATCCGGTACAGCCGATAGCCTTGGATATCCTTTTCCGGAGCGGGCGCCCATTGCACGAGCGTTGTGCCATCCGGCATTTCGCGCGCGCGCACGGCCGGGGTCGAGGACGGCAGAGTCAGCGCCATGGCCGAGGGTCCGCTGGCGGCGCCCCAGGCGTTGACGGCTTTCACGACATAAGCGCGCACTTCATGGGAAAACTCGCCTTCGGCCGGGGTCAGGGGTTGCTCGTCCGTGAACGAGGTCGTGTTGGCCGACAATTCGGACAGGCGGGTCAGCGGCCGAATGCTCTGAAATATTCGCGCGGGATGCAGGCTGCCCGTTTCCACAACGCTTCTGTATACGCGGTAGCTGGCAACGTCCTCCGCCTGCGCGGCTTCCCATTCCACAAGAACCGTCCGGTCTTTCATGACGCTGACCGTTACGCCATGCACGAGCGCCGGCCGCGCGCGTACGGCCGTTGAACGCGGGCTTTCCCGGCCTTCGTCATCCAGAACCGTTATCGCGTAGAACAAATCGTCGGCTGGTTCGGCAACCGTTTCCTCGAAGCGCTCGTTCTGGATGGGCGTTTCGTTCGCCTTGTCGAAGACGGCTTGCCACAATTGCGGGCCGCGGCCGCGATACACGTTGTAGCCGGCGGCGGCCGGTTGCGGCGCGTCCCAGCGCAGTCGGACGCCGCCTTCGGGCTCCGTCAGCACAACGGGAGCGTCAGGCCGGGCTGGGCCCGCCGCGGCGACATCCGGCCGGTTTCTGAACTTGTAGGTCCAGGTTTCCCGCACCGCGATGTGGCCTGTAGCCCAGCTTAAGAGGCCGCCATCCATGACAAACACGTTGTGCCGCGGGTCGTAGGCCACGTCCACGCTGCGGTAGTGCGGCGAAAGTCCATTCGGAGGGGGCAGATCAGTCCAGGCGTTGGCGTCAGGATCGTATTGGCGAATGCGCGTGCCCTGTTCCGCATCCGTTCCGAACCACAGCGCCGTCTTCGTGACGGGATCGTACACGACCGGTCGGCCGGGCGCCGCCCCCCCTTGCGCGTTCGTGTCGGTCCACGCGTTGTTTTCCAGATCGAACAGCCATGTGCGTTTGTCGGCCTTGAAATAGCTGCCGCCCGAAACGAGGATGCGGTTGAGACAGGGCAGGTAGCAGACGCCGTGATGGGCGCGTTTGCCGGGCATGGGGTCCGATGCGGGCAGCAGGGTCCATTCGTTAAGAAACGTATCGTAGAGCCAGCCGCGATCGCCGTCGGCGCCGCTGTTGAAACTGCCCCCTTGCCCGCCGTACAGAAAAACCGCCTGAGCCTGGCGGTGGTAGGCCAGCGTATGGAATCCGCGCATGCCGGGCCCGTACCCGCTTTCGATGGGCTGCATGGGCGACCAGCGTTCCCGGTCGCTATGGAAAACCCAGGGCGAACTCGCGCGCAGGGACCGCGCCCGATTCCATTGCCAGCCATGGGTGCCGCCCATGCTTTGCACGCTGACCACGGCGCGCGACGCTTCGTCGTAGGCCAGGCCCCAGGTACCGCATGTGCCGAACGGCTGCACCGGCGGCCGACTTTCGCGCCACGTTCCGCTGCCGACATCGAACAGCCAGGTGTCGGATGTTTGCGGGGAGTCGCAGCGCGAGCCGTGCGCGCCCCATTTCATTACCTGACCAAGCGAGCTGTCGTACACGAGACCCGCCTCGTAACTGGAGGCGGCGGAGCGCATGTCGTCGAAATCGGATGGCCAACGGCGCAGGACCCAGGTGTTTTCCGCCTGCTCTTCCGGCGAGGGCGGCGGGCTGGCCAGCGGATGGAACTCCGGATGCTTCGCGATGGCGGCCCGCACTTCGGGCCGATGCCAGAACCAGCGCCAGCGCAGCGCGCGCATGGCCTGATAGCGCGTATTGGCCGATTCCGCCGTGTTCATGAGGCCGATCAGCGCGTCCGTCGCCTTGGGGTCGCCGATGCGGCCCAGGCTTTGCGCAATGCGCATGCGTTCCGTCTTGGCGCTGGCGGGCAGCCGTTCGATCAGCGCGTCCACCGCGCGCGGGTCCTCGGCCATTTCCAGGCCATGCGCGGCGGCGACATGCCCGCGCCGGACCTGTTCAACAAACCGGTCCACGGCGCTTTGCGACCCGGCGCCGGCCATCCGCATGGCGGCATAGGCAATGCTGCGCGCCGTATTGTCGTATTGGCTGCGGCGCCGGAGAAGCGTGTCCACGGCCTCGGCCGTGCCCAGGCGGGCCAGCCCCATGAATGCGTAGCCCTTGAGCACGCCGCCTCCGCGACCTGGCCGCGCGGCGCAGCGGATCAGAGCCGCCTGCCCGCGCGGATCCTGGGTGAAGCCCAGCGCGAGCGCCGCCGCCGACATGGGCGGGTCGGCATCGCCGCCGACATAGGCGGCCAGCGCCTCGACGGCCGCGTCGCTGGCGATCAGGCCCAGCGCCATGCCGGCCAGATTGCGATCCTCGCTGTCCGAGCCCGGCGCCACGAGCCAATGCATCAGCGGCGGGACCGCCGCCGGATCCGGGCAGCGCCGCAACGCGCGCAGCGCGGCCCGGCGCAGCAGCGGGTCGGGATCGTCCAGCAACGACAGCAGCGCCGCCCAGGCGCGCCCGCCGCCCATGCGTCCGATCTCCTGCAGAATCTCCGCGCGCTGTTCCGGATCGCGCTCGCGCGCCTGCGCGCGCAACAGCGGACGCGCATCGAAACGACGGCGCCGATCCGGCCGCGCAGACCGATCGCCTTGCGCTTCGATCCGATCCAAAGCCCATTGCGCCGTACGGCGCACGCCGTCATACTCGTCGAGAAGGGCCGCCACCAGAACCTTGCGGGCCAACGGCTCGGAGCGCCGTCCCAGAATTTCCGCGCTCCACATCCATTCGTGTTCCGATCGGTCGGCGGCCGTTTCCATAAGCGTCAAAAAGCGCTTTGTCGGGAACGAGCGTTCCAGACGGAATACCGATTCGCGTCCGGCAGGCGCTTGCGTCCGGAAATCGCGTTCCAGCCGGATCAGGGATCGCAAGGCGTGATGACGGACCGACGCGTCCGTGTCGGTCAGCGCCGGCAAAAGGCGCGCAATGGCTTGCGGGTTCCCGAGCGTTCCGAACCGATAGGCCGCCAGCCGCCGTCGGTCGGGACAGGCGTCACGCAGGGCCTCGCTCAACTGGGCAAGCGTACCGGAATCGGCGGCATCGGACAAAATCAGGACGCCGCCCCGTACGACAACCGTTTGCGCCAGCCGCGAGGCGATCGTCATGGCGTCCGCCTGCCCCCCGAACATGCCGGCGTCAATTTGACGGACCAGCGCGCCGGTCGCATAGGCGTAGCGCCAGCCGGTCTGCTCGTAAATCTCCTCGAGGATTTCCTCTGCGAACATGAGCCGTTCCGGCAGGCGAACGTGAGCGCGCGCAGCCGGACGCTGGGCCCAAAGCGGACCGGCGCCAGCGGCCAGCAGCGCGAGCCAAAGACCGATTCGCCGAAACGCCAGCCGACGGATATGCACATGTCTTGTCATGGTAGCCTCCTTTGACAGACGCATACCATGCCGGAACAGTCGGGAAAGTCAAGCCTGCTGTTCGAAGAATGGCTTGACAGAACCGCTTCGCGAGCGCTATGTCGAAGCAAAATCGTATAGCTTCTCGGAATATCGGACACGGAGGAGGATGCCATGGTCGGGATGCGGATGAACAGGAAGCGTTGTGTTGCATGCTTTTGCGCGACGGCAATGCTGTTGGGGCACAGTGCGCTTCTGTCGGCTTCGGCCGGCGTAGCCGTGCGTTTGAACGTGCGCGAACCGGTCGGGGTTGCCCGCGAGAACGAATGGACGACATTCGGCGTGCCGTTCGCGCAGGGAACGTTGCGCGACGCGAACGCCCTTGCCGCGCTCGTTGGCAACCGACGCATGCCGGCTGCGCAATTCAAGACGCAGAATCGCTGGCCGGACGGCTCGGTCAAATGGGCGTTGTGCACGCTGCCGCTGTCGGTCCCGGCAAAGGGAGAGGTCGAGATGGCGCTGACCGAACAAACGGCAGGCAAGGCGCCGGCCGCACTGTCGGTCAAGGAAAGCGACGATGCCATCCTGGTGAATACCGGGCCGTTGCAGGTTCGCATCGACAAGAAGGAATTCCGCTTGCTTTCCGAAGTCATTGTCGGCGGGCGTCCCCTGCTGCGCCAGGGCGACGACAGCGGCGTCGTGCTGGAGCTGAGCGACGGCAAAACGCTGAACATGGCCGCGCATCCGCCGGAGAGTTTCGAGATCGCCGAGTCGGGCCCTTCCCGGGCCTTGATACTGGTTCGCGGCCGTTTCCCCGGCGCGTTCGCTCTGGATGGGGACGAAATGATTCGCTGGGCATGCCAACTGTATTTCCATGCCGGTTCCGATCAGGTCCGCATTCATTATACGATCGGCAATGACGGCGCGTACACCAGTCAACGGGGCCGCCGCGAGAATTTCCAGTTCAACAGCTTGCGCCTGCATTTCGATACGTTGCTGGGCGCCGGTTTGCAGGCCGTTACGGCCGAGGCGAACGGCTCCGTGACGGAAGGAGCCCCGTTCGCGATTCGGCAAAAAGGCGCCCGGCAGGGCCGCGGCCCCATTTTCGAGGCGCTGTCCGGCGACAAGACCCTTGTGTCTTCCGAGGCGCGCAGCGACGGCGCGCTGGGCGTGGCCGGAACGGGCGGCGCTCTCAGCGTGGCGTTGCGCGATCATTGGCAGAACTATCCGAAAGAAACCGTCATGGCCCATAATCGCCTGACCTTGGCGCTCTGGCCGGAATGGGCCGGATTCCCGGAAGGACGGGATGTGTACCATCTGATTGGCGGCAAACAGAAGACGCATGAAATCATTCTGCGCTTCGGCGGCGGCGACTTGGCGGCCGCGACCGCGCTCGCCGCTCAACTGAACCGGCCGCTGCTGCCGCTGGCGTCCCCGGAATACTACGCGGACAGCGGCGCCATCACTCTTTTGAGTCCCGTCGGCGTCGAAACGGGAAACAAGGAGCTGGACGAGATGATTCGCCGCTACGACGAATTGCAGCATTCCAAACCGGCCGGACTGACTCAGGCCGCGGAATCCGGCCGGCGCGGCAACTATTACAACTGGATGAATTGGGGCGATCTGTTCTGGGCCTGGGGCTCCAGCAGCCTTCATTACGACTGGACCTTGATTATGCTCGTGCAAACCTTGCGTTCCGGCCAGCGCGAAGCGTTCGATTGGGGCTCGGCCATGGCCCGGCACCAGTACGACGTGGACATGCATCGTTCCCCGCGCTGCCGCGTGGCGTCCCGCTACCTGTCCGGCTACGAGAAGGAGGAACGCGGCGGCAGCGGCTGGCATGTATGCACGAACCCGGGTCGCATGCGCCCGACGCCCACGCACACCTGGATCAAAGGCCAAACCCTGCATGCCCTGCTTACCGGCGACCCCGAGTCCTGGACCTGCGCGCGGTTCGGCGCGAAGGGTGTGCGCAGCCGCGTGTTCGGCGCCCACAGGATGGACACGACCCCGCGGCGCGTGCAAGCGCGCAAGTGCGGATGGAGCATCGAAGCGCTGGTGGCCGTGTACGAGCTGACCAACGACAAGGAATACCTGGACGACGCGCGCAAGATATTCGAAAACGGACTCTGGCACATGTTCACGGAAGACGGCAACTCGGTGCTGAAATGGGGCGGGGTACAAACCGTTTACTGCGTGCACGGGCTGATAGACTACCACAAGCATACCGGAGACGAGCGCGCCATGACGATTCTCCGGGCCATGGTGGACCAGACGGCGGAATGGAGCGAAAGCTTCGAATATTTCATGTTCGGCGACGCGGCCGCCTACGTCTACTACCGAACAGGCGAAGAGGCCTATCTGCTGCGCGCGCGCGAATTTCTGGGCGACTTGCTTGCCAAGCGCGGCCGTTTCAACAACCGCAGCGGCGCCTGGACAAAGTCGGAGGCCAAGACCAGCCGCTCCTGCTACCGGCATATCGCGATCGAAAGACTCAAAACGCTGGGACGAACGCCGGCGAAACCTTAAAGGCTTTTTCAAAAAGATACACGCTTTTGCGTGTATGTTTTCCGTGCTTGCCTCGCCGTAGACTTTGCGAAGGCGGGTATTCCGCGTTTTCCGTGGTAGAAAAACAAATTGGGTTGCGGGTGTAGCCCGCCTTAAGAACTGTCCTTGAGCCCGTATTTCTTGATCAGTCGCTGCAGGTAGGCCCGTTCCAGTTCCGCTTTGCGGGCCGCCTTCGAGATGTTCCCTTCGCTTTTCGCGAGCAGGTGCGTCACGTAGCGCAGCTCGAATTCCTGGATCAGCGCGTTCTTCGCCTCCTTGAACGGCTGGTCGAGCGAGAAGTCGCCCAGCCCCGACGATTGCTCGGCCGGGACTTTGCCCAGATAGAGGAACGTGGCCAAATTGAGCGGGCGCCGTCCGCTGTAGCAGGCGAATTCGATCAGATTGCGCAATTCGCGCACGTTGCCGGGCCAGTCGTGATTGCGGAAGGCCATCATGGTCTTGTCGAAATCCACCACGTTTTTCATGCCGTCCCGCGGCAGCAGTTCCTTGAGGAATTTCTTGGAAAGGATCGGGATGTCTTCCAGCCGCTTGCGCAAGGGCGGCAATTCGACCCGCACCACCGAAAGACGGTAGAACAGGTCCTCGCGAAACCGGCCGTTGTTGAGATCGTTGCGCAAATTGCGATTGGTGGCCGAGATGAAACGCACGTCCACCGGCCGAACCTGGTTGCTGCCCACGCGCCGGATTTCCTTCTTCTCGAGCACGCGCAGCAGCTTGGGCTGAAGCTCAAGGCTCAGATCGCCGATTTCGTCCAGAAACACCGTGCCGCCATGGGCATGCTCGAAGGCGCCGATCCGGTCGCTCGTGGCCCCGGTGAACGACCCTTTCGTATGGCCGAACAGTTCGCTGGCAATCAGGTCCTGGGCCAAAGCGGCGCAGTCCACGACGATGAACGGCTTGTCGCGTCGCGCGCTGTGCCGATGGATTTCCTCGGCCAGCACTTCCTTGCCCGTACCGGTTTCGCCTTCGATCATGATGGTCGCATCGGTTGGCGCATAGGTTTCGGCTATGTGAAACACGCGCCGCATCGGGATGCTGGCCCCGATCATGCGGCCGAACGTCTCCTCCTGGCTCAACGCGTACTCGACTGTTTCGCGCAGGGGACAGAAAACGATGCGCGTCTTGCCCAGTTGCACTTCCGTCCCGTGGCTCAGGTAGGCCTCCGTAATGCGGAGCCCTTGAACGACGGTGCCGTTCGTGCTGCCCATGTCGCGGATGAGATAGCCATCGGGCACGACCCGGATTTCGCAATGCGAGCGCGAGATCGTCGAATCGTCCAAGCGAAGATCGTTGCGCTCGCCGGAGCCGATGGTGAACACTTCCTTGGTGATCATGAATTCCTTGCCCTTGAGCGGCCCGCTCACGGCCAGCAGCTTCGACTTGTGCAGCCGTATGGATTGCGTGCGGCCGCTGTCGTCCACAATCAGCGTTTGCGATGCCAGTCGAGGCGCTTTCATGTCATCCTGTTCCGCGCAACCGAAAACATGGGGAATCCGGGTTGCGTCCCGGTGCGAATCGTGCTATGCGTCTTCTCTTCACGGAACCCGGTCGAAAACAATCGGAGTCCATGGCGCCCATCCTACGGGGCGTCGGACAGCATGCAAGCAAAAAAAAGGAGCCGCTATGAAATTCGAGCATGTGGGACTGAACGTGCCGGACGCGAAAGCCATGGCCGATTGGCTGATTCGCCATGCGGGCATGCGGGCCGTGCGCCGCATGGACGAACCGCCCCATACCGCGTTTCTGGCCGATGCGACCGGACGCGTCGTGCTGGAAATCTACACGAACCCCAAGGCGCCCATCCCCGACTACAGCCGCGAAGAACCGTTGCGCTACCATTTCGCCATGGCCACCGACGATCCAGGAGCGGACAAGGAACGGCTGGTCGCCGCCGGCGCCGCGCTCGTGGGCGAGGACCGCTTCGACGACGGGTCGTGGCTGGTCATGCTGCGCGACCCCTGGGGCATCCCGCTCCAGTTGTGCAAGCGGGCGACACCCATGCCTTAAGGCGGGCTGCGCCCGAAACCAAGGGGTCGGAGGTCAGAGGTCGCTGATCAGTAATCAGTAACCAGTGATCAGTGATCAGTGACCAGTGTCGCGTCCTGATATAGGTTGACACTTGCAACAGTGAGGAGCAGGTGTGTATGGATGCGAGCATACGGTATAGCGAGGCATTCAAGCAGCAGGTGCTGCGCGAGATCGAATCGGG
>SLKS01000042.1 GCA_007134465.1 Kiritimatiellia bacterium | reverse complement strand
GGAAATCAGGACGTGACAGCTATTTCAACCCTTCGCGCAGTTCCTGCTCGAGGCGGTCCATCCCGAAATGCGAGGGCATGCGGTTCACGAGTTCGCGATGATCTTCGAACCATTGCAGCGCTTTGCGGCGTCCGGCCGGAGTCCGCATCCATGTCTCCATGTTTTCGCCGAAACGCTCCAGCGTCTTCTCCGCCTCCGGATTCGCCGCCAGATACGCCGGCCAGGTCTGCGCCCGCTTCCACGCTTCCGGCGATTCCTGATACGGACGCCCGAACAGCGCCCCCATCTCGCCTACAGATCGAAACGCGCCATCGTCCAGCTTCGTCAACAGACAGTTGACCGTACCCGGTTTTCGAATGTCGTACGTGCCCAGCTTCGCCAGAAATTCGCTGCCCATCCAAAACAGATCGTACCGACCCGGCTTGACCCAGAACGGCCCGGCCTCATGCCCGGCCACCCCCGTCTCGACCGCCATGTCGCCCGTCTCGGCGTCCCGCAAATGCAGCCACAGCGCGGCCGGCTCTTTCGCGCTCCCGCGCGCATTTCGAGCCCGCAATGCCCGGGCCAGTTCCGGCCGCAGAACCAGCCGAATCTCCAGCCCTTTTTCCAGCCGCACATCCGTCCGCGTACGCATCTCGCGCGCCTGCACCGGCACGAACGTTCGCGGATAGCCGGGCGCCGACACGATCAGAAACCCTTCCTGTTCGCCGTACGTCCCCAGCAGGAATCTTCCTTGCGCATCCGTTCGCACAGGCGCCCATGCGGGCCTCTGCGGCCTCGCAAACCTCGCCGACGCGCCTGCCAGCGGCGCTCCGCCAACGTCGCGAACCGTTCCTTCGATCATCCTGTCCGGCGTTAGCTCGATCCGGTTGGCCTTGCCCGGCTCGATGGCCTGTCCGACAAGCGCGAGATAGCCCAGCGCCTCGACGCGCGCCCGTGTCGGCTGCTGCAACTGCGCTACAGCTCTGCCTCGGTCGTCTGTCGTCAAGTCCATCAATCCCGGAAGGCGCCTGATCCGCACCAGCGCCCCGGCAACCGGCTCGCCCGTATCGGCCGCCACCACTTCGATCGTTGTCTCCGGCACAGGCGCTTTCGGCACGACAACCAGTTTGATCTCGGGCTCCTTGCTCGGAAGCTCCACCACAGGGTTTTCGATCGTCAAGCCCTTGATGCCCAAATTGTCTTCCCGTTCCAGAGGCATACTTAATACGTATCTTCCTGGCAAACGCCCTCCCCACTTCTCGACGCGACCTTTTTTCACAAAAACGCTTCCGCCTCCAGAATGCGTATCTTCACGATCAAATTCCAACAGTCGTCTATCGTATTCTTCCCACAACACCTTTTGCCCGTCTGCGCTCCGTTTCCATAACGACAGCGCAACGCCATAGCGTCGCTCGACGGGAACAATGGCCCGGCCATGTCCCGTCCGCAAATCCACCGTAACAGCCTTGGGGGAGTTCGCGTGAAAATCGAGTACGCGGATAGACGCATGATTGGTCGAGGGAATACCCTCGAACCGAAATGCGCCATCCTGTCCGGTCAGCGCCTGGCGGCCGAACCTGCCCTCTCCGGCATCGGGATACGATTGGCCGCCCATTGCGACCAAGACCCCTTCAACGTCAAAAGGGTTCCCGTCCAAGTCCAGCAATCGGCCTTCCGCCGTCGAGCATGGCGCAACCGTCAGCTCGATCAGAGGCGCATTTCCGTCCGGAACAATCTTCGGCTCCGCTGTTCCCCGCCCGAAATACGGATACGCTCCGCTCGGATCCCTGATCAATCTCCACGACACCCGTTCCACGCGCGAGGTCGTGCGGAACTCGCCTCGGCCGTGCGCATCCGTCCTGATGTTTTGCCCCCGGAACTCGCTGACATCAATCCTGACGGGCGCGTTGGTCACAATCTTGCCGTCGGTCGCCTTCAGAACAAAATCGAATCCGCGAACCCGTTCCGTATTCGCACCGAACGCATGCGTCAGTACACACAGCGAAACAAGACAACCAGTTGCCAACAGCTTCATCTCTCTCCCTTCTCGGCTAATCGTCGCACATGATTAGCGTGAATTCTCCGGTGGCATATTGAACAGGGACCCATTCTGCCAGCAAGCCACAAGAAGGCGCCATTCGGTTCAGGCGACGCCTCGGAGCGTATGTCTGGAAACAGTGGAAGCTGTCCCGAGTGCGAGTGAGAAACCTCGGTCAGATGTTCAACACAAGACGGAGCCCGTCGTCGATTTCCGTCATGACAGACTGATCGAGCGCCGAAATTCGCTCAAACAAAAAGGATTTGTCAAGCGTCATAAGGCAGCGATGCGGCCTGAGCGTTTAGCATGGTTGGATCAATAGCGGCTGACTCCGAAGCGTAGATTTCGTCCAGCTTCTCTCGAACACGGGAATGCCGGTGTTCGCCAATGTACTCTTCCACCGCACGGGCATAGAGCTCGCTTCGTGACATCTGCAGTCGTTTAGCGAGGCGATCTGCCCGCATGAAGATGGAGTCCGGAACAGATATTGCTGTTTTCATAATGACAGGGTATGACAAGGGTTATACTTGTGTCAACCCTTTTTTTCTTCTTGACGCTACGGCGAATTGCGCCACATTAAATGTTGCCGAAAGGAAAGAGGGAGGGTGGCGGGGAAAGGCCGGTTGCGCCATAACTGATGTTACCGAAAGAAAGGGGCATCTATAATGGTTTCGAAATCGAAAAAAGAGATTATCTGGCGCGGATCAAAGACCGCTATCGGCATGCGGGGCGGAAGCACAAGAAGATCATACTGGACGAGTTTTGCGCTGTATGCGGACATCACCGCAAGCATGCCATACGGCTGCTGAATCAGGACGGAAGGCGCAAGCGCAAGAAACCGGGCCGTCCGGGAAGATTCCGGGCCGAGGACATCCAAGTCTTGGAGGGGATTTGGCTGAACGCGGATCGGCAGTCTTCGCTCGTCTTCTCTCCGTGAGCTCCGTGTCCTCCGTGGTT
>SLKS01000353.1 GCA_007134465.1 Kiritimatiellia bacterium | reverse complement strand
TGGCAGCCGAGATCGCCGCGAAATACGGCGACCGTTCGCCCCGCCCGAACTTGGGCCGAACAGACAAGCCAGCCGCCGTTACGGAGGAAGAGTAAGACGACAAACCCGAAAAGGAGGAAGATCATGAATGATCCGCGCGTCACGAACAAGCATGTCCGAAACTTGACCCTTTGCCTGATGCCGATTCTGGTCCTGCTCGGTTCTTTCGCGTCGGGCGAGGAAGTCGCCTTGCGCGTGGCCGAACCCGCCGGTGTCGCGCGCAAGCCCGGCACGATCACAAGCGGGATCCCCTTCGCGAAAGGCGCGCTGGCGGACGTGTCCGCCTTGACCCTGACGGCGGCGGGCAAGCCGGTTCCGGCCCAGTTCGAGCGCACCGTCGCCTGGGACGACGGCTCGGTGCGCTGGGCGCTGATGGATGCGCAAGCGGCCGTGGCGGCGGGCGAAACAGCGGCGCTGACACTCTCCGCCTCGGGCGGCAATCCCGCGCCGGCCATGGCGGCCGTCGCCGAGCGGGACGGCGATACAGTGCGCATGTCCAGCGGGCGGCTGACGATGGTTGTCGGCGGGCCGGGCGGCCTGATCCGGTCGCTCGAGACGGACGGCAAAGAGCGGCTGACCGGTTCCAGCCGCGGGCTGACCATCCTGACCGCGGATGGCGAAACGGTCGTTGCCGCGGCGCCGGACACGGTCCGCATCGAGCAGAGCGGTCCCATGCGCGCGACTGTCATGCTGAGCGGCGAGTTTCCGGGCCTGCACGACGGGTTGCTGCGCTATACCGCGCGCCTGTCCGTCTTCGCCGGCCAGCCGTTCGTCAAGGCGCATGTGTGGCTCGAGAACCATGGCGCTATCGGTCACGGCAGCGACCAGAAGCGGCACATCGAATGGTTCGCCTTTCATGGCATGGCGGTGGAATTGGATACGAATCTGGGCGATGCGGTCGTCGCCCGCTGCGAAGGCGTCGAATCCGCCGCGCCGTTCAAGGTCTTGCAGATATGCCGGCCAGGAAAGGAGCGGCCGCATTTCACCTGGGACGATTTCGCCTACGTCGTATCGAGCGGGGAGCGGACGCTCAAGGAAGGCGACTGCACGGACGGAGTCGTCGAGCTGAAAGGCGGGGACGCGACGTTGACCGTGGCCATCCGCGATTTCTGGCAGAACTACGAGAAGGCCATCGAGCTGGACAGACGCGCCTTGCGGTTGTGGCTGTGGCCGCCGGAAGGGCAGTGGCCGCGCACGGTCAGCCGTCATGGCCAGCTCCGCCGCTATCGCAACATCGCCGTGGAGGAACGCTACCTGCTTCAGGGGTCCGTGCACAAGGGGCACGAGTTCATCCTCGACTTCTCCGGTCGGCCTCCCGAAGAGACGGCGGCCGAGCTGTCGGCTCCGCTCTTCGCGCTTGCCGACGCCGAGCGCTATGCGGCCAGCGGCGCGCTGCCGGTTCTGTTCGCGCCGCCGGACGTGAAAACGGGGAATCGCAACGCCAACTTCAGTCTGGCGGCCTGGACGCGCATGGGCCGCAACGTGGCCGATCCCGCCAGTCCGCACGGCATACCGGCGGCCCGCCGCGACAGCCGCGTTTTTCCCATGACCTATTTCGGCGACCAGACGCACTGGTACGGCTGGATGGATTTCGGGGATTTGTCCGTGCCGGGACGCGGGCAAGTCTCCTTGCACTACGATTGGCCGCTGATCGCGCTGCTCGAGTTCGTGCGGCATGGCGATGCCGCCAGCCTGCGATTGGGCACGGAGATGATCCGGCATCGCGTGGACATCGCCCAGTACTGGTCCGATCGCGATCCCGGCATTGCCGGCCGCTTGCAGCGCGGCGAGAACCTCTGGCCCTATTTCCGCTTCAACCCGCAGTTCGGCAGTGTCACGCTGACCGGCAATTGGGTGACCGGCCCTGTATTGTGGCACATGCTGACCGGCGAACCCAAGGCCCGCGAGGCCGTGCTGCGCAACGTGGCGGGGCTGAAGGACGCCTGGAAGGACGCCGACCGCCGCAGGCGGTCGAACATGGCCGCCACCCTGTGGGCGATCGAGGCGTTTTGCGCGGCGTACGACCTGACCGCCGACCGGGCTTGGCTCGACGAAGCGCTCGCGCTGTTCGAGAAGAATGTGCAGCCGCAATGGCAGGCGCATGGCCCGCATCTGTACGCGCCCGTAACGTACCTTCGCGAGGGGCAGCGCGCGACCGACATGGATTATCTTTACGGGATCGCCGCTTTGTGCAATCTTCATGTTCGTACGGGGAACGAGCGCCTGCTCGAACTGCTTGTGGCGGGTTGCGAAACGGAGCCGCGCGCCGAGTTCTACGAGGCGCCCCTGTATCTGGCCGGCCTGTTCGCCTATGTGGCTCTGGCCGCCGAGCGGCCCGAATATTTGAAGGAAGCGTACCGGTTGTTCGAGCGCGGCTTCCCCGATTCGCGGAATCCGCCGGTCTTTCGCGTGGGAACGCCCGATTGGTCGGAACGCGCGGCCATGCGTCTGCGCGCAGGACACCTGGTGCAGTATGCCGCGTGGCGAAGCCGCCAGCCGTAGCGAGCGGGTAGTGATATGTTTTATGAAAAGGCGAGAAAAGGAGAAATCGGGCGACGATTACGGGCGACGATTACGGATTACGGGAAGAATCCTCTTAATCGTCCGTCGTAATCGTCGCCCGTAATCGTTCACCGAGCGCGCCCACAACGAAGGACAAAAGATGCCGCCAATTTTCCCCCATGAGCGACTTGACGTTTACCAGCGTTACCTGAGTGTCGCGGGTCAATGCGAAAAGCTCGTTTTGCAGGCTTCGACCTCTATCGCTGCCTTTGATCATCTCGACAGAGCAATGGAGAGCATTGGGGTTAACTTAAGGCGGGCTTCGCCCGCAACCCGAAGGTTGGAGGTCAGAACACAAAAACAGCCTATCGTTGGCGTTTACGGCAAAGGTAACGACGGAGTTAGAATCGGTGGTGTTTACGAGGCAGTTTGCGTTGGAGGAAGGGCGTGG
>SLKS01000302.1 GCA_007134465.1 Kiritimatiellia bacterium | reverse complement strand
TGGGGAAGGAATAGACGGGATCGCTGTCATTTCGCTTTGCGGCGCGCGCCGAAGACGGCGAGCAGTTCGCTGAGGGCGAACCAGACGAAGCCGACGAGAATGATTGTGGCGCCGGTTGCGGTTCTGGCCCAGTCCTGCGCGGAAATCAGGAGGCCGGCCACGGCGGAAAACGCGGCGATCGCGATCGCCCACCAGAACATGCCGCCCGCCGAGCGCGCCAGGTTGCGGGCGGCGGCGGCCGGCACGATGAGCAAGGCGGTGACCAGGAACACGCCCACGGCCCACACGGAAAAGACCACCACCAGCGCTAGCAAGCCGGCGTAGAGATACTGGTAGATGCCGACCTGCACGCGATGGGCGCGGGCCAGCGCGGTATTGACGCCGATGTAGAGCATGCGGTTGTAGCCCCACGCCTGGAACAGCGCCAGGACCGCGCCCAGCGCCGCCAGCCCGAGAATATGGCCGTCGCCGATGGTGAGAATGTCGCCGTACAGAAACATTTGCATGTCGCGCGCCACGGCGCGCTCGCGGCTTACCACGGCCAGTCCGAAGGCCACCACGGCGGAAAACACCACGCCGATCACCGTATCGGAGGAGAGCGCGCTGCGTCGCCGCATGGCCATGATCGCCAGTCCCACGAGCACGCCGAACACCGGCATGCTGGCGTAGGGGCTGACGGACAGAATGAGCCCGAGCGCCACGCCGGCGAACACCGAATGACTGATGGCGTCGGCGAAAAAGGCCATGCGGAAGTTGACCACCTGCACGCCCATGGCCGCCGCCATCGGCGCCAGGAGCAGCAGACCGACCATGGCCTGGCGCATGAAGCGCGCCTGCATGCTCTCGAACGGCAGGGCCCGTCCGATCCAATCGTAGAGCGGGGTTAGATCAGGCATGGCCGTCGCCCTCCTTCGCACGGCAGTTCCCGCCGGCGCCGGCCACAACCCGCACATCCACGAGGCCTTTGTGCAATCCGAAGATGGCGGAGAGCGTTTCGTTCGTGATGGCGCTTGCCGGCGCCCCTTCCGCCGCCACTTTGCGGTTCAGGCAAATCACATGCGTGGCATGGTGCATGACGGTCGCCAAATCGTGGCTGACCATCAGTTGCGTGAAGCCGTAGCGCTTGCGCAAGCTTTCCAGCAGTTCGCAGAAAATGTGTTCGCCGTCGAAGTCCACGCCGGCCGTCGGCTCGTCCAGCGCCAGCAGGTCCGGCTGTTCTCCCAGGGCCAGGGCCAGCAGCACCCGTTGCAGCTCGCCGCCGGACAGCGCGCCGAGCTTGCGGTTCGCCAGCGCGTCCGCCTTGACCGGGCGCAAGAGTTCCATGGCCGTTTCGCGGTAGCGTCGGCGGCAGCCGAACCACAGCGGGAGCCGTTGCCGGCCCATCGTCAGGAATTCCAGGACGGTCATCGGCAGGCCCCGATCCAGCGCCAGGCGCTGCGGGACGTACCCAATGCGGGGCCGGGCGCCGTCCGTTCCGGGCGCCAGCCGGATTTCGCCCCGATACGGGATGCGGCCCAGCAAGGCCAGCAGCAGCGTGGTCTTGCCGGCGCCGTTCGGGCCTACGATGGCCGAGCAGCTTCCGCGCGGCACCGTGGCCGTCACGCGGTCCAGAACGGTCTGATTGCCCAGAACCACCGTGACATCGCGAAACGAGACGGCGGCGCCGTCGGCGGACGCCGGTTCGTTTGTTATTTCGGTTTCCGGTTTCATGGCGCGCGTTCTTTCGTGAAGGTACTCGGCAAACATAGCCGTTCGGCGAAGAGATTTCAATCGGAAGATTCGAGGAGCGCTCGGGGCGGTTTGATTTTTGACGGGGCTTGTTCTTCCCGGAATAAGATTTGGCGTCATGGCTTCGATCCCGCCGGTCTTGCGCCGGCGGTTAAGAAAATTGAGCCTGGAAAGAGCAGATAACCGCAAAGAGCACAGAGAACACAAAGATGGAGAACAGCTTGCAGAGATGCGCCCTAACACCCGATTGGTGTGGCCAAAATAGTGCACAACTGTCTTTCTTTGCGATCTTTGTGCTCTTTGCGGTAAATCAACTGCTCCACTTAGGTTGAGGGAGGGGCGCGAGCTTCTCTCTTCTCTCAACGTTCGCCTCCACCGGCACAAGGCCGGCGGGGGGCGTAGCGCCATGCGAGACAGGCCGTTCACGAACAAACGAACGCACGATCCACGGTCTACGATTCGCTTGCGTTGCGGGCGTCGTCCGCTTTGCCATCTTCCGGTTTCGGCTCCGGCGGGCGCAGGTCGGCGAGAATGGCGCGGGCCAGCGCCTGTCCGATCCCCGGCGTGGCGGCCAGATCGCTTTCGCCGGCGTTGCGCAAACGCTGGACGGATCCGAAGCGTTGCAGGATGGTTCGTTTGCGCGCGGGACCCACGCCGGGGATGCGGTCGAGCGCGGAGACGGCGAGCGCTCGGTTGCGCACGAGGCGGTGGTAGCCGATGGCGAAGCGGTGGGCTTCGTCGCGCAGCCGCATGAGCGTTTTCAAGGCGGGCGAGTCCAGCGGCAGGCGCAGCGGGGTGCGCTTGCCGGGTACATGCAGTTCTTCCTGTCGTTTCGCGAGGCCGGCCACCGGGATATGGGCGCGGTCCAGCGCGCGCAGTTCGCGCAGAGCGGCACGCAGTTGGGCGATGCCGCCGTCCACGAGAACAAGGTCGGGATCGGGCACGGCGCTCGGGCCTGATTTGCCGAAGCGGCGCCGCAACGTTTCGGCCATCATGGCGGGATCGTCGCTGCCGACGACGGTACGGATACGGAAGCGGCGGTAGCGTTGCGGGCGAGGGCGTCCGTCCACGAAGCAGACCATGGCGGCGACGGCATGGGAGCCGGAGATGTTGGAGATGTCGTAGGCTTCCATGATACGGGGCGGTTGTTTCAGGCCGAGCGCCTCGGCGATTTCGCGGATGCCGACGAGCGCCTCGTCTGGGCGGGGGGACGGCTCGGCCAGTTGGCGCGCGCGCTGGCGAACGACGTTGCGCAGGTGGCGGTCGGCGTCGCGCAGGGCGGCGGCGGTTTCGAAATCGAGCGCGGCGGCGGCGTTGCGCATGCGTTCGCGCACTTCGTCCAGCACGGCAGGCCGGCGCCCCTCCAGAAACGCGCAGGCTTCCTCGACCCGATCCCGGTAGGTTTCCGTGGATACGGAGCCGAGACAAGGCGCCAGACAATGGCGCACAATGTCGTTGTGGCAATGGCGATGCGTGGCGGCGTCGGGCCGGGCCGGCGCGCAATGGCGGATGCCGAACTGCTTTTCGACGAAGTCCAGCGTGACGCGCGCGGCCGCAGCCGAAGCGTAGGGGCCGAAATAGCGCGCCGTGTCGTTGCGCCGGACGCGGCACAGCTCGAAGCGCGGAAAGGGATCGGTCGGCTGAAGACGCAGGTGCAGGAACTGCTTGTCGTCGCGAAAGCTCACGTTGTAGCGAGGCCGGTATTCCTTGATCAGGCGGCCTTCGGTCAGGATGGCTTCGGCCTCGTTGCGGGCGACGAGCGTATCGAGATCGCTGACGCTGCCGATCAGGCTGCGCAGCTTGGGTGGCGCGCGCCGCCAGGCGGACGGCCGGAAATAGGAACGGACGCGCTTGCGCAAGGAAACGGCCTTGCCGACATAGACAATACGGCCGCGCCGATCCCGGAACAGGTAGCAGCCGGGCTTGTCCGGCAACTCGTCGAGCTTGGCCGCGACCCGTTCGGGAATGGTCATGACGGCGTTTCCGGTTGCGCGGGCGCTTGCGCGCGGCGCGGCTATTCGATGCTCATGATGACAAACTGGGCGAAACGCGGGCCGCGAATGCGGAGCATGATGCGTCCGCCGCTGGCATGCTCGCGCACGGCCTGCAGAAATTCCTCGACGGTGGCCACCCGTTTACGGGCCACGCTCTCGACAAGATAGCCGGGCCGGATGCCGATGCGGGCCGCCTGTCCGCCGGCTTCGACTTGCGACACGACTACGCCGGCATCTTCGGGATAACCCAGCCGCTCGGCCACTTCCCGGGTCAGGTTCTGCAAGGTCATACCCAGCTTGCCGAACAGCTCCTGAGCTTGTTCCTGGGTGTCCGCTTCGTCTTCGAGAGAGCCGGTTGTTACGCGAATTTCGACTTCCTTTCCGTCGCGGAAAACCGACAGGACGAATTCCGTGCCTGGCGGATTGCCGGCCACCATGTTGCGGAAGGCGGCGGCCGTTTCGGTCCGTTTGCCATTGACGCGCAGGATGATGTCGCCGTGATTGAGCCCGGCTTTTTCTCCTGCCGATCCATCCATGACGGCGTCAATCAGAATGCCTTCGGCCCGCTCCATCCCGAACTGTTCGGCGAGTTCCTCGCTCAGGTCGCGAATGGCGATGCCGATATGGCCGCGGGTGACTTTCCCCGTTTGCACAAGCTGATCCTTGATGGTTTTGACCATGTTCACCGGGATGGCGAAGCCGATGCCCATATAGCCGCCGCTGCGGCTGAAGATGGCCGTGTTGATGCCCACCACTTTGCCGTCCACGTTCAGGAGCGGTCCGCCGGAGTTGCCCGGATTGATGGCGGCGTCGGTCTGAATGAAATCCTCGTATTCGGCAATGCCGATGTTGCTGCGGCCCTTGGCGCTGACGACGCCGACGGTCAGGGTGGCGCTGAGCCCGAACGGGTTGCCGATGGCAATGACCCATTCGCCGATTTCCAGGTCGTCGGAATCGCCCAGTTTCAGGAAGGGCAAATCCTCGGCTTCGATCTTGATCACGGCCACTTCGGAACGGGGATCGGTGCCGACCCGGCGCGCTTCCAGTTCGCGTCCGTCCTGCAAGCGAACCATGATGCGGTCCGCATCGCCCACGACGTGACTGTTGGTGAGGATGTAGCCGTCGTCGGTGATCAGGAATCCGGAACCTTGGCCCTGACGGCGGAATTGGCGCGGGGCGCGCTGTTGCGGGGGCGTGCCGAAGAAGCGGCGCAGGAAATCGTCGCCGAACAGGCCGTGGGGATCGTTGAACGGGCGCGCGGGCTCGCCTGTCTCCACCGTCTGTTCCACGTGAATGAACACGACGGCGGGAATGGTGTTGCGAGCCACTTCCGTAAAAGCTTTGCTGGCCTTGCGCAGAATCTGGACTTCTTCCTTCGCTTCCTCCGCCCGCAGGCCTGCTACTATCAGAGCGAAGCCGGCTACAGCGAGAAAACGAACGGGTCCGCGCATGGCTAGGGATTTTCTGTTCATGTCAACCTCCTTGCGTTGTTGTCGGGACAAGAGATCAAACGGCGCATTTTGCCGCAATTTCCAAGAGAATAATGGCATATCGCGCCGCTGCCGTCAATTTGTTTCTGTCCAGGGAGGGATGTCGGGCAGGGCGGCGTCGAAGGCGGCGGCCAGTCTCTCCTCGTAGTCGCCGGCAAAGGAACCGGCCAGGAAGCGTTCGAAGCCTTCCCGATAGAGGCGTTCCCAGGATTCCGCTTCGCGCGCGGGAACGATCGGGTAGAACAGCGCGCCGTTGTCGCGGGCGGCCTTGCGGTCGCCGGGCGCATCGCCGATCATCAGGATGCGGTCGGGCGCATAGCGGCCGCTTGTGGCCAGGGCGATATGTTCGGATTTGGTTCCCAGCTCCTGGCCGGCGATCGCGCGCACGGCCGACTGCAGCCCGTTTTCCGCCCATTCCCGAGCCAGCGCTTCGTAAGGGGTTTGCGAGACGCATACGAGGTCGGCGGACTTCCCCATGAGTTCCAGACATTCCCGGGCCCAGGGAAACGGCGGCACATTCTTGACCGTGGCCTCGATCGCCGCGTTGACTTGCAGGCTCCAGTCGAGCACGGCAGCCAGTTCCGCGCTGCCGGTTTCGCGGGCGGCCTGTTCGAGAGCCGGATGCCCCAGCGCCGCGCCGGAAGCGATAAAGGCTTTCAGATCCGTCAGGGCCGGGATGGGCGCGTCCGAGGCGATCGCTTCGGGCCGCCGGCGGAGCCGGTCCATGGTTTCGACCAGACACAGGAACCGGTTGCGGCCGCGGCTTTTCGAATGCAGGTTGACGAACTCGGCGGTTTCCCGCACCAGGCGCTCGATTGGTTCCAGGCGCCATTGCGCGACGATCTGGCCGTGGAAGCATTGTTTCTGCTTGATGTCCATCGTGTCGAAAACGCATCCGTCGGAATCCACGCCGACGAAGGCCGTATGGTTCGGGCGCATGTTCTTCAATGTTTCGCGATCTGGTTCCATTTGGGGCATGTCGGCTCCTTCATCCTATGGAATAATGGAATGGGGGAATGTTGGAATACTAACAGCAAAGCGAAACGGCGATTCCCTCCGTCGGAAATTCTGCAACGCGCTGCGCGACCGGCAAACGGGAGAAAAAGAACCGATCACAGGTTGTCAAGGGGTTACAAGATTCCACTTTTCCAATATTCCATCATTCCCCGTGTTATGGGATGCGCTGGGTATCTTGCAATATATGCAGACCCTGTCCTACCTGCCATTGGCCTTGCGACTTGTCAAGTGTTTCCGCTGTTCTTGCGAGTTGACAATTTGTTGCGAGCCCGCTAGGAAACCCAAGCCATGGAAACCGTGAAAGACATGTTGAGCGCCTGGATGCGAGCCGGGTTTGAATCTGCGCTGGCCGGCACGGACGCCGATGTCAGCCGCGTGGCGGTTGTGCCCTCGGCCCAGCCGCAGTTCGGCGACTATCAGTGCAACGACGCTTTGGCGCTGGGCAAGGCGCTGAAGCAGCCGCCGCGCGCGCTGGCGCAAAAGGCTTTGGATGCCTGTGCGCCGAACGAAAGCCTGGAGCGAATGGAGATTGCCGGACCGGGCTTTGTCAATCTGACCCTGAAATCGGATTGGCTGGCGCGGCAGGCGCAGGCGATGGGCGCCGACGAACGGCTCGGACTGCCGGATGTCGGGCGGGGGCGGACGGTGATATTGGACTATTCGTCGCCGAACGTGGCCAAGCCCATGCATATCGGCCATATTCGCTCGACGGTGATCGGGCATGCGCTGAACCGGATTCACGCGAGTCTAGGATACCGCGTGGTGGCGGACAATCATCTGGGCGACTGGGGCACGCAATTCGGCATCCTTCTGGCCGGCTACCGGCGCTTTCTGGATGCCGCCGCCCTGGAGCGCCATCCGGTGGAAGAACTCGAGCGCGTGTATGTGAAGAGCTACGAACTGACCCGCACGGACGAGAGCTGGCTGGCCCATTGCCGGCAGGAACTGGTTAAACTGCAGGCGGGCGATCCGGAAAGCCGCGCGCAATGGAACCGGTTCATCGAGTTGAGTCTGGGCGAATTCAACCGTATCTATAAACGGCTCGGAGTGACGTTCGATCTGTTTCGCGGCGAAAGCCACTACAACGATTCCCTGAAGGATACGGTGGCCTTGCTCGAGGCCAAGGGGCTGGTCCGGGAGAGCGAAGGGGCGCTGGTCGCGTTTCTCGAGGAGGAAAAGCTGCCGCCCTGTATCGTGCGCAAAAGCGACGGCGCCTTCAATTACGCCACCACCGACATTGCCACCGCGCTGGCCCGATTCGAGGAGTTCGATCCGGTCCGCATCGTCTATGTGACGGACGAGCGTCAGCAGCTTCATTTCCGGCAGATTTTTTCGATCGTTCACCGCCTGACCGGTCGCGGCGACACGCTTGAACACGTTTGGTTCGGGCTGATGCGGCTGCCGGAAGGCACCTTTTCGACGCGTCAGGGCAATGTCATCCGGCTCGATGCGCTGCTGGACGAAGCCGAGCGGCGCGCGCTGGACATGGTGCGACAGAGCAGTCCCGGCATGCCCGAAGCGCAACAGCGCGCCGTGGCGCGCGCGGTGGGGATCGGGGCGGTGAAATATGCCGACCTGAGCCAGAACCCCCAGACGACGGTCACGTTTTCCTGGGACAAAGCTCTGGCGCTGGACGGCAATTCCGGGCCGTATCTGCAATATGCCTACGCGCGCATCGCCAGCGTGCTCGACAAGTATGCCGAACAGTTTCCCGGACAGGACTGGCGCGGCGTGCCCATCGCGTTCAACGAGCCGGTCGAGCGCGCGCTCGGGCTGGCCCTGTGCCGCTTCCCGGAAGCCGCGGCGCGCGCGGCGGAACTGTTCCGGCCCAGCGTACTTGCCGACTACCTCTACGATCTGGCCCAGACCTACAGCTCGTTCTACCAGAACGTCCCGTTTCTCAAAGCCGAACCCGGCGTGCGCGAGAGCCGTATCGGCATCTGCGCGCTGGTGGCGAAGACGCTGCGTAAAGGGCTCGCCATGCTCGGCATCGAGACGCCCGACCGGATATGATCAGGTCTAAATCGTCCCCTCGCGGCTGGCGGCGATGAAATTCATGCCGTATTCGTCTTCGCCCAGCAGCAGGGCCTTGGCCAGTTGGAAGCCTTCCGAGCCGACATCGAGGGCGCGCAGCTCCTCGAGATTGATTTGAGCCGGGTCCACAATGCCGCCGTCCGCGCCCGCTTCGACTGCCAGCCAACTGAAGACCTGGTTGATCAGTTTCCGGTTGGGCATGCCGAACGACACGTTGCTGAGTCCGGCCACGATGTGAATGTCCGGTCCGTATTCGGCGCGAATGGCTTTGACGGCGTCGAGGAAGCCGCGACCGTTGTTGGCGTCCACCGAGATGGGGAACACCAGCGGGTCCACATGGATGTCCGCCGAGCCGAGTCCGGCATCCGCCAGCATGGGCATGAGCCGGTTCAGGTTGGCCAGTCGCTCGTCGGTATTGGCCGGCAGGCCGGATTCGCCTGCGGCGGAGGCGATGACCACGGCCCGACAGCGCGCGGCCAGCTCCAGCGCGTCCTTGCGCTCCAGCGACACGGAATTGACCATGGGCCGGCCCCGGCTGGTATCGCAGGCCTCCAAGCCTGCTTTCAAGATTTCCAGGCTTGACGAATCCACGCTGACGGGGATGGTCGCCGCCTGTTGCGCCACGTTCACGGTCCATTGCATGAGGCGCACCCGTTCGTCGGTGTCGGAACTGAATTCGTCCACATTGATGTCCAGATAGGCGGCGCCGCGCGCTTCTTGCGCCTTGGCCAGCGCCTGCAGGTAGGCGATGCCGGCCGCCTGATCGGCGGGCGAGCCGTAGCAGCCCTGCCAGATGGCCACCGCGCAATGCTTGACCCGGCCGTTCGCCCAGTCGGCGCCTTCGGTGAAGACCGGCGGCACCGGCAGCGAGCGGCGTTCGCCGTCGGCCTGAAAGACGATTTCCGACATGCCGTCGGCGTGCGTGCGCACCGATTTCCCGCCCACTTTGAAAATGCGCGTGCAATGGATGTTTTCGCCAACGACAATGAATTTTTCGATGTCCATGTTCCGCTCCTTTTAGTTAGACGGCATCCGAAAAGGGTCGTCTATGCCTGTCATTCCGAGCCTGCGAGGAATCTCGTTTCGCGAAAACCCATTGTTTAGCGGCGTTCCGCCGAGATCCCTCGCAAGCTCGGGATGACAACCTGTATAGGCAGACCCTTTTCGGACAGGCTCCAGTTAAGGCTCGATGCGCGCTACGGTTTCGCGCAGCGCGGCCAGTTCTTCGCGCAGAACGCGCAGGCGCTCGCGCAAGGTTTCGTTTTCGCGGGCCAGCGCCTCGAGGTATTCGGCCCAGGGCGCCAGCCGGTTCTTCAGTGTTTCCGTTTCCGTCACGTCCTTGGCGACGGCTTCCTGCTGCGCCAGCGCGCGGCGCGTCTGCCGGACCAAATCGTCCTGTTCCTGGCGGGCGGCCGGATCGGTCGCGACCGCTTGGCGCGCGTTCCGTTCGGCTTGCCGCGCGGCGACCGCCTGTTCCGCCCGCCGCAGGTCGCGTTCGGTGGCGGCGATATGGCGCGCGAGCGCGGCCAGCGTTTCCGTTTCGCGCCGAACCGTTTCGCGCCGGGCTTCGGCGCCGGTCCGTTCGCGGATGCGTTGGTCCAGGTCCTTGCGCAACTGCGCCAGGGCCGCATCGTCATTCGCCGTTTCGCGCAATGCCTGGCGGACCTGATGTTCCGTTTCGCGCTGTTCGGCGGCTAGCCGCCGGTTCTCCACTTCGGTCAGCCGCAGATCGCGCAGCAGCCGTTGCACGCGTTCGGCGTTTTCGCGGGCCCGGGCGACGGACGTCTCCAGTTCCTCCCGTTGCTTCAGGGCATGGTCGAGCGCGCTTTGCAGGCGCAGTTCGCGCAGCTTGTCGGGATCCGTGACCGGTTCGGGCGCCGGTTCGATGCGCGCGTCCGCGCGGGGCACGCGAAACCGTCCTTCGTAGTCCGCGAAACGGTAGCGCAAGGCGAGGGTTGTTTCGTCGGAGTCCGCGATCTCGTAGCGCTGCCCGGCGCGGAAGAGCGCAAGACCCGGCAGTAGCGGAACGGGAACCAGAACCGTGACCATGTTCGAGGGGGCGCCGTCGAGAGAATCCAGCCGCGCCGTGGCGCGGCCCCATTCGTCCCGGCGCGGCAGCCTTGCCAGACGCGCCTGCCCCTCCGCGTCGCGACAGACGACCCCGTATGCCTCGTCTTCGGCGTACAGGCAGGCCAGTCGCTGATTCTCCTGAAGACGCGGTAGCGGGCCCTGTTCGGGCGCCGGGACGCGCACATCGCGGTTCATCACGGCGTATTCCGATCCGAACGCCAAGCCGATGGTAGCGGCGCACAGGCCTAGGCACAGGCCTGTGCGGCCTCTTCGCATGACTTTCCGACGCATGGCCGTCTCCTTTCCGTGTCCGCTTTCACGCGGGCGCAGCCTGTTTCGCCGCCGTCCGTTTCACGATACGAACCAGAACCTAGCGCAAAACCTGCCGCGCGTCAACTCGCTTGCGTCTATTTGCTTGCAGCCCGATCCTTCGCTGCGATACATTGTCCGAGTCCTCGTCGGATCCGGCCTTGGCCTCCCTGCCAAAGGGATGAAAAGGCCGGTGCGGTGTATTTGCGAAATGAAGCCGAATAATACGAATGTTGGCGAAAGAAGCCGGAAAGAATATGAAAACTACGATGCCTATGCTTGTGCTGATCGCGTTGACCTCCTGCGCAACGCGATCAGCATTCCTGCCCCATTGCAAGTCCGACGAGCTGGCTCTGTACGTCCATCGTCCCGACCCCATTATAGACCCCGTGGTTCTATATGTTGGTGTCCCGAACGAGATGTTCCTGCAGATATATCTTCTCTTCATCGCGCCTTCATTAGTCGGTATCAGAGATTCGTAGACAAAGAAGTTATTCTTGATGTTGAAGAAGGCGCTGTATTCAGCGACGCCTGGCCCGTTATCGAACTCGCTGCCGGTTGTGGCCTGTGGCGACAGGGCATACTTCTGGAAAACATCATAGCGATGTTCAGTGTGCCAGGGCGGGATAATGGTCCACCGAGAAGCATGGTAATCCTGAGGGGATTCACAGGCAACAGTCCGCCCGAAGGGACGGACTTGATCCATGTGTCCGCCGAGGCAATGCAGATCAATGGCAAGACGCGAGAAATAGCCGATCTCGCCGACATCTTCGGCAAGCCACACATGAAAGACGCGAACATTCTTATCATATCCGAGGGTAACACTCCGATATCAACGGTGGGCAAAATCATAAAGGCCATGTCGGACATTGGGCTAACAAAAATAAGCCTTTCGATGAGTATCGAGATGGCAGAACAAGGCGACGGCCTACAGGAGGCGCCAGAGGAGTGACGTTCAAGAGAGCATACTTCAATTGAACGCCAACCCTGCAAGGGTTACGCAACAGAGCCGGGGGCAACGCCCCCGGATTGCGGG
>SLKS01000162.1 GCA_007134465.1 Kiritimatiellia bacterium | reverse complement strand
GCATTTCACGGAGAAATTCATTGCTGTTTTTCCGCTACGCAAGTATATTCCGTATTCAATGAATAGACCCATGACTATCCCTCCGGAATTGGCGGCGCGGCTCTCGGTGTTCGAGAGGCGGTTGCGCGGAATGGAAACGGCGACGGCCGTCTTGACCGCGCTGGCCGTGTCGCTGGCGACCTTGGCTGTTCTGGCCATGCTGGATCGGTTGACGGATGTGGGGTCGGGCGCGCGCCAGGTTTTGACGAGCGGGGCTGGGCTGGCCGCGCTGGGCGCGGCTGGCTGGTGGCTGTATCGCTGGCTGTGGCGGCGCCGGGATGCGCGCGCGCTGGCTCGCATGGTGCAGCGTCGCTATCCGCAACTGGGCGACCGGTTGCTGAGCGCGGTAGAGCTGACGCGGGCCGACGCGGACGTGGCGGGCATGTCGTCGGCCCTGCTGCGGGCGGCGCTGGCGCAGGTGGCGCAGGATGCGGCGCGCTGCGATTTCCGGCGGGCGGTCTCCGGCCGCACCGCGCATCGGCTCGGCATCGTCACGCTACTGGTGGCGGCGGGGCTGGCGTTCGGCTACGCGCTGGCGCCGGAAGCCCTGACGCGCAGTCTGCTGCGCTGGTTGCGACCGGCCACGCCGGTGGAACGCTATACGTTTGCGCAATGGAGCGAACTGCCGCGGGAACACGTTGTGCCGCTTGGCGAGCCGTTCGAAATCGAATTCGGCCTGGCCCGGGACGCGCGCTGGCGGCCGACACGCATGCGCGCGCGGCTAGGCGAACGGCCGCCCATGCGCGCACGGTTCCTGGACGGGCGCGCTTTGTTCCGGTTCCCGGGCCTGATGCAGGCGGCGACGCTGACCGCTCGCGCGGGCGACGCCAGCCATCGCATGCGCATACGGCCGCAGCCGCGCCCCGAGCTGATCGCGCTGACGGCGCATATCGAATGGCCCGCCTATATGGAACGCGAGCCGGAACAGCGGCGTGTCGAATCGGCGCCGCTTGTGCTGCCAGCCGGCGCCCGCCTGTCTTTTCAAGGCGAGACCGGCAGTCGGTTGTCGCATGCGCATAGGCTTCCCGACAACCCTCTCCATATCGAGTCCCGTACGTTTCGTACACCGGAGCGAACGGTTGAAGAATGGACAAACAGCACGGACGGGCGGGCGACGAATGCGGTTGCGCTCGTGTTTTCCTGGTCCGATTCGGACGGGCTGAGCGCGGCGCAACCCTACGAAGCGCGTTTGCGTTGGCAACCGGACGCTCCGCCCGTGGCCGAACTTGAAGGCGCGCCTCGCACACTGGCGGCGTTGCGAGACGAGACGCTTGTATTCGCGACGCGCGGGTCTGACGACTACGGCCTGGCGGTTCTGGGCATGGAATGGGAAATCGAAACGACGCCGGCCGAGCCCGACGCGGTCGCCGTGAAGCGCGCGGACGGCGAATGGCGGTTGCGCGAGGATGCGACCGGACAAGCGACAGGCATGGAGGCCGAAGCGCGCGTAGGGTTGCGATTGCTGGATGTGCGGCCGGGCGAGACCCTGACCGTGCGGGCCTGGGCGCTGGACCGCTTCCCGGACCGGGCGCGCGCGCGGTCGGCGCCGATCCGCATCCATGTGCTGTCGGACGAGGCCCATGCCCAGCAGGTACGGCGGGCGTTCGCCGAGCTCGGTACGCGTTTGGAAGACGCGTTGCGCGAGGAGGAACGGCTGCTGGCCGCGCACGAAGCGCTGGAAGCGCTCGACGACAGCGCGCTGGCCCTTGAGCGAGCCGAAGCCATGCTGCGCCGCGGCGAAGAGGCCGAACGCGCCAATCGCGCGAATGTGGAACAGATCGCGCAGAATGCCGAAACGCTGGCGATGGAAGCCTTGCGCAATCCGACACTGACCCCGCGCGACATCCAGCCGTGGCTCGCCGCCGCCGAGCAGTTGCGTCAAACGGCGACCGACGAGATGGGGCCGGCCGCCGAAGCGCTGGCCCGCGCGCAGGCGGAAGCGGATACGGACGCCCGGCGCGCCGAGCTGCAAGAGGCGCTGGCCCGCGAACGGCGCGCCGCCGAGGCTTTACGTCAGGCGCTGCAGGAAACGAATACCGCTCTCGATCACACGCTGGCGCGCAGCTTTGTCAACCGCCTGCGCGAAACCGCCCGCATGGAGCGCGCGGTGGCCGACACGGCCCGCCGCTATCTGCAAGGCATGGCCGGCCTGCCCCCGCAGGAGCTCGATCCCGCGCAACAGTCCGCCTTGGCCGAGCCGCTGCGGGAACACGGCCTGGCGCGCCGCGAAGCCGCTCATATCCGGGACGATTTGGGCGCCTTCTTCCTGCGCACCCGCCAGCCGGAATATCGCGAGGTGCGCGAGGCCATGCGCGAACCGGATGTGCTGCTTGCCATGGACGGTGTCGGCGCGCACCTGCAACGGAACCAGTTGGCCTTGTCGGCCGACGGCGCGGAGCGCATGGCCGAACAGTTCGAGGCCTGGGCCGATCGGCTCGATACGCAAGACGACGCGGCGGACTCGGGCGCGGGCGACGGCGGCGGCGAGGGCGAAGGCCTGGAACGCGACGTGCTGCTGGGCCTCATGCGCGCGCGGGTATGGGAAGAAATGGTGCGCGAACAGACCCGCTCGACAGCCGAAGATTCGGCGGCGCCCGCCCATGTCGCGACTCGGCAGCGCGCGCGCGAGCGGCAGCACGAAATATCGGCCGCGCTCGCCGAACTGGCCGACCAGACAAAGCAGCCGCCCGCCGCGCAATTCCTGCGGCAATTGACAGGCATATCCGACGAGGCCGTCGGTTTGATGGCGCAACCGGAAGACTCGGCGGCGGCCATCGCCGCGCAAACGGAAATCATTGAAGCCATTGCGGCCGCGTTGCAAGGGTCGTCCGCTTCCGACGCCGCCGGGGAAGACGCCGCCGGCGAACAGCAGATGGCGGCGCTGATGGCCGGCGAACAGCCCGGCGACGGCAGCGGACAGGGCGGGCCGTCCGTTGCCGTCGGTCAGCATGACGGGCCGGGCTCGGGCAGCCACGAATCGCGCGCGCCGGAACGGGCCGGCGGCGATCCGGCCGCCTGGCCGGCCGAATACCTCGACGCCATCCAGCGCTATGGCGAAGCCATGGAACAGATATGAAAACGAGCGGAAAAACGATGATTGCCGGCGCGCTCGCGCTGGGCCTGGCGCTGGCCGTTGGCGGGCGCACGGCGCCGCCGATTCCCTTTGTGGGCGAGGCCGTGCCGCAAGACATCGAACGCATGTTCGAGCGGGGCCGAGTCTATTTGCAACGCGAGCAAGGCGCCGACGGGCATTGGCCAAATCCCGGAGGACAGACCGGTTCCGGCATTCAGGGCCTGGCCCTGATGGCGCTGGTCGCCGACGGCGAAGACCCGCGCTACGGCCCTTTCGCCGATTCGATCCGACGCGGACTCGACGCCATGCTCGGACAGCAGGACGCCAACGGCTATTTCGGACCGACCATGTATCATCACGGATTCGCCACGCTGGCCCTGGCCGAACTGTACGGCATGCTGGACGAACCCCGCATCGGTCCGGCCCTGACTCGGGCGGTCAACCTGATTCTCGACGCCCAGAACCGCAATCCGCAAAACGCCTGGCGCTACCGTCCGAACGACACATCGGCGGACACCACCGTCAGCGGCGGCAACCTTGTTGCGCTGTTTGCCGCTCGTAACGCCGGCATAGAAGTTCCCGACGAGGCCATTCGCCAGGCGATCGAATACTATCGCGCCTGCCAGGATCCGTCCGGCGGCATCGGCTACATGTCGGTCGGTGGCGGGTCGCCGCCGCGCAATGCGATCGCGACGCTGGTAGCCGACCTGGCCGGGGAACGGGACAGCCGCCTGTTTACCGGCGCCTGGAACGCCCTGCGCTCTTCCGGCGACCGAGCCGCGAGTCACAGCCATTTCTACTACCTGTATTATGCGGCGCAGGCCTATTTTCGGGCCGATATGACCGTTTGGCGTCAGTGGAACCGGAACACGGCCAATGCTCTGGCCGCCACGCAAAACGCCAGCGGCGGGTGGGACGGACCGCACGGCTCCACGTTTTGCACGGCCGCCGCGCTGCTGACCATGGCCTTGAACTATCGGATTTTGCCCATATACGAACGGTAAACGGGAGAAACTCATGAGAAAGCAGACGACGGCGGCAGGAGCGGTTCTACTATTGACCATGGCGTTCGCGGCGTGGGCGGCGCTGGAAATCGAGCCGACCGCGGCGCCGGGAGCGGAGCCGGAACCGACCGCGGGAGCGGCAGCCGAAACCAGAGCGCCAACCGGCCAAGGCCGTCTGACGTGGCAGGACGGCGACCGGCTAACTCTTCGCATGGCGACGCTGGAGCCGGAAACAGGCCTGTTGACAGGACAACGCGAAGGAATCCGCGAGACGCTGTCCATTGCGACAACCGATCTCGACCGCTTCGAGGCGGCCGGCGCGTTTGTAACCGCCGAAGGCCAGTTTCCGTGGGCGGTACACTTGGCGAACGGCGATGTGCTGCGCGGGTCGGTATCGAGTCTGACCGATACGGAACTGCGGATCGAAACCTGGTACGACGGTCCGGTTGTCATTGCGCGTTCCGCCGTGCGGCTTCTGGAACACTGCGCAGCCGATGCCGTCTTGTACGAAGGACCGCTTGAAGGCGAATCGGGATGGGTCGTGACCAGCGGTCAGCCGCTATTCGCGCGCGACCGCATCGTGATGAGCCACCAGGCCATGGTCAGCCGCGTTCTTCCGCGGCGACCGGACAAAATGCGCTTCGATTTCACGGCCGTTTGGATGTGGCACGGACATTTGCGTATTCTTTTTCCCGCAGACGTTCCCGAGCAGCGGCATCATATGCAGTACGGTTACTCGCTGACGCTGCAGGGCAACAACCGTATTGATTTGCATCGGCAAACGCCGCAACGCGGATCGCGCCGCATCGGGCAGGCGACAATGTCGGGGGTGCAGGCCGATCAGCGGCAACAGCATGTCGCGCAAATCACTGTTTTTGCCGACTTCGAGGCTCGCCGGTTCCAGGTGCATGTGAACGGGCAGCCGACCGGCGACTGGACCGATAGCGAATCGTACGAACCGACCGGCGAGGCCATTGTCTTTGCCGCTACGCAATCCCATCCGCTCGAGCTGCGCTCGATTCGCGTCAGCGAATGGGACGGACATTTGCCGTCCGAGGCTCTGCATCCGGACCCGGAAAAGGAAAGCGTGGCCGTCCGTTTGAGAAACGGCGACGCGCTTACCGGCGAGCTGGCCTCGATAAGCGAAGGCTCCGCCAGCGTAACAACGTCGTTCGGCGCGCTGACCATCCCGTTGGATCGCATGGCGCACATCGCGTTTCCCGTGCCCGCGGCCGAATCCGCGACAGAAGACGGCGCCGTGCAATTGGTTCTGGCCGACCGCTCGACGCTGACCTTGACCGGACTGCGCCTGGCCGACGGAACATTTCAAGGACAAACCGGCTATGCCGGCTCCCTTCGCATTCCCCTGCCCGGCGTTCGCTCGATGCGCTGGCATCTCGGACGCAACCGTTCGACCGACTCGACACCCGATTCGTCGTCGGCGTCCAACCCTGGCCCGGGGATGGCGATAGGAATGTTCGACGGAAATTTTTGACCGAAAGCCTCTCTCTCAACTTCAGATTCCTGTTCGAAAAAACGGAAAAGATGGATTGGACGCCAACCCTGAAAGGGTTATGCAACAGAGCCGGGGGCAACGCCCCCGGATGGCGGGCTGTCTTCTCGCTCCCCCGCACCCCCGCCCGCCGCCGCCGCGCGGCGGCGGCGGGCGGGGGGTGCGGGGGCATGGGTGTTAAGTCAAGAAATCGAAGGTTGTTCACAAAGCATTTGTTGCAAAACGCTTGCGTCCGGAAACCTTTGAGCATCCAGGCACGATTCAAATCAGGGTAACACATCAGAACGAAGGTGTCATTTCGAGCGCAGCGAGACATCTCCGCGAAGCGGCCTGCGGCCCTGCCTGCACCGAAGACGGAGCATGGCAGGCATGGCGAGATTCCTCGCAAGCTCGGAATGACAAACTGTTATCCCGTACCGCCATGTATGGAACGCCCAGCGTGAGGATTCGGCGCGGCAACGCGCCGATATCCTCGACGCTGTTGTTGGCGCACCCGTCATTTGTCTCTTTGTTTACGCTTGGCGGAAACGGCACGATCGGTTCGGTTCTTTCTGCCGTCATCCGCATTCGCGCCGAAACGTGAGGTGTACCGTTATGTTGAGATCAACATAACAGGAAATCTGCATTTTGTGAAGCACGAAGAGATTCGTGTGTACGAGTACGGCAATAAATCAGGCGCAAACGCTCATAATTCGCACACATGCTCGTACACTCCGATCTCGCCTTCCTTGGACATTCAGCCGCTCTTTCTAGGATTATCGGTCCAAAGCGCGGCGAACGGCCTGCTTCCAGCCGGCGTAGAGGTCGGCGCGGCGGGATTCTGGCATGGCGGGCAGGAATTCCTTTCCGGTTCGGTCCAGCGCGAGCAGCGCGTGGCGGTCGGGCCAGAATCCGACGGCCAGCCCGGCCAGCATGGCGGCGCCGAGCGCCGTCGTTTCCTGCTGGCGCGCGCGGCGTACTGGCAGGTTCAGAATGTCGGCCTGAAACTGCATGAGAAAGCCGTTGGCCGCCGCCCCGCCGTCGGCATGCAGGCAGGGCAAGGCCATGCCGGCATCCTCGCGCATGGCTTCCAGCACGTCCCGCGTGCTGTAGGCGATGGACTCGAGCGCAGCGCGCACCACATGCGCGCGGCGCGCGCCGCGGGTCAGCCCGGCCAGCAGGCCGCGCGCGCGCATGTCCCAATGCGGCGCGCCAAGGCCGGCGAAGGCGGGCACCATGTACACGCCTTGCGTATCCGGCACGCTGCCGGCAACCGCTTCGCTTTCCGCCGCCGTCTCGATCAGACCCAGCTCGTCGCGCAGCCATTGCACGACGGCGCCCGCCATGAACACGCTGCCTTCCAGCGCGTACTCCACGCGACCGTCCACCCCCCAGGCCAGCGTCGTCAGCAGACCATGTCGGGATTCCATCGGCTGCGCGCCCGTGTTCATCAGCAGAAAACAGCCGGTTCCGTAAGTGTTCTTGGCCTGGCCCGGCTCGAAACAGCCCTGCCCGAACAACGCGGACTGCTGATCGCCCGCAACGCCGGCAACCGGAATTTCGGCCCCGTCGAACAGCGCCGGGTCCGTGCGCCCGTACACGCCGCTGGACGGGTTCACCTCCGGCAGCATGGCGCGCGGAATGTTCATGGCCGCCAGCAGCTCGTCGTCCCAAACGCGATCATGGATGTTGAACAGCAGCGTGCGCGAAGCGTTCGAGCAGTCGGTCGCGTGCGCGCGTCCGCCGGTCAGGTTCCAGATCAGCCAGGCGTCCACGGTGCCGAACAGAAGCTCGCCCCGTTCGGCGCGCGCGCGGGCGCCGTCGACATGATCGAGAATCCATTGCAGCTTGGGCCCGGAAAAATAGGCGTCCAAAACCAGCCCCGTCTTCGCGCGCGCGCGGTCGGCCCAGCCGTCGGATTTCAGCCGGTCGCAGAGATCGGCCGTTCGCCGGCATTGCCAGACAATGGCCGGATGGATCGGTTTCCCGGCGCTGCGCTCCCACACAACCGTGGTTTCGCGCTGGTTGGCAATGCCGATCGCCGCGATGTCCGTCGGCCGCGTTCCCTGCTCGCGCAGAACTTGCCGCGCCGCCGACAGTTGGCTTTCCCAGATGGCCAGCGGGTCCTGCTCGACCCAGCCCGGCTGCGGGTAGCAACAGGGAAACTCGCGTTGCGCCATGCCCACCGCCCGACCCGCACCGTCGAACAGCACGGCCCGCGAACTCGTCGTGCCCTGGTCCAGCGCCAGAATGAATTTGCCCGCTTGGTGCTTCATCAGTGGATTCTGCTTTCCTACATGTATTGCCGCATTCGTCCCGCAGGGCGATGCGGCAAGGCGCCCGTGGCGTGTTCGCGGTTGGGCGAAGCCCCGCAGAAAACGGGCGGCAAGATTGCTCCGATGGCAAGGCGTCAAGGGTTGTCGCTATACTCTTGGTATGCGACTCCCTTGACAACGCCGCCAGCGGGGCGATATCGCCGCCCGTTTGCAAGCCGCGAACACGACACACGCCGGAACGGCGGACCCGCGACATTCCCCGCCAAAGCATACGCCCCTATCGCTCGAAACGGTAGAATCTCTTCAATTATCGTCGGCAAAGCCGTAGGCTTTGCGCACTTCCTCGGCAATGATGCGCACGCCATCCCGCACCATGTCTTCGGGCTGGGAATAGGTGATGCGGATGCATTCGTGGCGATGCGGCCATTCGTCGGCCAAGCCGGGGAAGAAGTGATGGCCGGGCACCACCAGAACGCCGCGCTGCTTGAGCCGTTCGTACAGCTCGCCGCAGGAGATCGGCAGGCCCTCGCACCAGAGCCACAGGAAAATCGCGCCTTCGGCCTTGTGCAGCCGGCACGGCAGCCCGCGCAACTCGGTCAGCAACTGCTCCTGCGCCATCTCCGATTTGAGCCGATAGAAGGGACGAATCACGTCGCGGCTGAGTTTCAGAATGTCGCCGCCGTTCAGAAGATGCAAGGCCAAGCCCGCGCCGAAACTGCCGGGCGCCAGCGATATGATCGCATTGGCGGCGGAAATCATGGCGATAATCTCCTGGCGCGCGACCACAATCCCCGTGCGCGTACCGGGCAAACCCAGCTTGGACAGGCTCATGCAGGCGATAACATTCTCGTTCCAGAACGGGCTGGCGTTCGCAAAGACAATGCCCGGAAACGGCATTCCGTAGGCGGAATCAATAATAAGAGGTATGTTCGCAGCCCGCGCGTAGTCGTCCAAATGAAGAAGTTCGTCGTCCGTCAGCACGTTGCCCGTCGGGTTGGTCGGCCGCGATACGCACACGGCGCCCAATCCGGCCGCATCGGGCAGGCGCCCGAAATCCACGTGGTATTTGAAGCGCCGATCGCCGCACAGCTCGATCTCGGGCCGTACGGACACGAACATGTCCTCGTCGAGCCCCTGATCGGCATAGCCGATGTATTCGGGCGTGAGCGGCAGCAGAATTTGGCGGCGCGATCCGTCGGCAAACCGACCGGCCAGCGCATTGAACAGGACGAAAAACGAGCTTTGACTGCCCAGCGTCAACGCAATGTTTTCCGGCCCCACCGGCCAGCCATATTCCTTGCGCAGCAAATCGGCCAGCCGTCCGACGAACCGTTCCTCGCCTTGCGGAGTGTCGTAGTTGCCGATCAGACGCGCGAACGCCGCCGGATCGTCGGTCAACGCGCGCATGCGATCCAGAAACAGGCGCTGGACTTCGGGGATATGGGCCGGATTGCCCCCGCCCAGCATGCGCATGCCCTGCCGCCCCGTCATGGCCTTGCCCAAATCGTCCATCAATTGCAGGATGCCGGACGAGCCGGTGAATTTTTCGCCAAAGACAGAGACATTCATTGCGGGTCGTCCTCGTGTTCCTCGTCAATCCAGCGCAGGCCGCTTTCGTCCCGGAACACGTCTATCCAGACGTAATGCAAATGCCGGCCCGGCTCCACATCCACACTGTGATTGGAGCCAAGCGGAATATGCACAAGATCGTTCGGCCCGAAGTCCACGGCGTTCTCGTCGGCCCGCACAATGCAGCGATTGTCGGGCAAACCCAGAAAATACTGCTCGAGCATCGGATGCCGATGCGCGGCCACATGGTCGGGCCCGTCGGTTTCGACCGACCCGATGCACAGGCGCGGGTAGACGTGCGCGGGCAGCAGCGTGCGACTGACCGTCTTCGGGCTTTTGATCTTTTCCTTGTACGTCTTGCATTCCGAATAGATCATGAAATACGGAAAGCGCGTCTCCGGCTCCGCGGCAAGCCGCGCGCGCTCCGGCTCCGTCAGTTCCATGGCCAGCGCCAGACCCGACAGCGGCTTTTCGCCCGGCGCCTCGGCGGTTACCGTCTGTTCCGGACGCGGTACAAACAGGGCCGTTTCGCGGATCGTCCAGACTTTCCCGTCCGCCCGAACGAAACCGTCGCCTTGCGTAAACAGCAGCGCCCGGCCGCTGCCCGGCACGGGTGCGAACGTTTCCGTTACGCCCGGCGCCACGACGAAGGCCGCCGTCCGTACACCGGGGATTTCGTCGGGCAGCACAGGCCGCATTCCCGGCGCCTGCCCGCTTTTGAAAAGTGTCTCTTTCGGAATCACGCGAGGAAAAAACACAAATCCACGCCATTTGTCAAGCGGATGCCGCAAAAGCACGCATATTATTGCGCCTTTCAAAAAAAAGCCTTTCCCCCTTGACACCCGTTCCTCAAAGTGCAATGTTATAGAAGTGTTATACACGGCAGGCACTGGCTAGAGGCAAGTTTCGATTCGGCAGGGTGGACGGTGCGGAGGCTGTTTTTAGCGGGACGACGGGATGATGGAGCGGAAACGAGCATGATAACTGACCATAAGCTGTTGCGGCAGGAAATCAGCGAAAAACTGTCGGCCCATATAATCAAAGAGCGGCTTTGGGGCAAGCGGTTGCCATCGCAAAGGATGCTGAGCGAACAACTTGGCGTCAGTCTTGTAACCGTGAACAAGGCGGTGGGAATTCTGAAGCAAGATGGTCTGTTGGTGGGAATTCCGGGGCATGGCACGTGCGTGGCGGACCAAAGGTCTGTTCGCCGCGCTTCGGGAAGCAGAGGTTTGATGGCGATAGTGTCTCACAAGGCGTCGGATCCGAGAATTTCTCCTTATTTCCAAGATTTGTTGGGGCCGCTGATGCGGTATTCGTGCGAGGCGGGCATGGATACGCTGTTCGCTAATCTCCATACGACACGCGGCGCTGACAGTCTGTTCAGAAATCCTCCCGATGCGATTCGGTGTCTGGTTTTTCTTTCGACAAGCAAAGGCGCCGCCGATGTTGGTCGCATCATGCGCTGGTACAAGAGGCGTGCCGTTATGATCGATCATTATGTGGAAGGTTCGGGCGCGACGGGGATCATGGACAACGGGTTTGAAGGCATGAAAGCCTTGGCGGGGCATCTTTTCGAACTGGGACATGCAAGGATCGCCTATCTGGACATGTCCAGAGCGGATTTGAATCCATGGAAACGCCGCGGCTATTGTGCCTCTCATCGGGAACGCGGGTTGGTTGTCGATCGCGATTTGATCGTGAAAACGTCTTCTGCCATGGACAGCGTCAACACGGCTGTGAGGGAATTGCTGCGTTTGCCCGACCCTCCCACAGCCATGATATGTTGCGATGACGATCGGGCGGTCAAGACGATGGCGGTTATTCGTCGGCTTGGGCTTGAGGTCGGGACGGACGTCAGCGTGGCCGGATACGGAGACCTGACGGCTGCAGAGCACGATTTGACGTCGGCGCACTACGATCGGCGCGCGTTGGGCGAGCTCGCCGTGCAGTATTTTTCCGACAAGCTTGATGTCGAGGATGGAACGCTTGTTACGGTCGACGTTGATATCCGTGTGCGAAGCTCCACGGGCAAGGTGCGGTCCGGCTCGGAGATCCGACCGGCAGGATTGATTGGCATGGAAGAAGGGGGTATGCAATGAAGACATGGCATGCGATCGGACTGGGCTTGGGTGTGGCGGCATGGACAACGGTGGTTTCCGCAGCCACGCCATTGCACGGGAAGGTATCCGTCGATTTCCGCAATGTCGGGCTGGCTCGGGCCCTGCGGGATTTGGGAGCGAAGGCGAATGTAGAGTTCGCGTTCGACAGCGCGCTGGTCGAGCATCTGGACTCGGTGACGCTGAAGGAAAACGACGTCGCGGCCGGTCGGGTCGCCATGCGCATTCTGCGTCCGCGCGGGCTGACCCTGGAAAAGGCGGCCGGCGCGCGCGTGCGGGTGGTTCGGCGGGAAGCGGCCGATCTTTTCGGGAGCGACCGGGAAGACCGGTTCGCGTTTGCGCGCGAGCCGAGCCTCGCGCGCGACGGCGACCGGGTGACGATTTCGTTTGAAACAGAGGGGTTGTGCGATGTCACGGTGGCAATCGAGCGCGAGGATGGCCGCATTCTTCGGCATCTGGCCAGCGGGCTGCTCGGACTGAACGCGCCAGAACCTTTTCTCTGGAATTCCAGGGCGCAAACGCTTGTCTGGGACGGCAAGGACGATGCGGGCAGGTATGTGGACGATGTGGGTCGGGTTCAGGTGCGCGTTTCGCTGGGTCTCAAGGCGCGTTTCGAACGCACCTTGTTCTGGCATCCGGGCAAGCCCGCCTCGCAGGCACGCTATAGCGCGTACGGCGGGCAACGGCTGCTGCTGGCGGCGGCGCCGGAAGGGATCTATGTTTTCGACAGCGGCCAGGGCATTGACCATATCCGCCTGTTCGACCGCGACGGCGCCTATGTCCGCACCGTCTATCCGTTTCCCGCCGACAAAATCGCGACCATCCCGGATTTGATTCGGCATCGTTTTCCGGACGGCGCCGAGATTCCGATCAAGCCGAACTGGCTGCAAACGACATTGCTCATGAGCGGCAGCAACTGCGAGCCGGCGACCTACAATGACGGACGCTACCATCGGCATCAGAGCAAGATGATTGCCAATGCCGGGATGAGGGGCGCGGCCGGCGATGCGCTGGCGGTCTCAGGCGGGCGCATGGCGTTGACCGGGGCGCGTCTGGCCCGGCTCTCGACCGACGGCGCGAGCGGAGGCCTGAACCTGCACGGGCCGGATGTTTCCCTGCACAGCGGCGAGAGCTTGTGGACCCCCGTACGAGGACACCGGGACGAGGGCGAGCTGTTTCTGATCCGCCCAAAGAGGACCGCGCTCAGTCCGGACGGGACATGGCTGTACCTGACGATGTACAACGAAACGTTTCCCGGCGTTCACGGCACGGTTCTCTGGCGGAACATGGTCAAGCGCATGCGTTTCGACCATGACGAACCGCCCGTCGTTTTCGCGGGCGGCGCGGAGGCCGGCGCCGGGCCGGGCGAGTTCGACATGCCTGCGGATGTCGCCTGCGACGCTCAGGGCCGCGTCTATGTGGCCGATCACAGAAACGACCGCATCCAGATTTTCAGCGAAAGCGGCGAACACCTGCGCAACCTGCCGGTAGAACGTCCCGCCCGGATCGCCATTCGGCAGGAAACCGGCGAGCTATTCGTGTTCAGCATGGGGCTGCCCCGGCCCGGACGTTTGCCGGGCTCTGCCGGAGCGCTTCCGATGACCGTGCCGCACGGAAACTACAACCGGGCGACGCGGCTGTACCAGTTGCGCCGCTTTTCCTCCCTCGACGACGGGGCTCGCGAGCTGGATTCGTGGGATTTGCATCGGCCGACCGGCTTGTGCGGACACGGATTGAGCAACATGGAAATTTCGATCGCCGTGGATACCTGGTCGGATCCGGCTCGGGTCTGGATGGTGGCGCGCTCGCCGGCCGGCTCGACCTGGCGGCGTTCCCGGGGGATGGGGGTCATGCTGCTGACGCTCGAAGACGACGGATGGGTCGTGAAACGCGACTTTCTCGAAGAAGCCCGCGATGCGATCGACAGCATTCGTTCCGCCACGTTCAACCGTCAGCGTCTATATGTCAATCCGGCGGATGGCTTGCTCTATCTGGGCGAAGCCGATGTCGCGCACGGCAAAGGGTTTCAGAGCCTGTTGCGCATCGAGCCGGAAACCGGACGCATCCGCCGGGTCGAATTGCCGTTGACTGCGGAGGACATGGCTTTCGGACGCGATGGGCATGCCTATTTGCGAACGAGCGACATGGTCGTGCGCTACGAGGCCAATTCCTGGCGGGAGGTGCCGTTCGACTACGGCGAGGAACGCATGAACGAGGGCTTTGGCCGCAGCGTGCGCAAAACGCGCGTCATTAGCGGCGCCGTGTTTCCGGGCAACAGGGGCTGGCATCACGGGGGCATGCATGTGTGTCCGCGCGGGAACATCGTTGTCGCCGCCTTGTATTCCACGGATTTGAAATCGCGCACGGACGGAGCCCAGGTTCACGACGCCTCGAGCGGCTATCGGCCGACCATGTATCCGGGACGGCTCTACGATCCCGGCGGGCGTTTCGGCGGCACGCTCGTGCATGTGATCGGCCGCAACGGGCGTCTGCTGCACGACGACGCGCTGCCCGGACTGGACGGTCATGACGGGCTTCACGGCGCCGCGCTGGACGCGCGCGGCGATCTCTACGTTCTGCACGCCTCGCCCGCTGTTATCAATGGCGAACGGCATTTCAACGACAGTAGCGGTACGCTCATGAAGTTCACTCCCGGTCAGGGCCGGTTGCTCTCCGACAGCCGCGCGCCCGTGCCGCTGATCGAAAAACCCGCGCGTTCGCCGGACTTGTACGCCCGCAACGCTTGGGTGCAAGGCGCCCACTGGATGCAGCCCGGCATTGGCTGGGCCAACAACTACACAACCGCCTGCGCCTGCTGGAACACGCGCTTTTCGATGGACGATTTCGCCCGCAGCTTCGCGCCGGAGCCCGATCGCTACAGCGTGGCCGTGCTCGACAGCGCGGGCAACCTGATCCTGCGCGTGGGCCGGTACGGCAACGTGGACGACGGCGTGCCGCTGGTCCAGGCGGGCGCTTCGCGAGACTACGGGCAGATGACGCCGCCGAATCCGCGTTCGATCGGCGGCGACGAAACAGCGCTGAAACATGCGCCGTACGTGAGCGTGCATACGGACCGCCGCCTGTTCGCGGCCGATCCCGGCAACGCCCGCATCGTCAGCGTGAAGCTCGGTTATCATGCGGAAACGACCGTCGCTCTCGGGGATGTCCCCGCCGCCAAAGCGACTCGCTGAACGAGCGAACACAAGGAGACGACCATGAACAGCGCATGCAGAAAAACGATGTCGGCAGCGGCCATCGTTCTTTTCGGAACGGCGGGCGCCGGGCGGGCGGGCGAGACCTACACGCTGGACGGAGATCGGCAGATGGACGGGGACGCTCCCGTTGTTTTGGCGTTCAAGAACACGGCGGAAAAGGTAACGCGTACCGGCGAGGACTCGCCCTGGACATTCGACTTTTCGTCCTTGCCCAATGTCTCCGTCGTCAACCTGGGCTCCCGCAAGCTGTATTGCGCGCGCGCAACAGATACGGACAAGCAAAAGATCGTGCTGGATCTCGTCGGCGCGGACCTGATCGGAACCAACGGCTTGTCCATCAAGATGTGGCGCGATGCCGATCTGCGAAACGGCCCGTCCGACGATCTGGCGATCGTCAATGTCGGCGCAGTTGATATCGGCGGTATAGACGCCCGCAATTCCGGACAAGACAACGTGCGCGCCACGGTGCAGATTGGAACGGCCCAGGTTCCTGCGGGGTTTGTGAGGACAGAGTATTTATATGCCAACCATTATCATGCGGGTCCGGATGACATTTCCGATGGAGGCAATGTGACGGTGTACGGCTCGAACGACGTAGCGATTGCCAGCCGGGCCGGCGTGCCGGGCGATATCGTAACCCGTGCCGAAGGCCGGTACCGCTCGGGAGGCGATGTGATCGTGTCGCATCGGGGACATTTTCGGGTCGGCTCTATCGATACAAGCTCGGTTGCGACAACGGGAGGAAGCGGAGCGTGGGCGGGCGCCATCCGGCTCGACGGTGGAGATGCCTCGGGCGACATGATTGCGGAGGGAGACTTGCGCGCGTCCCATAACCTCCGGCAGCATCGGGATCAGGTAAGGGTTGTTGTCGAAAACTACCGCCATGTCGAAATCCGAGGAAACATTCATGGCTATTATGTCAACACCGCCAACCGCGCGGAACAGACAACGTGCGTGGTCGTTACGAACAACATTGCCGGCGACATCAGAATTTTCGGCGCCGTGGATCTGGAGAATCGGCATGACGACAAGCGCGCGGAATACAGCGGCTGGATTCAGTTGAAGGCCGCAGGTCGGATAGAATTGACTGCGCTGGACTTGCGCAAAGTGCACCATGCCTTTTTGAGCGGCGAAAAGAGAGGGGCGGAGATCACCGGCGCCATTGACCATTTCGATGTGAACACGCTGTCGGGGAGCGGCTCCGCGACCGACCCATACGTGACAAACGAAACACGCCTGCGCGCGCCGTTCGGCCAACGTGTCTATTACTCGTATCGGCCGGGCGTATTGAACGATGGACTGCAAGGGAGAGTCTGGCGACTCAGGGACCTGGACGGGGAAGCGCCGGGAGGGCTGCTGATGGTACGGCCGCCCGCCGGCACGGTGGTTCTGTTTCAGTGAAAAGAATTCGTTCGGAAAATCCAGGCATCGGATGCGGGGAATCTACCGCCGTCGGGTCATTGGCTGCGGTATGCCTTGTGGAAAGCCGGGCAACAATTCTGTGGAACAGGGAGACGGAGAAACAAGGGAGAAGGCAGAATGAACGCATACGGATGGATTAAGGCAAAGAGGATCGCGGCGGTGATTCTGGCGTGGACCGGACTGATGGCTGGCCGTGCGGCATCGGGCCAGGCGGTCGCCTCGGAACGGGAATCCTTGTCGTCCAACGCCTGGACGCTGCTCAGCGAAGAAGAGGATGGCATGCGGAATTCGCCGTTCTGGATCTATGCGCCAAGCATCGGGCAATTTGTCATGGGCGGGGGCATCTCGCCGTTGCCGCAGCGCTACGACATCGAATTTTTCGACCTGGCGAAACGGGAATGGCACAACGCCTATCCCGAGGGCGCGCCCTATCGTCAGACAACTGGCGCGACGGACGCGCCACATAGAGGCGCGCCCATGCCCCCGTTCCCTGTCGACAAAGCCGGCATCACTCGCATTCGCATGGATCGCAATGTGGCCGCCTACGGGTCGGATACCCGTCTGCACGATCAGTATGCCTACGATACGGAAGCGAACCGAATTTTTGTCTACTTTCGCGATGTCACGGCCAGCTTCGATCCGACGTCCCGTCAGTGGACCGTGCTGGATACACCCACATTCAATCAATCCGGTTCGTATTCCATGATGTACGGCGCGCTGGCCTACGATCCCGTGAATCGGGAAATCCTGTCGGTTGGCGGCACAAGCGACCAGGACGGGGGAACACCCGGCGTGTGGGCGCTCGGCGCGGACCGGACTGCCTGGCGCAAGATCGGGTCCGGCAACGACCGGGACCGCGAGCGTCAAGCCGAAGCGGCGACGCTGTTGCGAGCCACGGATGCCCTGGCCAATCGTTTGCGCAATCGTTTCTATCTTACCGAAACCGAAGCGGAAAAACGAGCGGATTTGGCGGCCGAAGCCCAAGGACTCGCGGACCGGGCGGAGCGGTTCTCGAAACGGCTTGCGCAACAGGCGGCCGAAAACGACGTCCGTATGATGGCCGCGCAACAGGCGGCGCGGCGCGCCATGGCGCTGGCGGATCTGGCCAGGACACTGGAAACGAATCCGGCGCAAGCAACGCTGGCCCGGGTCCAGCAGGCGCAAGCGCAGGCCTGGAACCTGGCTCGCGCACTGGACAGCGAGCCGTGCGGGCGCGGATACTCGCCGATGGCTACGGACCCGAAGACCGGGAAAATCGTCTTGTTCGGCGGTACGCGCAAGGATCGTTTTCTGGCCGATACCTGGGTGTACGATTGCGCCACCCGCACCTGGGAGCAACGCTTTCCGGAACACGCGCCCGCGCCGCGCGCGTGGCATACGCTGGTTTGGCTGCCGCAAAGCGGCAAGATCGCGCTGTACGGCGGAACAACGCGCGCCAAGACCCCCGATCCCGCCGAGGAAAACAATTGGCGACGCTTCACTCCCGCCCAGCAAATAGACTATCGCGAACGACCGGGACGCGTTCTCAAACCTATGCGGGATCTCTGGATTTACGATGCGACCGCCAACACGTGGACTTTGCTTGCCGAATTCGAGGACGGACCGGCGCGCGGCTACGGCGCGGCCGACGATCAGGACCGGCTCGTGGTCGTGGACGATCGCCCGGGTTCGCGCTTTCGCGCCCGCAGGGTCTGGGGCATGCGCGTGGATCCTTCGGCTCCCGGCCGAACTCCGGCACCGGGGGCGGACGATCCGGCCGCCGACGCGACGGGACTGCATCCCTATCACTACGACGGCGCTCGCCCGCCGGACCCCGATGGCGTCCAAGCCTTTCTGAAGGCGCTGCCCGCCAATCGCTGGCAGTGGATGCCCGAGCCCCCGCAGGGCACGCCCCGTCGCGACTGGGGCACCTTGCCCTACGATACAGACCGCCATCAGATCCTGCACTGGGGTGGCGGACACAGCTCGTACAAAGGAACCGACATGGCGCACTACAGCCTGCTTTCGGCGTCCTGGAGCCTGGGCTACGCATCCGAGAATCCACCCACCAGCAGCGGATTCCGCGCCATGGCGAATCAGACGTTCAACAATCGCCCGCACATCCCCATTCACGTGTGGGATGCGTCCGCCTACGATCCCGTATCCGGGAAAAGCGTCTGGCATGTCCGGGGCGGCACATGGATTTACGATCCGGCCGTGCGGGAATGGGAGTACCCGCCTGCGCCCAAACCCCATCCCAAGGCCACCACCCTGAACATATCGCTGGCGTCCACACCGCACGGGGTTGTCTGCTGGCATGACGGGCGTTTGCATTTGTTCGATGCCGCCGCCCGCGAATGGAGCGAACTGCCGCTGTCGGGCGCCCGCTTGCCCCGCGCCTACGGCGACACGTCCGGCCTGTGCTACGACGCGAAACGGGACTGTCTCTGGCTCGCGCATCGCGGCGGCCCGATGTTGCGCTACGACATGCGCGACGGGGTTTTGACCGAATTCGACGTGCGCGGCGCGGAAGGCTTGTTCATGCGAGAAACCGTGTATGCGCCCGAAATCGACATGCTGCTCGCCATGACACGCGTGCAGGTCGGCGATAAGGTTGGAAATCTGGCCTACGACATCGAAAAGGAGCAATGGACGGGACTGGTTCTGCCGTTCGAAGGCAAGGATCAGATTCTGTCCAACGTGCGTTACTGGAACACGACCGGCAGCCGTTCCCTGCATTACGACCCGAAACTGGGCGTGGCCATTTTCCTTTTCGAGTGGAACCGCATCGGCGTGCTCAAACTGGAACGGACTAGCTTGAAAACCTTCGACGTGAAGCTGCGCGAATAAGGAAAGGGGGGGAAACGTTGCTCCGATATGCGGGGCTTGCGGCATGCCAACATCACTTCGCCCCGCAAGCCTTGCGCATGCACGACCGGCTGCGATGCCGAATTCGGGTGTCAAATCATGGGCTGATAGGGTTCTTCAATATGAAAGCGATTCGATCGGGTTTGATCATTGTTTTCGGGATGGTCTTGTGCGCGTTGTCGCTGTCGGCCCGCGCCGAGACCTATACGGTGGACGGAGATCAGCGTCTCGACGCGGACAGCGGAGATCCAACGCCCGCGATCGTGTTTGTCGGGGAGGCGGAAGTGGAACGCAGTGGCGCAGCATCGCCCTGGACGTTCGACTTTTCGTCCCTGCCCAATGTCTCCATCGTCGACCTGGGTTCCCGTAAGCTGTATTGCGCGCGCACAACGGATACGGACAAGCAGAAGATCGTGCTGGATCTCGCCGGCGCGGACCTGGTCGGAACCAACAGTCTGGCGGTGGAGCTGTATCGGAACCATCATGCGGACGATCTCGACATTATCCATGTCGGCAACGTCGAAATGGGCGGCATCGACGCGCGTTCAGCAGGCGCCAATTACAGAGACGGCGGGACGGTGCGGATAGGGGAGGTCTCGGCCCGTGCCGGTCTGGTGCGGCTGGACTATCTATATACCAGCGCCGGCCGCGATCTTGGCAATGGCGGCGCGGTCGTCGTCTACGCCACGAACGATGTGCAGATTGTCGATATCCACGGCCAGGCGGGCGATATGGTCACTTCGGGAAACCGTGTTCGGACCAGCGGGGATGTGACCGTCGCGCATCGGGGGCGCTTCCGGGTGCGCGACATCGTAACGACGGCCGCCCATGCGGACGGGAACGCTGCCAGTATTCGTTTGGACGGCGGCGACGCGTCCGGCGACATGACGGTGGAAGGCCGCCTGCGCGCGAGCCACGGTACGCGCAGGGCCAATCAGGTTGAAATCGAAATCAAGAACTATCGCCATGTCCACATCGGCGGAGATATCGAGGGCTATATTAATAACACGACGGGACGCGCCACGGACGTGATCGCCACCAACAACATTGCCGGAGACATCCAAATTGACGGGGAGATCGACCTGGAAAACAGAAATCATCCGGCGTCCCACGGTTTTCTGCGTCTGCATGCCGTCGGCACGGTGACACTGGCCGAGTTGAACCTCGCCCAAACGGGATTGGCCGAGCTGAGCAGCGGCGGCGGAACCGGCATGTCGGTCATTCAGGGGGCACTGCTTGGTTTCGACACCGCATCCACCCATGGAACCGGTAGCGTAGAGGAACCTTGGGCCACTACGCAGACGACGTTGCGCGCACCGGCAGGCGCGATGGTACAGTATTCGACCCTGGAGGGTCGGAACGCCTACCTCGGCGGCTACAGCTACCGATTGGCCGATCTGGACGGCGAAGCGGGGGAAGGCGGCATCCTTGCGCCCAAGAGCGATCTGCCCGGAATTGCCACCGCCCCTCCCCGGGACGTGGTTCTGCCCAGCGCCACGCTGGTGGGCGTATTGACGGCCACGGGTTTGTCGGCGACGGTAGTCTCGGTGCATTGGGGGACCGAAGGGGACAAGGGCGCGACCGCGACGGGCTGGGACGACTGGCACGAATGGCCTGCGCATGAAGGCGATCTTCTGGACGAGTATGCGCATACGATACCGGTCGAAACAGGGAAGGAATACACGTATCGCTATGCAGCCGCTAACGATGCGGGGACAGCGTGGGGGGACGCGCAATTTTTCATAACGCCTTGGGCCGGCGGTGTGCTTACCCTGAAAGAGAATCGGCAACTGGACGGGGACAACCCTTTTCTGACATTCGAGGAAACCGACGCGCCGGTTCGGCGCAGCGGCGAAGCCTCGCCCTGGACATTCGACTTTTCCGTGCTGGCTCCCGTTCCCACTGTTGTCGACCTGAGTTCCCGCAAGCTGTACTGCGCGCGCACGACGGATACGGACAAGCAGAAGATCGTGCTGGATTTTGCAGGCGCGGACCTGGTCGGAACCAACAGCCTGGCGGTGGAGCTGTATCGGAACCATCATGTGGACGATCTCGACATCATCCATGTCGGTAATGTCGAAATGGGCGGCATCGATGCCCGTAGCGCCGGCAGCAACTACCGGGACGGAGGGACGCTGCGGCTGGGCACGGAGACGGCGCCTGTCAACCGGGTGCGGCTGGATTATCTTCGTACCGATACAAGCAGCGATCTTGGCAATGGCGGCGCTGTCGTCGTCTATGCCACGAACGATGTGCGGATTGCCGATATCCACGGCCAGGCGGGCGATATAGTCACTTCAGGAAACCGCAACAGAACCAGCGGCGATGTGACCATTGTGCACCGGGGGCGCTTCCGGGTGCGCGACATCGTGACGACGTCCGCCCATCTGAACGGGGACGCTGCCAGTATTCGTTTGGACGGCGGCGACGCGTCCGGCGACATGACGGTGGAAGGCCGCCTGCGCGCGAGCCACGGTACGCGCAGGGCCAATCAGATTGAAATCGAAATCAAGAACTACCGCCATGTCCACATCGGCGGGGATATCGAGAGCTGGGTCGAGGACAATGCGGGGCGCGCCGCGGACGTGATTGCCATCAACAACATTGCCGGAGACATCCAAATTGACGGGGAAATCGACCTGGAAAACAGAAATCATCCGGCGGACCACGGCTTTCTGCGCCTGCATACCGCCGGCACGGTGACACTGGCCGAGTTGAACCTCGCCAAAGTCGGATTGGCCGAGCTGAGCAGCGGGGGCGGTCGGACAACGATTACCGGCCCCATTGCCGGATTCAACATGGACAATCGCACCGGCAGTGGCACGCTCAACGATCCCTATGCGACGGACGAGACACGGTTGCGGGCGCCGTTCGGCCAGCGTGTCTTCTATACGTACGCGCCGGGTGGTTTGAACGACGACCTGGAGGGTAAAGTCTGGCAGCTCAGGGATCTGGACGGCGAGAAAACGGGCGGAGTTCTTATGCCCGAGCCTGCCGCCGGCACCGTGATCCGGTTCCGGTAGATCATGAAAAAACCGGTCCGGAGATTGGGCATGGAGATATATGGGGACAAGAGGAACAGCATGGATTTTGAGCGGCTGGATGGCGTTGGGAACATGCGCGGCCTGGCAAGCTCGCGCGGGCAATGAATCGGCGGGTCTTTCTCCCGATCCGTTTCGCCAAACATACGAAAACTACAGGCCCGATTTCATCGACAAGTCGCTGCATGAGGGCGGGCGGCGGGAGCCGAGTCCGGAGTTGATGGACTTGTCTTCGGAGCCGTCTTTTTTTACGCTGAATTTGCTGTTGGAATCGGAGCGGGCCTATGCGCTGATCGAGGCGGCGCGGGAGCGTGCCGCGGAAGGACAGCATGGCGAAGCGCTGGACATTTTGCATCGGGTCGTCGAGGAGTACCCGGACGAGCTGTACCGGGTCAGCCCCTACGGGGTGTTCGTACCGATCGCGCAGTACGCGCAATTGCGCATGCTGACGTTTCCGCCGCGGCATCTGGCGTTGTACCGGACCCAGCACGACGCGCGGGCGCGCGAGGCGTTCGAGCTGGCGCGGCAGCGCCATTCGCTGGAAGGGGTGGCTCATGTGCGCGACACGATGCTGGCCACGTCCTACGGTGCGGCGGCGCTGGTTCTGCTGGGGGACGCGGCGCTGGACCGCGGCCATTACCTGGAGGCGCTGGAGCGCTACACGACCGTGCGCGACTATTTTCCCGACCCGATGGCGCGCACGCCGGAGCTGCGGCTGAAGATCGAGCTGTGTCGAAAAATGCTGGGCGACCCTATCGGGAAAGCCGCGAAGCGCGAGACGCACGAGAGCGCGAGTCGGCTTGCGGAAGAGACTCTGGAGCAATTTCGCATCGTTGTCGATTCGACCCGTCCGAAAACCAAGGCAACGTTCGAACAACGAAGCAGCCCTCCTTATGTTGCGGCGGACGATTACGCGTTGATGCCGCCCACGAAGGATCCGCTGGGGTTGAAGGAACCGACGTGGGCGCATGCGTTGTCCGGCTCGATACGCGGCGCGCGCGACTGGGACGCGTATGTGTATTGCAACCCGGTGGTCACGGAAAACAGCGTGATCTACCGGCACAAGAACATCGTGTACTGCCGTTCGCTGCTTACCGGGGAGTTGCGCTGGCTGAACAACACCGGCGGTCGCGTGACGTGGCAGAACTGGGGCGAGCGACAGTACACGCACGAAGACGTGCTGGTGCAGGACGGGCTGGTATTCACGCCGCTCCACCACGGCGGGCCTTCCCTGGCGGCGCTCGACAAGATTACCGGGCAGTTGCGCTGGGCGTACGGACCGATGGCCGCGACGACGGCGGAAGAGGCCAATCTGCGCTTCGAGGCGGCGCCGGCGGGCGGGCCGATGACGGTGTATGCCGGCTACATTCTCGACAACATCGAGGGCCAGACGCACACGGACACGGAATATGGCGTGATGGCGTTCGACAGCGCGACCGGCCGGATTCGCTGGCGACGGGAACTGGGCCGTCTGCGGCCGGGCCGGTTCGTGGCGGAAGGCGCGGTACGGCGCAACCGGATTCGCAGCTTTGCCTCGCCGCCGCTGTACCATCAGGGCACGGTGTATCACACGACCAACGCAGGCACGATCGCGGCGCTGGACGCGCTGTCGGGCCAGATCAAATGGATCATGCGTTACCCCTATTGGTACCATCCGCATGCCGTGCATGACGCCACCCGCCGTTTCGGCAGCGGCGGCGAAGCGGAGAGGCATACCCGAATGAGCGTCTATCCGCATCGTCCCATGTTCTGGTATGCGCAGCGGCCCTTGCTGATCGGCGACGACCTGTACGTGCTGCCGGTGAACTCGAAGTTCCTGTACAAACTGTGCCGACGTACCGGCACGGTGCGCTGGACGGCGGAAAAAACGGGCGGAGCCGCCTATTTCCTGGGGCCGCTACCGGACGGGCGGCTGGTCATGGCGCCTAGCGGCCACGACGGCCGCACCGGCGAAGAGGGGCCGATCGTTTTGCTGGATCCCGAGACGGGCAGGGTCGACGCGCGTCTGGAGGATCCGGTGGCAATCGAGCCGCAACCGAGCATCCGCAAACGATACGAAAGAAGATCCGGCCGCGACCCGTACAACTTTATGACGTTAAGCCACGACCGGGCCAATTATCAGGTGACGGCCCGCCCGTTTCTGGGAAGCGACGGGCGGCTGATTGCGGGCGGCTTTTCCTACTGGGGATTTCCGATTTTCGGGTTTGGCTCGAACCTGGCCGTGTACGATCTAAACCATGGGAACCGGCCCGTGACGGAACGACGCAGATATTTTAGCAGCAGCCTTGTTTCCACTGCCGAGCGCGCCGTCGAGTTGTCTTCGAAAATGGCCGACTATCTTGAAGATCTCCCCAATCCGCCCCGCAAGGAAATCGAAACCTTGCGCGCCATCGCGGCCGACAAACCCGTTGAAAACGAGCATCCGCAGTTTCTGCCTTTTGCCCGCGTTACGTTCGAGCGCTACAACACCCGCTTCGAGCTGCGCCTCGCGCCCGACCAGGTGGCGATGGTATATGATCGGGCAGAGGTGGACAAGACCTTGCAAGGACGGGAAGATCCGGAGGGTTTGTTCGGGCGCGCGGAAGTCGCTCTGCGGGACGGTCGCCTTTCGGAGGCGGCCGATTTGATGGAGCGGTGCCTGGCCGTACTGCCTTCGGAGGCAACCGATTTCAGGACGCTGATCCATCAGCAATTGTATCAGGCGCATGCGGCGTTGGCGCGCGGCAGCGTTCATGCGCGGGATACGGAGTCGGAGATCGCGCACGGCCTGGGAATGAGTCGTGCGGCGACAACGCTGGGCGACGAATTGGAGTCGCGTTTCGTCATCGCCGAGGCCTACGAGCGTAGCGGGGACAAGGAGCGGGCCATGAGGCAGTGGCAGTCGGTGGTATCGACCTATGGGCGCTACGGCTATCCGATGACCTCGTTGCAAAAGGCGCAGGTCGAACAGATTCTCCCTACGGCGCGGCAGATTCTTGAACAGGCGGCCGCTCATGTGTCGCCTTCCGCGCATGCGTCGTTTTTAGGCACACATGCGGATTTGCTGGCCGAGGCGATGCCGATGTATTGGGGAGCGCTCTCGCCGCTGGAAAAGGATTTGACCCTGCGCGCCGAGGTGTGGGCCGCCACCCGCTTGAATCGCTTGCGCCAGTCTTCGGAATCGTTCGCAACGGTCTTCGAACAGGCGGCGAGGGCTGCGCTCGACAAGGCTGCGGACGAGGAACGGCTCGTTCGGCTGCCGGAATATCCGGGGACGAAGGCGGCGCAAACGGCCTTGGAGCATTTATTGGACAGCGCGGCCGCGGCGCTTGCCGTCGAGGGGATCGAGGCGGAAACGGCCGCCTCCTTGCGCCGACGACTATGGCGTCTGGCGGACGTGGCGCAGACGTGCGCGCTGACCGTCCCGGAAGGGTTTGCCGCCAGGTTGTTGGCGCCGTCGGCGCCGCCACGCTTGCCGATGGCATTCCCGGCAACGAGCCGGAACGCGAGCTTCGAAGAGGAACGCAGTCCGGTTTGGTTGACGCTGGAACGACACGGCCGGCACGATGTCGAACCCGACTTGCTGTTCCTGGGCGGACGCATACGCACGCGTTTCGACAACAAGTTCCTGCTCTATGCCGTGGACGCGCGCACGGGCAAGACCCGTTGGCGCGCGACGGAAGTGCGGGGCGAGGCGCGTTTCGACGAGCTGCGGTTGGAAGGACTGGGGGACGAGCCGGGCTTCTTCGATGCCTATGTTCACGGCGACGTCGTCGTCACGCACGGGCGGTACGATGTGCTGGCCTTCCGGCTCAAGGACGGAACTCTGAAATGGCGCTACCGGGCGCCGTTCGCCTTCGAAATTCGGCATGCGAGCCAGAGCGGCGCACTGCTGGTTCTGGCGGGGGCGTCCGAAACCGTGGCGCTCTATCTGGGCACGGACGATCCGCGCGGGGAAGTGGCTTGGCAGACACGCGAGGAAGGGGCCCTCTACGGCGCGCCCTATTTCCACGACGACCGCTGGGTCAGCGTGCGGCGTCAGCCGTTCAATCTCACAACCCGGTCGCGGGTCACCGGCCGTCTGATCGGGCGACTGGTCCTGCCCGACCTGACCTTGCATACGGAACATCCGCTGGTGGAGGACGGACCGGAAGCACTGCCGCTGGCGCGGGACGGGGGCCGGCTGCTGGTCACGGACGGCTGGCGCTATATTATGCTGGATGTGGAAAAGATGCGCATCGCCTGGCAACGGCTCGTGGACCATAACGACATGTCTAGCGAGCCCCCTTTCCGCTTCGCCATGGGCGACGGCTTTTTGGCTGTCCTGAAGAAGGACTGGGATGTGAACGCGATCTACATGCTTTCCGCGGAGAACGGCGCCATGCTGTGGCGCACGGATCCGAAAGACCGGCAATCGCCTCAGCCGCTCTATTCCATGACCATCCGGAACGGAAAACTGTACGGAATCCGACCCCATGCCGGCCAGGGCTTCTATTTTGTCGGCTTGGATTGCGCTACGGGCAAGGACCTGTTCCGGCCCAACGAGCAAAGCGGTTACCAGAGCCGTCCGGCGGTGCGGTTGCGCCCGGAGTTTCACGGGGACGTGCTCGTTGCCAAAACACAGGACCGTCAGGACTTCGAGCTGAAAGCTTTCCGCATTGCCGACGGCAAGCGGCTGCATACGATGCGCGTCAAGGGAACCGGGGTCTTTGGCGAGCACGGTCGTGCCTCGGCCACGGCGCAGAACGGGACCCTGGCCCTGCTCGGCGGCCACGAGCTAACCTTGGCCGTCCACGAGCCGTGACAGGGTCGGGAAGGCCGGAGCGAAGCGGCAGGGTCCTCGTTCTGCCAACAAGGAGCCACATGAAACAAAGGAAAAAGGCAAAGCGTTCCGCTGCGGCCGCCATGGTTCTGGCGGCGCTCTGCGGAGCGACGGGATGCTTGCAGCTCGACATGGATATCGAGTTGCACAAGAAAGACGCGGGAGCAACCGTGACCGAGCGGCTGCGGATTTCGCGAACCCTCTTGGATCTTGCGCAGGGTCGGCCTGGCGGGGTCGATCAGGCCGTGCGCCACCTGAATCGTGAAGCGGCGCTGTCCCGCATGGCGCACATGGGCGAAGGCATGACGCTGCAACGCCACGAGATCGTGGAACTGGAAGATGGCAGCCGCGAAAGCGTGGCGGTCTATCGCATCCCCGATGTCGAGAACATGCGCATGCTCAATCCGATTCTTCAGATGCATGCTCCCGTTCCGATGGCCCGGATTGTTTTCACTCCGTATCGCTCCGGACCATATGCAGGACAAATTCGGATTACGTTGCAACCCGCCGAGGATGTGCCGCAACCCGAGAACCCGGAAGCCTGGAATTCCTCGCCGGATCTCGATCCGCGCGATATGCAAGTGTATCGCGATCTGCAGCCGATTTATGCCGATCTCATGAAGGATTTCCAAGTGCGTACAACCGTGACGATTCCCGATCAGCCACGCGCGCGCGGACGACCGGCCGGCGCCCGAACCGTGGATTTGCTGTCGTTCCACGGTCGGCATCTGGACGGCAGCGCGCGCCGGTTCATCGAGAACCAGGAGGCGATGGCCGCCCTGCTTCGATTCGATCTGAACCACGCTTCGATTTTGGATCATACCCGGGATTTCGAAAACAATCCTCAACTTCCTGTTCACCGCGGACGCGTGCCATGGGCATCCTATTTGATCCGAATCCATCCGACCCCCTATCTGCGCGAAAAACATTTTTCGGATCCGCCGTGAACGTAGGGCGGGCTCCGCCGCACAACCCGTATGCCCAACGAGGCCTATCCAAAGTCAAAAGGAATGTCCAAAATGAAACAGAAATCAACAAGACAACAATTCATCGTGGCGGCTTCGATTCTTCTGGCGTCTAGCGGAATATGGCCGCATGCGAAAGCGGAAAGCATGGATATGGCCCTTACCGTGCGCGAGCCGGGCAAGTCCGGGCGAATGCCGGCGCTGGTGACCACGGGCATCCCCTTCGCCCGGGGCGCGTTGCGCGATACCGGAACGCTTGCCGTTCGCGCGGACGGCAAGGCGATTCCGGCCCAGTTTCGGATGCTGATGCCATGGGACGACGGCTCGGTACGCTGGGCGCTGATGGATACGCAGCTTCCGGTCGGGCAGGGCGAAGCCGGCGCTTTGATGGTTTCGGCCCAGGGCGGCAATCCGGCGCCGACGTCTCCAGTCGTCCTGGAGGACGGACAGGAGCGGGTGAGCATTTCGACCGGTCCGATTGCATTCGCTATTCCGAAAGAGACGGGCGGCCTGATCGAATACGTCAAGCAGGAAGGCCGTACGCTGGTCAATGCGAAAGGACGCGGCGCTTTCCTGATCCTCGAGGACGGTCGTGAAGTGGCCGCGGCCCGCCCGGACGAGGTGGTCGTGGAGGAGTCCAGCCCGATGCGGGCGGTCGTGCGCATACGTGGAACATTCCCGGACGCGCATGACGAACTCATGCGCTACACCGCGCGTGTGACGGCCTGGGCCGGGCAGGCGCGCGTGCATGTCCATTTCTGGCTCGAGAACCATGGCGCCATGGGATATGGAAGCGAGACCAAGCCGGAATGGTTTTCGTTCGACAGCATGGCGATTGAGCTGGGGCTGGGACTAGGCGACGCCATCACCGCCTCCGCCGAGGGCGTACAGGCTCAAAACCGTTTTCGATTGCTGCAACGCTGCTTGCCGTTTCATAACCGCGAGCGGCGGGGCGGGGCGCCTTTCTATACCTGGAACGATTTCGTCTATACCGTTACGGGGGACAACCGGGAACTGAAGCAAGGCGACCGAACGGGCGGCGTGGTGGAGCTTCAGGGCAACCATGGACGCATGGTCGCGGCCATCCGCGAGTTCTGGCAGAACTTCGACAAGGCGATCGAGCTCGATCGGGACAAGCTTCTCCTGTGGCTTTGGCCTTCCGAGGGTCAGTGGCCGCGGCAACGGCATTGGCGATGGCCGGGAGGGGGCATGGATACGCAACTGGTCGCGATGGGCGAAAACAACAAAATTTATCGCTATCCTGGCGGCTTGCGAAAAGGACACGAGTTTGTGCTGGATTTTTCCGACAGAACCGTTGACGAGATAGGGGCGGAGCTGAACATGCCTCTTTTTGCCCTGGCCTCGGCGGAGCATTATGCGGTTACCGGAGCGGCTCCGGGTCTGTTCGCGCCGCCGGATGCGCGTGTGGAAAAGCATCGCGAAGCGAATTTCAAGCTGGCATCCTGGGGCCGCATGCAGCGCAGCGCCTCGGACCCGGACAGTCCCACAAGCGTGTTCGCCGCTCGCAAGCAGCCGTGGTTGGGACAAGTCGGATCGTGGGTATCTGCCGGCCAATGGTTCGGGTGGATGGATTTCGGCGATTTGAGCATTCCGGGCCGAGGCCAGGTAGGCGTAGACGAATGGTCGCATCACATGTATCTGAACGCGTTGCGTTTTGGCGATGTGCATGCCCTGCAACTGGGTTCGCAAATGGTTCGGCATACGGTGGATGTCGATCAGCTTTGGTCGGATCGCGATTCGCCCAGAAACCGCGGATTGCAAAAGCGGGGCGGCGGCGCGAGATTCGCCATTTTCCCGGAATTTCACACGACGCAATTGAACAGGGACGCATACCAGCCCCGTCTCGCCAACCTGATATCGGGACTGGTCCTGCATTACATGCTCACGGGCAACCACCAAGTGCGGGAGGCTTGTCACCGCTACGCTAACGCCCTGATCGAAGTATGGCAGGAACTGGACGACCCCGCTCTTACGGAAACCGTGCATACGATGGCCGTCTATGGAGCCATGTTCGAATTGACGGGCCAAAGAAAATGGCTTGAGCATGCGCTGGCCCTGTTTCGCAATCATATCGTACCGCTGTGGGAAAGCCAGGGTCCGCACTTGCATCGGGAAGGGCATCAGGTGCGAAGCCAGAGCTATGCGCGCGAAGACCAGGCCTATTGCCTGGCCATCCAGCGCCTGTGCGAGTTGCACGCGCTGACCGGCGACGAGCAGCTCCTGCAATTGTTGAAGGAGGGCTGCGAGCGCGAGTTCCATGCGCAGAGCTTTTTCGAAGCGCCCATCTATCTGTCCGGTCTGTTTGCCTATGTGGGCTTGAAAACCGGCAACAGAGAGTACTTGACCCGCGCATCGTCGCTGTTCGCGCAGAGCTTTCCCGAATCGCGCAGTCCGCCCGTGTTTATGCCGAACAACTCGACTTGGCATGCGGATGCCGGGAATCTGCTGCGGTCGGGACATTTGCTGCAGTACGCCTGGTGGAAAACCGGGCCATAACTGAACGGCGTGTTGCCCAAATCGAAAAAACGCCTTCGGCGAGATCCCTCGACAAGCTTCCGCCTTCGGGAAAAAACTACGGCGGACACGCGGGATGACAAAACAAAGGGGAAACGGTGAATCCCGGTCTGTCATTCCGCGCGAAGTCGAGGAATCTCGATTGGGGCAACACGCCGTGTACAGATGGCTGTGTTGAAAGTTCTATAAAGAGGAATGAAAATGAAGACATGCGCACACGTCACGATCGCAACGCTACTGGCCGTTGGAACGGGTGTTTTCTGCGTGGATTTCGCGGGAGCCGCCGAACAGCGCAAGGGACCGCTTAAGGATATGCCCAGCGAGCCGCAAGGCGAGCATCTGGAGAAGATCAAGGCGCTGGGCGATAACGAATGGGTAAGGCTTGGAGCGCCCGCACCGGATCCCGAATGGGGCGTGGCGAGGGGACGAAGCTGGGGGGGGAAGGCGTTCGTTCTGGCTCCGGACATCCGCGGCGCCTTCTTCGGGGGAGAGGGGAATCATGCCTATGTCAAGCCGGACGGCTATGGCATGAACGACTATTGGGTCTACGACATCAACGCCCACCGCTGGATCTGCATTCATCCGGGCGTCTACACCAGGAACTTCAGCCAGCAGGTCAAGGACGGCGATCTCAGGGTCAACGAGAAAGGCCAGGTTGTCAACCGCGAAGGCCGAGTAATGCCCGGTCATTTGGTACACGCCTGGGGGTTCTTTGCGTATGACACGGATCGGAACCGGTTCGCCACCGCGGTCGGTCACGCCTACAATGCATACTTCTTCCCCGGAACGCTCTATAACGCCCCCAACCGCAAGGATGTTCTGGAGGGGCTGAGAAATCTTCAGAAGGAGATCAAGGCCAGGGAACCGAAACTCAAGTCGCCCTTGTACTACGACACCGCCATGGGCGAATTCGAGTGGTATCCCGCATCGGGGAATCAGCCTAGGATGGGGTTCCCTCAGTTCTTCTACATCCCGCCCAGAAAACAGTTTTTTCTCTTTGGTCAGGATAAAGGCGCTTATTTCGATCCTGAGCAAAACGTCTGGACGCCGGTGAAGGTCAAAGGCAAGAGGTTGTACGGGTACGACATCAATGCATGCTACGATACAAAGCGCAATGTCATATACAGCGGGAAGTTCGGGCCCGGATCCAGGGATGAGTTGGAGAAGGCAGGGAATCGGCATGTTCTTCTGGTCTACGACATCGAGACGGATACCTGGTCGCAGCCGGACGCCAAGGGCGAATGCCCGACTCGCTGGTCGACCAACCGGTGCTCGATTCACTACGATTCCGTGAACGACGTGGTCGTGTTTTTCGACTACGCCTATTCGAAGGAGAAAGTGCGTGTTTACGACCCGGAGACCAGCACGTGGCTCGACCCCCTCCCGATGCCCGATGGCATCCAGAGACGCTGGGATCACGGGCACGCCTTCTACGATCCCGAACTCAATGTCCACTTCGTTTTCCTCGCCGGCGACAGCCGTGACAACGGCATTATGTGGGCGTACAGATACAAGCGTGGGGAATGGAACGAGGGTGAAGGCATGTAAATGGGGGCAACATGAAAAATCATCTGTGCGGATTGATTGCGGCGGTGATAGGGATCGGTTTGTGGAGCGGCATAGCGCGCGCACAGGATGACGTATGGCGCGTGGAGGGATCCCAGCAGATCGGACAGGAGATCCTTGAAATCGAGGGGGATCTGGACGGGGTTCCAGATACCATTGAGGCCACAGGGGATCATCCGAATTTCACGTTCACCTGGACTGGCGTCGATGTCGTCAACTTTTCCGGATATGAACTGCTTTACACCAGGGCAGACCATGAGGCGGGCAATGAGGAGCAGTGGGTGCGCGGAACGATCACCTATGATCTGGGTGGCGCCGCGATCACAAACACGGTCGGTGGCGTTCTCCAGGACGGCCTCTCGATCAAGCACAGGATGCCGGATGAAAGGATTGGCTACCAAAATCACGATACTGTAGACAACCTTGTCATCATAAATGCCGGGCCCATCTCGATGGGCGGGATCGAGACCGACTCAGCTCACGTGACGCCCTCCGGATCACTACGCCGGCCCCAGGCTGGCGCCGTCAGTATCGGAAGTAGCCAGAATCCGGTGGAGGGCGATGTCCGGATCGGATTCATTTCCACCCATGGCTGGTGGGGTGAAGGAGGAAACATTGAAAGAGGTCAGCCTGTCGCCATATACGCCGAAGGCAAGGTTTCTATAGCAGACAGCGATGGCAACCGCGGCGATATCCAAACCTGGGGCGGGGGCGGGAACAACACGACAAACGTGGGACATGTGAAGATCGTACACAAAGGCGACTTTTTTGCTGGAGACATTGATGCACGCACGTGGAACACCGGGGGCGGCGTCGCTTATGTTGGGGGCAATATTACGTTAGACGGCACGGATTCGTCTGGTGATTGTGATGTGGGTCTTCTGGATAACAGTTGCGAAAGGACCCGTTGGTCGACTGTTCGATCAAAAACCAGTATCAGGAACTACGACAATGTTCTTGTTG
>SLKS01000031.1 GCA_007134465.1 Kiritimatiellia bacterium | reverse complement strand
TTCCCGATTCGATCTCGCGCAGCACCTGCTGCTTGAATGCCTCGCTATACCGTATGCTCGCATCCATACACACCTGCTCCTCACTGTTGCAAGTGTCAACCTATATCAGGACGCGACAAAAATTCCTAACGCCTAACGCCTAACGCCTAACGCCTAATGCCTAACGCCTGCTGCTAACCTGGAGGAAACATCATGAAACAAGAAGACGGAACCGTAGATAGGCGCGCGTCCGCGCGCGCGGGCTTCTCGCTCGTGGAAATCATGCTGGTCGTCGCCATCATGGGCATTTTGGCGTCGGTCGTGGTCGTGAACCTGCGCGGCCGCAGCCAGGAGGCGCGCATCAATGCGACCCGCGCCAGCATCGCCAACATTGGCGCGGCCATTGAAATGTACGAGATTCAGGTGGGCCAGCTTCCCGATACGCTGGAAGACCTGACTCGCCCGCTGGGCGATCAGCCGCCGCTCATCCGCGGCGGAGTGCCGACAGACTCCTGGGGCACGCCGTTTTCCTATGCGCGCAAGGGCAGCATGGATTACGAAATCCGCTCCGCCGGCCCCGACCGGCAGCCGGGCACGGAAGACGACATCACCAATTGAGGGATAATGATCGCAGGCAAACGACATGGTTTTTCGCTGATCGAGCTGTTTTTGGTTCTGACCATTCTCGGCTTCGCCACGGCCATCGTGTTCCCGATGGTCGGCCGGTCGCTGCGCGGCAGCCGCTTGCGCGCCGCCGCGCGCGACACGGTGATGCTCGGTCGCTATGCGCGCAGCCTGGCCGTGCTGAACCAGGAAAGCCTGCTGCTGGTTTTCGATCTGGACGCCAACGCGATCGCGCTGGAAACGGAACGGACGCGGCAGGTCCGCCGCACCCGCGCGCTGGACAAGGTGGACATCGTCGAGGCGGACATCGGCGAGGCGGCCCTGACGCACAGGGACGGCCGCGCCGAGGTCCTGTACCGCAACAACGGAACCTGCGCGCCCTATCGCCTGCGGCTGCGCGACGAACAGGGCATGACCGCCTGGATAGCCGTGGACCGCTACGGCACGGCGCAAACGGAGTTCGAGTTCCAATGAAAAAGGGATTCACGCTCGTGGAAACGCTGATGGCCGTCATGATTCTCGGGTTCGGCATGACCGTGCTGCTGACCGGCGCCGCCCGCGGCCTGGCGTCCCTGCGCCTGAGCAAGGTCCATCAGGACGTTCTGTGGACCTTCGGCCAGGCCGAAGTCCTGTTCCCGCTGGTCGCCACCGACGACCCGCAGGAGCTGGAACAAACCCCGCATCGGTTCGACAACGGACACGTGTTCGAGCGAAGAATCGAGGAAACGGACGACGAGCATCTGTACATTGTACGGTCCAGTGTCACGTGGTCGTTCCGCGCGCGCGAAAACCGCGAGGAACTCGTCCGCTACATTCTGATCCGGGAAGAGTAGGAGTTTTGGGCGTTGTCTCTTTCGGAGTGCGAACCATGAAGAGCATTGTGGAAAACCCTAAATCCGAAATACCCAAGCCCGAAAGAAGCCCGAAATCCGAAGCACGAAGAGACAGAACGGCAAACAGCGATTGACGAAGGCAGGAACAAGGAATGCGACGAAGCGCAAGCGACAATTTAAGGCTGTGGCACGGGCATCTTGCCCGTGTTTTCCCGGCATTTAACATGGGCGGGACCTGCCTGCGCCAGGCCTCCGGCAGGCAGGCGCCCATGCCACGAAGAGCGCGCCCATTCCGTATCCGACTTTCAATCGGCAATCGCAAATCGCAAATCGCAAATCGGACTGCGCGCGAAACCGGCGGGTTCACCTTGCTGGAAGCGATGCTGGCGCTGGGCATTCTGGCCCTCGTCGCGACCATCGCCTATACGGCGCTGGGCATAGTCGTGGGCGGCTGGCGCCGCGGCAGCGTCATGGCCGACTCGCTGCAGCGTGGAGACCTGGTCATGGAACAATTGATCATGGGCTTGCGTTCTGCCTATTACCCGGACACGCGCCAGCCCAACCCGCTGTACGGATTCCAGCACGAAACCGACGGCTGGCATGGCATTGGCTCGGAAACGATCAGTTGGGTGAAACTCGGCGGCGCGCTGGTTGGCGAAGACCAGCCCTACGTCGGCAGCCCGCACCGGGTGCGCTTCTTTCTGCGCGAAGACGAAAACGGACGCCCGGCCGCCGCTGTCACGGCTTGGCAGATTTTCGGACAAATGGACGATTTCGAGCCGGACGACCTCGAGCCAATCTGGCTGTCCGACCGTATCGTCGGCTTCTCCTGCCGAGCCGCCTGGCAGCGGGTGGACGACGAAATCCAATGGGAATCGCCCTGGGAAGACACGAACCGCTTGCCCACCGTTGTGGAGCTTACGCTGCTTCTCGAAGCGCCGGACGCCGGCGACCCGCCCATCGAAATCAAGCGCGTGGTCGGCATTCCGGTGGCGCCGCTTTCGTGGCGGCAAAGGTAGCAAAACGCCGGTTCCGGAAGCCCGGAACCGGAAGGATGAAGGCGAACAACATGAAACGGCCGAAGCCGGGAACAAACATGCTTAAGGCGGGCTGCGCCCGCAACCCAATTGTTTTGCAACTACGAAAGGCGCGAAACACGCGAAAAGTTTTGTTGTGTGTGCCTTTCGCGCTTTTCGTGTGTTTCGTAGTTTCATCTCCTGGAAAAGGGCTTAACTCTCCCGATCTCCGTGTTCTCCAACGAAGCGGGGGGTGGAATTGAAGGCGTCTTCCCATAACGCGCATATCCGCCGAACGGACGGCAGCGCCTTGGTCATGGTCCTGTGGGCGATCGGCATTCTGTCCATGCTCGTGACCTCGCTGCTGTTCGACGCGCATGTCGAGTCGCGCATCGCGCTCTGGCGCCGGAACCGGGCCAAGGAGCAGCAGTTGTCGAGATCCGGCATGGAAATCGCGGAACTGCTGCTATCGCGCAGCGAGGAGATACGGCGGCGCCAGGAGACCGAAGAAGACCGCTGGCACGAAGCGGCCCGCGCCCTCGCCGAAGGTTTGGCCGTGCGCCAGCTTCGGGAACCGCTGGGCGACGGCGTCATCACGCTGGACATCGTCCCGGAACCGGCGCGGCGCAATGTCAACCGCCTGCAAACCGACGAGGAGTGGGAACGCATTCTGGAAGCAGGCGGAATCACGGAAGATTTGGGGCTGTGGCCGGTGCTCATAGACTCGTTCATGGACTGGACCGATCGCGACGATATCCCCCGCATGCACGGCGCCGAGACCGACGACTACTACGCCCTTCTCGACCCGCCCTACCGGGCCAAGAACGGCCCGCTGGACACGGTCGAGGAATTGCTCCTGATTCGCGGGTTCAACCGGGCCATCGTTTTCGGCGGCGTCCTGAATCCGGAAGCTCGGGAAGAAGAGCGCATTTCCGTGCCCGGCATCCACGATCTGCTCACGGTCTACGGCGACGGCAAGGTCAACGTGAACGCCGCTTCGCGCCGCGTACTGATGACGCTGCCGGGCATGGACGAATTCGTGGCCGAAGCCGTTCTTGTCGAGCGACAGGGGTTTACCGACGAACGAGGAGAGCAAATAGACACGTCTTTCGAATCGCTCAACGATTTTTTCGACCGCGTGCCCGAAGCCGATCGCCCGACACTGGAGCGGCATATCACTACGCATTCGCAAATTTTTCGCATTACGGCGGTCGGCGAGGCGCAAGGCGTATCCCATCGCGTGTGGTGCATCGCCCAGTATTCCGGCCGGCAGCTAACGTTTCTTCGATGGATAGAGGAGAATTAAATCGCCATGGCTAAAGAACTGACTACCGCGCTCATCCTTCGCGACCGCGTGGCGGAATGGACAACCCTGGCCCGCGAAAAAAGCGCATGGCGCATCGTCGAATACCAACGCGAACCGCTGGAATCGCCCGCTTCCGAACCGGACGATTCGGCGCGCGACGAGCGTGTTCGCGCGCTGAGCCGACGCTGGCCGGGCGCCATCCATGTCGGGTTGCCGTCGGAGTCGCTGCTGTTGCGCATCGTCAACCTGCCGAACGCCGACGCGAATGAAATGCGGGAAATGGTGCGGCTGCAACTGGACAAAATCGCGCCGTTCCCGCTCGAAGAGATGGTGTTCTCGCACGAAACTCTCGCCGTCGGCCAGGACTTCTCCCGTATCCTCATGGTGGCGGCGCGTCGCGCGGCGGCCGAGGACATCGCCCGCGCGCTGAACGACGCCCGGTTGCGGCCCGCGCGCATGGACGCCGCCGTCATGGGTTGGCAGCCGCTTCTGAAAAACGCCGGCGCCTTCCCCGAAAACGGCCGACATGCGAACCTGATCGTTTCGGCCGACGAATCCGTCCTGTGGATTTCGCAAAACGGCGATCCGATCGCTATCCGCGCTCTGCGCGGCCACGACCAAACCGTGCCCGGCGCCGACAGCTACCGGGACATGGCTGAAGAAATCCGCCACACGCTCATGGCCCTCGAACTGGAACATGGCCCCGAGAGCGCCGTCTCCCTCGCCGTTTGGCACGAGAACGAGCCGCCTTCCGAGGCAAGCGACGCGTTCCGAACCCTGGCCGGGCTCGAACCGGTCTTCCGCCCGCTAAGCGAACTGCCGCCGCTTTCCGAAGGACTCGCCCGCCGCGCCGCGCAACAGGGCGACGGCCTGCTCGACCTGACCCCCGAACAATGGAGGGCCACCGAACAGACCCAGGCGTTCCGCCGCCGCTTCAAGCGAACCGCCCAGCTGCTGATCGGCCTCTGGACACTGGCCATGGCCGCCGTGCTCGGTGGAAACTACTGGCAGGAAGCCCGGCTCGAAACCGTGCGCGCGGAACAGACCGCATGGGCCGAGGCGGCCAACGAAGTCCGAGACTTGCGTGCCCGCATCCGCATGATCCGCGAATACACCGACACGAAACAGTCCGCGCTCGAAACATTGCGGGAAGTCGTGCGGTTGCTGCCGGACGGCATCGAGCTTACGCTGTTCGACTATCGCAAGGGAAACAGCGCAAGAATTGGCGGCCAAGCCGATTCGGTCAATCAGGTCTACGATTACAAGACCCGCATGGACGGCTCGGCCTTGTTCCTCAATGCCGAGTTGACCGGGCCGCGCTACGATGCGCGCCGCAAGAAGCAACTGTTCGACATGGAGCTAGCCTTGCCCGAGAAGGAGTCCCTATGACCCTGACCCCGCGCGAATCCGTTCTGGCCCTGGTTACCGCCGCCATTCTTGCCACCGTGGCGACCGGCGCGTTTCTGGCTCCGAAAATCGAGCGCTGGCGCGAACAGCGGCAAGAGATGGCCGTCGCGCAAAGCGACATCGCTCTGAGCCGAAGCCTCGTGGCCGCGCGCGAACGGTGGATCGGCGAATATCGGGAATTGAGCCGGAATATTCCCCGCTTTGCGGCCGACCAGAAAATGGATATTCATTGGCTCTCGATCATGGACCGGGCCGCCGCCAAAAACGGAGTGAAAATCATCCGGCGCCAGGCGCTGGAGCAGGTCCGCCAGGGTTCCTTGTACGAATTGCCGATCGAATGCCAGGATTGGGAAGGTTCGCTCGAAGCGCTGGTGCGTTTTCTGTTTGACTTGCAGAACCAGGATGCCATGATGGACGTTCGACAACTGATGATCCGCCCACGGGGCCGGGGCGTGCTGCGCGGGCGCTTCTCGCTCGCCTGCATCTACACGCGCGCGGAACACGGCGCGGATCCGGGAAAGGAAACGCCATGAAACCGATCGCCCGCACCATACCGGCGCTGCTGGCCGCTGCCGGACTGCTTTTGCTACTGCCGTGCCGCGAAACAACGGCGCAACAACGGCAGCCCCGACTGGCCTTCGACAGCGCCACGCTGGACATCGTTCTGCAAGACTACAGCGAAGCTACCGGCCGCACCCTGCTCATGGCCCCGAAACTGCCGACGGTCAGCATCACGCTGCGCAGCCAGGGCGCGCTGACCCAGGAGGAATACGTCGAGGCCATTCAATCCGTGCTCGCCATGCATGGCGTCGTGCTGATCCCGGAAGGCGAGAAATTCGTCCGGGTCGTGCCCGGCAAAAGCGCACGCGAAGAGCCCATGCCCATCCGCGAAGACGACACGCGCGACGAGCTTGGCGACACCAGTCGGCTTGTCAGCCAATTGATCGCCCTGAAGCACATCGAGTTCTCCGAAGCGGACCGCGCCATCAAACCGCTGCTGCATTCGGCTCGCGGCACGGTGAACCACTTCGAACGCATCAACAGCATCCTGGTAACCGATACCGAAGCCAATGTACGGCGCATGCTGCAAGTCCTCAGGCATCTGGATCAGCCGGTGGAAATTCGCGAAGAACCGAACATTGTCAGCATACGATTCGCCAAAGCCTCGGAGATCAAAAGCAAACTGGAGGAAATCATTGCCGAGTCGCAGAGGGAACAGAAAAAAACCGTGACCGTCCCGCGCCCGAGCCCCACGGGTCCGCCGCGCGTCGTCGCGCAACCCCAGCCGAGGACGAAGCCGGTGCCCGGCGTCATCCGCGCCCCGCGCCCGGCCAGACCCGAACCCGAGCCGACGCCGGAAACCGTACAGGAAATTATCGAATTGGCCGAACGCGGCATCATCCGCGGCAGCGTCCAAATCGTCGCCGACGACCGCACCAACATCCTGATCATCATCACCCGCCCCGAAAACATGGCTTTTTTCCGTAAAATCGTGGACGTGCTCGACATCGAAACCGCGCCCGATTTCGTCACGAAAGTCATCCGTCTGGAACATGCAGATGCCGAAACAGTGGCGGGCACCTTGAACACGCTCATTGGCCAAGGCGGCAAAGACCAGAGCGGCGCCCCCGTCCGCGGCGACGGCGTTCCCGACGACCGGGTAGCCGCCTTGCGCGACTACGCGGCCCGCATGCAAAAGAGCGCAGCCGGGGAGCCTACGGTCAGCAAAATCGGCGAGCTGTCGGCCGACAACATCACGATTCTGTCGGACAAACGCACCAATTCCCTGCTGATCATGGCCAGCAAGTCCGACCTGGCCGCCATCGAGGACATCATCGGCAGCATGGACATTCAACTGTCGCAGGTTCTCATCGAAGCCGTCATCATGGACGTGCAGCTCGACGATACGCTGCAAACCGGCATGGACTGGGTGCAACAGGCCATGGTTCGCTATCGCAACACGGCAACAGGCCTGCAACCGGACCATGCGTTCGCGGGCGGTGGCGGCGGCGGCACGTTCAAGCCGCGCGATGTCACCGCGCTGACCGACACCGGCGCCATCGCCCCGGGCTCCGGGCTCACCTACTACATCACCCATTTCGGTCTGAACATTGACGCCGTGCTCGGCATGTCCGCCAGCGACGGACGCACCCGCATCATCTCTTCGCCGGTTGTTGTCACCCACGACAATACCGAAGCCAAAATCGAATCGGCCATGGAACGCTATTTCTACAAGGGCAAGAAATGGATCGGCACCGCCACCGAGGGCCGCTACGAAGACGATGTCGAGATGCGCCGGGTCGGCCTGCACCTGTCCGTCACGCCGCGCATCAACCAGAAACGGTTCGTCGTGATGGACATCAACCAGCGCATCGAGGATATCGTCGGCACGCAGGCGATAGGCGATACGCAATGGCCCACCGTGCAGTCGCGCGAAATGAGCGCATCCATCGCCGTGCAGGACCGGGAAACCATCGTACTGGGCGGCCTGATCCGGGAAAAGGAAGAGCGGACCCGGCGCGGCATCCCGTTCCTCTACCGGCTGCCGCTTGTCGGCTGGATGTTCGGCCATCGCGGCCAGGACCGTTCGCGCAGCGAAATCATCGTCTTCATCACGCCCTACGTCATGGATACCGAGGCGGACATCGCCGGCGAATCGCGCAGACGCCAGCGAGCCACGCATACGCAGCCGCTATGGCAGAAAAGCTGGTCCGACAGCGCGCTCGCCCATCCCGACGGCCAACCGAAGCCCGGCGCCCCCGCCAACGCAACACCGGCCTCCGAGCCGCCGCCCGCCGCGCCTAGCGGCACGCAAGTGATTTTCACACCCGAATTGTTGGAATACATTCGGCAGCAGGAAGCCCGCTACGAACCCGCCGCCCGCGCTCTGGAACGCGAAGGAACCGCCTTTCCCGCCAACGACGAGTAGGTTTTGGCTGCGAAACCATCGCTTATACCAAGCCTAGTCTCCCGATTCCGGGACCAGCTCGCGAATGACGCAGCGGCCGATGAGCAGGCGTACTCGCCCCAGTTGGGCAAGCACGCTTCCGTACTCGGCCGGATTAATGCGTACGGCATAGCTTTCCGTCAACGTCGGATGCGGGTCGCAGGTGAAGACATTGAGTTGTCGCCAAATCTCGTTTTCGTTCGATGCCGGTGTCGGAAACAATTCAATTTTTCGTCGAAACCAGTGCCCGACAGGAACACGGTCTTTGCCGCCTTCCAGAAACGTGCGGAAATCGGTTACGCCCGGCTGAACAAGCGTCAGCCCCTCGCCGGGACGGGCCGGCTCTTCCAGCCGGAACAGCCATTCGACGACGTAGGCTTCGGCCCGAATGTTCTTCTTGAGCCGCAACCCCATTTTGAAGGGGCTGTTCTTGTCGACACGGAAGACGAGACACGGTTCCGTCGATCCGTTGCGCGGCGCCTGGCCTATCTCCAACTGCTTACGCTGCTCTTCCTCGGCCGGCACGAACTTGGCATGTTCCGGTTCGCGCGGCGCCTGGACAATGTCCCAATGGGTCAGGCTGGAAAAATCGTCCTGGAACAGCACGCGACCGGGGCCATAGCGAATGTTGTCGCCCGTTGGAATGGGCCGGGCTGCGAACGGGCGGTCTCCGCCCGCCCGCGCATAATGGCCCTGCGGCACGGGAATGGTTTTTCCGGAGGCCGTATCCGTCAATTCCACTTGGCCCTCGAACACGTCCAGCCGCGTGGCGGCGCCTTCGGCGCTCAGCGAAAAGGCCGTGCCGACAACGCGGGCGACCGCCTGCGGCGCGACAAAAAGCAGCGGCCGGGTCGGCGCGCGCGCCGCGGCTTCGACCCATACGGCGCCGGCGTCCAGCGTCAAACGCAGACTGTTGGAATCGGACAGCAGGGTCAGCGCGGTCGCCTCCCGCACGGCGACGCGCGTTCCGTCCTCGACCAGCGTCAGGACGGCTTCGCGCCCGAACGGCGCTTCGATGCGGTCCCCGTCCCGCAAAGGCATGCCGGAAACGAAAGGAACCGGTCTCCCGTTTCGCGTCACAAGGACGCCCGGCGAATCCGAGCCCACGCGCGCCAGAACCGGCGCGCGATACGGGCCGGTCGTTCTGTTCAGATAAAGGGTCGCGCCCAGGGCCAACAGCAAGGCCGCCGCAGCCGCCCATCCGAATCCCGCCCACGTTCGGCGCCTCCGGTTCCGCGCGGCCCATTCGGCCCGGCGCCGTTCGATCATCCGCGTCTTGTCCAGAACTCGTCGCGAAAACGACTCCCGATCATGGGCATAGAGCGAGCTGGCCACGGTCTTTTCGACAAAGCCCGCGTCGGTTTCCATGTGAAAAATCGTCTCGAGCGCCCGGTCGCAGCGGCGCAGGCTCGCCGCTTCGCGGGCGAAAGCTTCGTCCGTCTCGAGTTCGCGCAACAAATCGCGCCGCTCCCCGGCCGAGAGCGAATCGGTCAGGTAGCCAGCCAGCAGCCGGTTGCGTCGTTGCGTTCTGCGGTCGAGCGGGTTCACGGGTGGGCCTCCACGCAACGTTTGAGCGCCGTGCGCAGCCGGAACAGAAGCATCTTCATGGCGTCCTTGCTGTGTCCTTTTCGGCGCGCCAAATCCTTGATCGGCGTGCCCGAATAATGCGCTTTCAACAGCGAACGCGGCTGTTCGTCCATACGGTTCAGACAGCGCATCATCCGGTCCATCAGCGATTCGTCTTCGGTTGCGGTTTCGTCCGGCGGTTCGGTCGCGGCCATCAGGAAATCTTCCAGCGCATCCTGCCGGTGTCGCGCCTCGCGCCGCGCCGCTTCCAGAAAGGCCAGCGCCTTGTATCGCGCGATGGCCTTGATCCATGCGCTCAGGTTCGTGCCGACCGTGTATTCGCGAATATGCTCGTACACATGGATGAACGTGTCCTGCGCCACATCGTCCACATCGGCCGCGCGCAAGCCCATATAGGCGATTAGGCCGCGAATCCGGGCCTGATGCGTTTCCACGATTTCGCGAAACGCGGCCGGATCGCCGTTCAGGAATCGTTCGACTGGATCGGTGGGCGCTTGCATTTCACGCTTTCTATGCCAGATTGGCAACCGGTTTGTCCAATCCGAAATAATGCGCGTCCGCCCGGCTCATGGGCCGGTATTCCTTGGACAAATGGCGAGCGATCGCCGATTCCTCGGTCGCCGCCCAAAAATAGGGATACAGGCTGTGGCCTGCTTGCTGCGCGCCGGTTCCGCCAGCGCGCCGTACCTCGCTTTCGGGAACGGCGAGATCAAGCCGACCGAGCATGGCTGGCGCGCCGCCGACCCGCGCGCAGCTTTGCAGCCCGCCCAGCGCCTCGAACCCGAGTGTCCGCTCGTAATATTTTAGATGGCGCGGATGCACTTCGATCACAAAATCCGTATAGCGGCGTACGTGGCGGGCATAGATGTAAATCAGGTTGAACAGCCGGATCAGAACATCGCGCGTGACAACTCCGTCCTTGCGCAGCGCGAGGCGCGTCACCTCGGCCATGCGCCGGTCCTGCCCTCTCAACCGCCCGGTTTCCAGCCAGTAGATTTCGTCGCAAGGCAGCCCCCGGTCGGAATCGAACACCAGCGAAACCGTGCCCTGGATCTTGCCGTCCATGTCCTCGGCAAACAATGTGAAGGTTTCCGGCCCCGCATCGTGCGGGGACAGGACCATGCCGTCGCCGCCATCGGCCAGAGCCACGCCGCTGTAGATTTCGTGCGCGAACCGATAGACCCGCTCGCGGTCCATCCGGTCCGCCGCCACTCGGAACCGGAACTTCAGACCCGGCTTCGCCCAGCTTTCGAACGTCAGACCGTCCGCCCAGCTCCGTTGCGCCATAGCGTCCCCGTCAACATACGATGGAATCAGTTGCAGCGTTTTCATGACAAGCTTATAGGGAAAACAGGCGGAAGGTAACGCGGGAAACGAAAGAAATCGTTGATTTCTTGCGCGCCGCTGAAGCGGCGCAAGCGCTTCCGGCTGAAGCCGGGACTCCGACAAAGCAAGCCGAAACGCCGCCTTTAGCGCCTTTTTCAAAAAGACACACGTTTTTGCGTGTATCTTTCCCGGCGGTTGAAACTACGAAACACGCAAAAAGCGCGAAAGGCACACACAACAGAACTTTTCGCGCTTGCCTCGCCGTAGGCTTTGCGAAGGCGGGTGTTTCGCGCCATTCGTAGTTGCAAAACAATTGGGTTGGGAGCGTCAGCCCGCCTTAACCCGTTCGTTATAGTATCCGCCCCTCGGCCTCGGCCGAACCCGAACGGCAACCCGAACGGGACAGGGCATCCCCCCGCCCAAAACGATGCCCGCGACTCTGTCGAGCCATGTCTGCATCCTATTGATCGTCTGCTGTATCGGTTTCATAGCTTCTCCAATCTCATTCGGCCGACGATAGCGGGCGCCGAGAGCGGTGGACGATTGGCACACTCTCTGCTCGTAATCCGTCCCGACCGCGAAGAGCGTCGGGATCGCCCGCTCTCGTAAACCCATTCCTTCTCGCTTCGCACAGGGCAATCGAAGCAGTTTACGGCAACGTTTACGGTGGAGTTAGTTCCGATGCAGTTGACGGCAAAGTTTACGGAACAGACGAGATT
>SLKS01000113.1 GCA_007134465.1 Kiritimatiellia bacterium | reverse complement strand
GGGTTCCGTTCCCGCCCGCGTTGTTCAGGAGCGCGTGGCCGCCCGCGCGCACCTCGCCCTCGCCCGGCGCGTTGATCACCGACAGGCCGCGCCCGTCCGGTATGAACGTCCCGAACGAGCCCGCCTGTTGGCTCACCAGTTGCAGCCGGTCTCGGTCGAACTTCAGGTACTCGCCCCAATTCGCGAACGGGGGAGCGTTTTGCAGGTTCACCGCCACGGTAAAGGTCTGGTTGGTCAGCGGCGCGGCGTTGTCCGCCGTCAGCGCCGCGCGCGCTTGGGTTTCCGTCACGGTGAAGGTCACCGGCGTTTCGACCACCGGCTTGTCCGGATCGTTCGAGCGCCAGAAGATCGTGGTCGCATGCGTGCCGATCCCGGCGGCGACCGAGTCGAGCGTCGCGGTCGAAGAGCCCGACGATCCCGGGGGAACCGTGTCGGCGATGGGGTTCAGCCTCAACCAGTTCAATTCGCCGGTACCCAGCAGCGTCAGGACGACTTCGCCGGGCGGATCAATGCCCAACTCGCTGCTGTAGGACCAGAGCCAGAGTCCGTCCCTGTTGTTGCTGCCGATGCCGCGAGGCATGTTTACGCCGTCGTATGTGAAATAGTCGGGGATGACGATGTCCCTAAGCAGCGAGCCGTCGTCCGTATCTAGCTTGCTGAGCCGCAGGTCGCGAATGCTCAGCCACATCGGATTTGACGCGACCCAGAGCGCCCCGTTGAAATAGGCGATGTCGTACGCATGGGAGGGCAGGGTAAAATATGCGAGAACCGTGCCGTCCCGGGGGCTTATCCTGGCGACTCTGCGTTCATTGTACGAGACGGTCCACAGATAGCCGCCGCCCGCCGCTATGCCGTCCGGCGGCGTGTGCACATAGGGCGTATGGAAGGTTCTTTCGACGTGACCGTCGCTCGGATTGACGGCATGCAATTTCGCGTTGACCCGGTCGGCCACCCACAGGACGCGGCCGTCCCAGGCGATTCCCATCGCATGGCCGCTTCCGCCGACGATGTCCAGCTCGCCCACCGCAGCGCCGGTGGTTCGGTCTAGTTTCACAAGAGTTTCATTTTGGGGGTTGGTGGTCCAGAGAACATGTCCGTCATCGGCCACGCCGAAATAGCTGGTGTTTCTGGAATACACGAATCTTTGACGGACTTCCCCGAACGCGGTGTCTCCGATGCTCGCGTTCCATTGCAGCGCTCGCGAACCTTCGTTGGTAACGGTCAACACCCGTTGCGGCAATTGCCCGAAGTCCGCCTCGACAACCAGTGTCGCGGGATTCACGGCGACGACCGCGTACCCCAACGGGAAATCCAAATCGGCCATGCTGTCCGGCACGGTCGCGAACACGGGTTCGGATTCCTCGTAGGCGCCGGGTTTCACGGCGGTCAACCGTAGCGTGGCCGTTCGTCCGTAGACGTGTTCGATGACATAGGTTCCGTCGGCTTCCGTGAGCACCGTGCCGGAAAACGGTCCCGTATAGCGGATTTCCGCGCCTTCGATCGGAGTGCCGGTCAGCATGTCGGTCGCGCGGCCGCTGATAGAGGCGGTTGTGAAAGCGAAATCCAGATCGGTTTGGCCGGAGTCCGTCACCATGACCTCGACAGGGTCCGAAGCCAGGTAGCCCGGCTTGCCAAGCGCGGTCACGGAGTAAAGGCCGGCAATGACGCCGGTCAAATAGGCGCCGTCGGCGCCGGTGGTTCGGGTTGCGGAAAGGGGGCCGGCGATCGTCACAGTCGCGCCTTCCAGTGGCGCGCCGTCCAGCGTGAGCGTGCCGCCCAGCGGCAGGGTATCGTGAATCATTATCGGCTGCAGCGCGTTGGTCCATACGCGTCCGTTCGCGTCCGAAACGGTCAGAACCGTGTTCACGGCGCGCGGGGTGGGCGTGTCCGACGCGATCGCGAGCAGGAAGGGAGGAAGCCCCTCGGCGCCGGTTCCGGTGGCAATGTCGCCGAATGCCGCCGTGTCTTGCGCGATCTCGATGTAGGGGTCCGGCTCGGCCAGGCTCAGAACGCCCACCGCGTCCGGCGCGAGTTCCATGCCGTAATTATGCACGGTCGCGCGCAACGCGACCGTCTCGCCGGGATTCGGGATGCCGTCGCCATTGCCGGCTGCGCCGTCCTCGCTGCCGTCAAGCAGCGTTGTCGCCGTCAGAGCCAGATGTGCGTCGGCCGCCACGCCGTCCAGCGCCTTCAGCGCGTTCAGACGTCCGCCCGTGACGGTCTTGCCTTCCAGCGCCGGAATCGGATCGGTTCCGGCCAGCAGCCGTTCCCGGATTTGCGCGGCGGTCAGGCCCGGATTGGCCGCCTTCAGCAGCGCGGCCACGCCCGCCACGTGCGGCGTGGCCATCGAGGTGCCGCTGATCGAAGCGTAGTTTGTGGGGAAGTTCCCGCCCGCCATGGCGGCGGTTTGCCAGGTGGGAAACGTGCTGAAAATGTTCACGCCCGGCGCCCCCAGATGCACCGTGGCCAACCCGTAGCACGAAAAATCAGCCAGTTGATCCGAGGAATCCGTGGCGGCAACCGATATCACGTTCGGCACAGCGTAGGACGACGGGTAGAACGGCGTTGCGTCGTTGTCGGCGCTGGAGTTTCCGGCCGCCGCTATGAAGAGAACTCCTTGTTCATTCGCTTCGGCGATGGCATCCTTCAGCGCCTGCGAATAGCTGTCGCTGCCATAAGAATTCGAAGTGAGGTCGGCTCCGAGGTCCGAGGCGTAGTATATGGATTCGACAGCGTCGGACCAGGTTCCGGAGCCCTGATGGTTCAGGAATTTCAGAGCCATAAGCGAGACCTGCCAGTTCACGCCGACCACGCCGATTCCGTTGTCGCCGACGGCGCCCACCGTGCCCGCGCAATGCGTGCCGTGATAATGATCGTCCATCGGGTCGTTCGTGTCGTTCACGAAATCCCAGCCGCGCCAGTCGTCCACGTAGCCGTTGCCGTCGTCGTCAATGCCGTTGAACCGCTTGTCGTTGCCCCATTCGTCTTCGCCTGTTTCCCCGGGATTCGTCCAGATGTTGGCCGCCAGGT
>SLKS01000003.1 GCA_007134465.1 Kiritimatiellia bacterium | reverse complement strand
TAGGCGAAAAGTTCGGGCACGGCAAGGATCGCCGAAGTTTACGGCAAAGGCGACGGCGGAGTTAGAATCGGTGGTGTCTACGATGCAGTTTGCGTTGGAGAAAATGGCGTGGCGATTTCGCCAAGCATGATCGGTTCCTGCCATGCATTACCCTCCCGAAGTTAATTTGCGCGAAACGGAATGCGGGAATGGCGAACTATGAAATCCACGCTGGTCGTCGGCGATGTTCATCTCGGCTCGGCGCATTGTCGCGCGGAATCGTTTTCGCGTTTTCTGGATTCGCTTCCAGCCGACGCCGAACTGGTCCTGAACGGAGACATTCTGGATTATTGGCGACCGCTGCCGCCCGCGCATGCGCAGGCGCTGGAGAAAGTGAAAGCGGAAGCAAGGCAAGGGCGCGCGGTGACTTGGATTCGCGGCAACAACGACGACGATTTGCGCCTGCCCAACGCCGAGTCCATCCGGTTCGTTTCGGAATACGCGCCCGCATCCGATCCGGACGTGCTGATCGCGCACGGACACGCCTTCGACCGACTCCTGCACGGCAGCCTTTTATTCGTTCTGCCAGCCAGGATTCTGCATGGACTACGCCATTTGGCCGGACGGCCGTCCATTCATGTGGCGCAATACGCCCGACGCTGGACGCCGCTCTTCGACTGGCTGAAGGGCCGCATTGTCCGGCGGGCGCTTCGCCATGCCCGGAACCGGGGTTTTCGCATCATCGTCTGCGGACATACGCATTACGCCGAGGATGTCTCGATGGATGGCATCCGCTACCTGAACCCCGGCTGCTGGACAGAGGATTCGAATTATTGCGTTGAAATCCGCAATGGTCAGGCTGCGTTGCGCAGCGTAGCAGGTGATGGACCTGAAGTGTAGATCATCTGCGGTTATGATCGCCTTCAGGTATCAAGGCGCAGCCTGAAGCTCGCGGTAAAGCCGGGCCGCTTCGCTCTGAAGGCCTGCTGGTTGCAGGCGCAGCATGCAAAACGCCTGCACGGCGTAGCGAACGCGTATGTCCATTTGACCCTTGAACGTCCGCGATATCTTCACGGTGATGTTTTGAAGAAAATCGCGCTCGCGCCACGGAACAAGATGGGAAAGGAAACAGGTGCACAAACGGTTCCCTCGCGAAAACACCAAGCGGGCGTCCTCTTCGCTTCGTGCGCCGCAGCGAACGAAAAAATTGCGGATGCGGGTCGCAACATCGTCTTGAACAGGAACGGAAAACTCGTATTCGTCCGTGAACCCGCGGACGGCGACGCCCTGAAACACGCGACTGCGAATTCCGGGGATGCGCCTGTCCAGCAGCGATTTCGGCGCAATCCGATGCCACAGCCAGTAGGCGAAAAGCAAAAGCCATCGCGGAACCGTCGTCAGGAGCATATAGAGCGCGAACAGCAGCATGGGGACGAGAACATGAAGAACCATCGGCACGGCGGGCGCAATAACAGCCGAAGATTCGAAGAAATAAAAAGTCGAATTCATGGCGTCCCTCTTGTAGATTCTCCCTATTCGATACGGCTGCCGAAACTTTGTATTAAGCCTATTGCAAAACGGCCGCGCTGTCAAGGGAAGGCATCCCCGACTGGAAAGAGCAGATAACCGCAAAGAACACAGAGAACACAAAGACGGAGAACAGCGCATAGATGCGCCCTAAAACCGTATTGGTGTGGCCGAAAAACTGCACAACTGTCTTTCTTTGCGATCTTTGTGTTCTTTGCGGTACATTTACATATCCATTTAGAGACTTTTTCGGAAAGATACACGCTTTTGCGTGTATCTTTTCCAGAGGAATAGCCACAAAAAGCACAAAAAACTCAAAATGTTTTTGTGTTTATGTGTTTATTGTGGCCAATACAAGGGGTTGCGGGCGGAGCCCGCCTTAAGTTCAGAAGCCTGCACAATGACAACGCCCCTATCCATTCCTGCCCGTCCTCCACGCGGACGGCTGGCGCCCAGTCCGACGGGCGCGCTGCACCTGGGTAACGCGCGTTCGTTTCTGCTGGCCTGGCTTTCGATCCGCTCGCGCAACGGAACGCTGCTGCTGCGCATGGAGGACCTCGATCATCCCAAAGTCAAGCCCGTCGCCGCGCGACAGGCGCTGGACGATCTTCGCTGGCTCGGACTCGACTGGGACGAAGGCCCCGACATTGGCGGCCCGCATGCGCCCTACACGCAAACGGAGCGAGTCGAGCTGTACCGGGAAACGCTGGAACGGTTGCGATCCGAAGGGCGGGTCTATCCTTGCGTCTGCAGCCGCCGCGACGTCGAGAACGCCCAAAGCGCGCCGCAGAACGGCGAGGACGGCCAGCGCTACGGCAATGCCTGTCGCGACCGTTTCCCGAATTACGAAACGGCGGCGGCTGCCCTTCCGCCGGGCCGTCTGCCCGCCTGGCGTTTTCGGGTCGAGCCGGGCGTCCGCGTTTTCCGAGACGGGTTTCGGGGCGTCCAGACACGCGATGTGGCCGCAGAAGATGGCGATTTCACGCTGGCGCGTCATCCCGACGGGGCCGGCTACATGCTGGCGGTCGTGACCGACGATCATGCCATGGGCGTCACGGAGGTTCTGCGCGGAGACGATCTGCTCCCGGCAACGCATCGTCAATTGGCGCTCTACGAAACGTTGGGCTGGACGCCGCCGGAATTCATCCATGTGCCGCTGGCCGTGGCGGAAGACGGGCGCCGCCTCGCCAAGCGGCACGGCGACACGCGGATATCCGCTTTGCGGGAAAAAGGCATGGCTCCCGAAGACGTGATCGGACTGCTGGCCTGGTGGTGCGGATGGGCAGATTGGGGGAAAAGCATTGCGCCGGTCGAGCTGCTGTCGCGGTTCGATCTGCTCTCTCTCGAACCGCGACCCGCCGTGATCGACCGGCGCGTTCGCGAATGGCTGGCGCTGTAAGCGTCGCCTCGGCCATTCCCGCACTCTCCGCGTCTCCGCGCCTCCGCGGTTCAACCTAAGTGGAGCAGTTGATTTACCGCAAAGAGCACAAAGATCGCAAAGAAAGACAGTTGTGCAGTTTTATGGCCACACCAATCGGGTGTCAGGGCGCATCTCTGCAAGCTGTTCTCC
>SLKS01000254.1 GCA_007134465.1 Kiritimatiellia bacterium | reverse complement strand
CGGGCGCCTTGCCGCATCGCCCTGCGGGACGAATGCGGCAATACATGTAGGAAGGCAGAATCCACTTTGTTTTTACGGCCCCTTTTAGGGGCCTTCCTCATACCACCGGTTCTACCGGTGGCGCTGATTCCGGCAGTCAAGAACCGCGGATGAACGCGAATTTAGGGTTAGAATCGGTGGTGTTTACGAGGCAGTTTGCGTTGGAGGAAGAGGCGTGGCGCTCTCGTCTGTTCCGTAAACTTTGCCGTCAACCGCATCGAAACTAACTCCATCGTGATCTTTGCCGAGAACTGTTTCGATTGCGCTGTGCGAAGCGAGTCGGCCAACTGTTGGCGACAAAGAGGTGACAAACAGAGATCAGGACGTGACAGCTTACGGCTTGGGCATATCGGCAAGGGCATAGGGTTGCGCGGGAACCAGCTCGCGGAGGACATAGTTGTCCATATACATCCCGCCGGCTTTGATCATTTGACCCAAAGAAATGTTGTCGCCAAGTTGATAGACCCAACGGCGATAGAAAAGGTTGTCATTTACGTAATGCCTGACTTCCAGACATGCTTCGCCTTGATCGTCTTCCCTCCAGAACGAGTCGTATCGGAATCGACGCCATTGTCCTCTGCGCCGTTCGAGATCAGCCTTTTCCTTTTCAGCGCTATCAACAGGCAAATCGCGAGTGGCTCGGACCTGCCTGGGAGTTAAAAGTTCTTCCATGAGAGATGGGCGGATATACTTGATATCGTACTCCTCGCGCAAGGCGCGATAATCCGTGCCGGGCGACGGCGGGCGTATGTTGATGTGTCTGTCGGACTCTGCCGGAATCCGCACGGCAAGCGCCGCCGCCCCCGGTTTGCGACCGGCGGCCTTTTCGATGGATACGAACGGCGAACGATCCGCCGCTATGCTTTCTATCGTTGAATAAGTGTAGCGCAGATCGGATTCCTTTTCGTCAAAGGGAACAGTGACCATGACATCCGTTTTCCATTGCGCCAACTTGTCGGTTTCGAAATCGTCCGCGAAAAGGATGCGCCCCGCGATCCATTCGGTTCCCTGCTCGTATGCTTTCATCTCGATATTCTCGGCAGCCACGGCAAACCGGTTGGCAAGCGTTTCGACGGACGCCTTGTCGGCCAATCGAATCAAACGCACCCGGCCTTCCTCCACGTCCAATCGCGTAAAGAAACCGTTGTTAGAATTCGCAGCCTGCGCCGTCTGGATTCGGAAACGCGTGCCCAGAACCTCGGCGCTGGCATTGGGCGTATCTATTGTGAACAGATCGGCGGTTGTGCGCGGCGCGACGGTGGCGGTCAATTGGCCCTCGTGCAGGACCGCCCGTTTCGAGCTTCGAGTCTCGAGCTTCGAGCTTGCGGCCAGCTCGACCGTTGCGTCTTCGGTCAGCCATGCCAATGTCGCGGCGCCGTCGGCGCCGGTCTCAATGTGCGTGTTGGCAAGGATTTCGTCGCCGGCTTGCAGGGCGCGAGGGTGGGGGTCGGTGTCCTGAACACTGAACACTGACCCCTGCACGCTTTCCACGCGGGCGATGGCGGCATAAGGCGCTGGCGTTTCGAGGGTTGTCCGGCTCAGCCACAGGCCGATGCCGAGCGCGGCCAGCAGGCTGGCGGCGACGGCCAAGGGCGGCAGGAACCGGAGCGAACGGGTTGGCTCGCGCATGCTCGAACGCATGGTTCCGTCCGGGCGCAGCCGCACCCGCTCGATCTTCGCTTGCACCTCTAAGGCTACGGTTTCCGTTGTTTTTCCACAAAGCAACGCCAATTCCGAGTCGAAATCCAATTCGTCCATGGCGCGACGGGCCCAGGCATGATTCTGCTTTAGCCATGCGACGAATTCAGCCGTTTCGGCTTCGGTCATGGCGCCCTCGACGTATTGGGCCAGCCGTTTCTCGAATTCTTCCGCTCTCATAATGCCACCCGCATTCGATCCTCGATGCATTTTCTCAATACGTTCCGGACACGCATTGTCGCCACATTAACCGCATATTCGCTCATCGCCAGCATGCGCCCTATGTTCCTCCCGGATAGCCCTTGCTCGTATCGCATCCGCACAAGGCGCCGCGCTTTTTCTCCCAATGATTTCATGCAAGCGCCCAGATACTCGGCCAAGGAAGGATTCTCGTCGGGGAGCGGATGCCGATCGGCCAGTTCGGCCATGGCAGTCTCCGTTTCGTTCCAGGAGACTTCCTTGCTTCGTGCCGCACGACTATAGGCGTTGCCGACCACATTGCGCATGATGCCGTAGAGCCAAGCCCGAAAATCGCCGTCCGTCCGGAAATCCTTCAGCCGGAAATACGCGCGCACCAGCGTTTCCTGCACGATATCGTCGCAGTCGGCCTGACGCGGCATGAGGCGATTCGCGCGCAAATGCAAATCCCGGCGATACCGTACCGTGAGAATCTGGAAGCGGTCCTTGTCGCCCTCCAAAATGCTCCGAATGATCTGCGCATCGCTGTCCGAATCGCCGTTCATGGGCAATGTTCCCTTCTCTGCCTATCTGTTTTCGTCAAATCGTCGAATATAACACATTGGATGATTTTTTTTAGGGCTTCCTTCGAGCTTCCGCCTCTGCCCTGTGGGCTTTTACGGCGATGTGGGTGTTTCGGGTTTAGGATTTGAATCTTAAGGTACACGCCATGGGATCATCAAACAAGCGCTGATTCTGATAGCGCTGATACAGATAAAAGCCCGCTGAACTGTCATGCGCCCGATCGGGAGCAACGAGCGAGATTTCTCGACTTCGCTCGGGATGACAGGCTCTCGTGATCAATCCTCGCGGAACTGCCATACGGGCGCGGCTTGCCTCGCCTTTTGTCCGCCCGAAGAGCGTAGCAGGAAGGCTTTGCGGCGGGTCCCGCCCATGGTTAATGCCAAGAAAACACGGGCAAGACCTGCCCGCCGGAGGCCCGGCGCAGGCGGGTGCCCATGCCACGGTCTGAAACAGCTCCAAGTCGTTTCCCGGCGGAATCAGGAACCCTGAAGGTGTCATTTCGAGCGCAGCGAGAAACAGCCATTCGCATTATGACATCCGGACGCGCCGCTGAAGCGGCGGGATAGCTTCCGGCTGAAGCCGGG
>SLKS01000198.1 GCA_007134465.1 Kiritimatiellia bacterium | reverse complement strand
GCGGAACGCTGCGCAAAAAAATGAAACGCGAAGCTTCTTCCCTTGTTCGGTTGGATATTCCTTGTTGGATATTGGGTGTTTGTCAGAACTGTCAACTCCGAAGATGCCAAAACATACACGCAAAAACGTGTGTCTTTTTGAAAAAGGGTCTAACCATCCCAGCCTGTAGGGCTGCCGCAACAAAGCCCGGCGCAACGCGCCGGGAATAGGATGCCAACACTGCCCCCCCGACCCCAACGGGGTCGCGCAAGAAGACCGCCGCGCGGAAACCGGCACACGGAGTACGTGTGCCCGCCGCCGTGAAAACTCCCGAGCAGTATTCGCAAAAAAGAAAAAAACGGGCCCTGGAAGCCGCCCAAAAAGCGCCATGCGTGAAGACGCCTTCTGGCAGCGCTTCTCCAAAACCCTTTGGATAAACTGTATCTCGTTCGCCCAACCCGGCGCAATATCGTTCTCGCATGTTTTTTTATTGCAAAACGCGAGGCCATGGCATAATGTGTGCTTCCAATCAAAGGGGATAAGGCATTTAAAGCGCATGTACGGATGGATGCTGTTCATAATTTAGGTTCAACCCCAAGGAGCTGTGTATGCGAAAGGCGTTCAGAGTTTGTGCGACGGTAGCGGCGATCGGCATTGTGAGTTCGTGCGAATACGACGGACGCTGGGAAGATCGCGCAGACCGGCAGGATCAGTCGCCGTCGCCAGCGCCTGCGGCTACGTCGCCCTCTACGGATACCACCACCGGCTTCCCGTCCGGAACCCAGTGGATTTTCTACAAAGGTTCGCCGTGGAACTGGCCGGTCACCATCAACCTGTCGCATGCCGCGGTCAGGGTCAACGCCAAAGGTTCCGGCTATCATGAAGTCGTTGTACGCTACGACCATCTGCAAAATTTGCCCTCGCACTACGTGCCCGGCGATCCGAATAACGTGCACAATGTCAACGGCAGCATCTGGCTGCTGCGCCAGTACAACGGCCAGTGGTACATGGGCACCATAGACTACCTGCGCAAAGGGCAAATGAACAAGTATTTCCGGCAGTCGCCCAGCTACTATTTCGTGCCGAGATCGGGCGACCGCGTCGGGTTCATGGTCTCCACCGTCAACCGCAACTACAACGGAACCATTGTAACCGGCGACGGCAACTCGCCCTATCGGCAGCGCAGCAACATCGCCTGGGTCACTTGGCCCTAGCAGTTGCTTCAAAACAGCTTCGCCATAAGCGCATGTCTTTTTGCGCCTTTGCCAAAAAAACGTTCGGTTGACGACTACGGCGACGACTACGGATTACGAGCGATCGGAATCGTTTGCCGTAGTCGTCGCCGTAGTCGTTAGACAGGCTCTCGTGACCAATCCCCGCGGAACGGCCACGTTTCTCTTTCCCGCTTTTTTCTCTTGCCATGCGCAAGGAATTGCTGTTGTATGTCGCGCGATTGAGTCAACGCTGCGGCATGACTTCGTTTCGGGAAGGCCCCGGACGGGTTGTCCGCTCAACGAGGAGATCGCATGAGAAAAGCCGTTGTTTGTCTTGGGATGCTGGCGGTTGCCTGTTTCATGATCGGCTGCGAGGAATTCTACGACGACTCGAGCGAGTTTCCGAGCGGCGCACGGTGGATTTGGGGCCGGGACATCTCCGATTGGCCCGCGACAATCAACCTCAAATCCGCTTCCGTGAGGAAAGTGAGATCGAACTATTACCAAGTCATTGTCGATTACGACCGCCTGCAGGATATCCCGAAATGGTATGTGCCCGGCGACGCCAACAACAGACATCATGTCAACGGCAGCATTTGGCTGATCCGACAATACGAGGGGCAGTGGTACATCGGCACGATAGACTATTTGCGCGTCAATCAGAAATGGAAGAATTTCGGCGCATCCCGCGCGTACAGGTTCGTCCCGACGCCGGGCGACAAGATCGGGTTCATGGTTTCGACATGCGCCCGCTTTGAAAACGGCACCGTCTCGCACGGCGACCCTGGTTCGCCCTATCGCGAACGCAGCAATATTGTCTGGATCACCTGGCCCGAACTGTAAGACTTGTCCGGAGAGCGCATGCCGACAGAGTCCGTCGCGTCCGACGAGAGGCGGCATACGATCCGTTCCGTATCGCTCGGTACGCTGTTGCGGCTGGCGCGCTGGCCGTTCGCGCTGCTGTCGCTGTTCGTGATTCCGGGCGTGATGGGCAGCGCCACCTACGGGCGGTTCGCCCTGTTCATGCCCGTCTATCTTCTGGCCGACATGCTCACCGACATCGGCGTTCTGCAAGTGTTCGGTCGGTTCGTGCCCGGCCCCGCGACACCCGAAACGGAACGGCGCCGCGTAGGGCTGCTGCACGGGTTCCTGGCGACGGGCGTGGCCTTGACGGCCGTCGTTTGTTTGCTGGCCATCGCCTATGTCCAGCGATTCCCATCGGATAGTTTCCCGTCGGAATGGCTGCTGCCCTTCTGCCTGCTGCTGATCGTCACGCGCATCGAGGGCGTGCTGTTCTCGTTTCTGTACGGACTGAACAGCATTGCCCGCTATTCCGCGCGCGAAGCGTTGCGCAGTCTGCTGCTGTTTCTGGGCGTAACGGTTTTCTTCCTGCTGTTCGGCCTGCCCGGCGCGCTGTGGAGCCTGGTGGTCAAGGAGGCGGTTCTCGCGTTGATCGCCATGCGCTGGACGCGGCGCTATTTGTTTCAGCCGTTTCGTCCGCGCTGGTCGGAATGGAAACCCTATGTGCGGTTCGGGCTCGGCTTCTACGTGCCGTTCCTTCTGTTCGGCCTGTTGCAGCGGTCGGGCGCCTTGTTCATATCGCGGATCTCGGGCCTGCCGGAACAGGTCGGTTTTTTCGACGTGGCCAACCAGTTCTTCCTGATGGGGGTAGGCTTTCTGGGCGTGATTCTGATCACGCTGCTGCCGTCCATGTCGGCCTTCCGCGAGGCGGGCGACGACGAAACCATTCACCGCTGGCACGGCGCCGTCATGCCCTGGTTCGGCGCGGCGGTGGTTCTGGCGTTTCAGGCCCTCGTCTGGCTTGGCGAACCGACGCTGGCGCTGTTTCTGGGAACGGAGTTCCTGCCGGTCCGGAACCTGGCCCTGGTCGCGACACTGGCCATGGCCCCGGGGCTGATCGTCTATGTCGGCATGAATTACGCCATCCTGGACAAGCAGCCCATGGCCTGCGCGCGCGGCATTCTGGCCGGACTGGTCGCCATGACGCTGGTTTGCCTGGCGCTGATTCCATTGTTTCAGGCGAAAGGCGCGATGTGGGGCGCCGTGGCCGGGCATACGGTATCGGCGGTGTTCTTCTGGCTGCGTTATCGGCAACGGTTCCGCATCGCCTTGAAGGGCTATCTTCCCGTGCTGGCGCTGGGCGCGCTGTTCGCGCCGCTGGCGCTGCTCCACGCTCCGTTGCCCTGGTCCGTTGCCGGATTCGTTGTCGCCACCGGCCTGTTCCTCGCGCTCGCGCTTGCGCTGCGCGTTCTGGACGCGGGCCCGCTGCTCCAGTCCGCGAAAAAGGCCTGGCGGCATTTCCGGGGCCGTCGCTTTCGGGCAAAACGTCCGGACGAACGAGGATAGCGAAGGAATCGTCCCTTGACATTGGCCGGACGAACGCTATTTTCCCGCTTAGTCCAAAACAATGTCACATCCCGTTTATGATCGCCATGGACCGGAACAATTCGCAAGCGCTGGTCAACGAGCGCAAGTTTACCGCGCACAGCTTGGATGCCGACCGTGCGCTTGCGCTCGTCCGGCATTTTTGCGTTCCGCACCCCGATTATCCCAGCGGACGCGTCAACAGCATCTATTTCGACACGCCCGATTTGGCGGCATTCAAGGAAAAATTTGACGGAGACAGGCTCAAACGAAAGTATCGGCTACGATGGTATGATACGGGGCGGGAACCCGCCAAGGACAGCCTAACGGCGTTTTTGGAAATCAAATACAGAATCGGCAGCGCCCGGGACAAGCGGCGACACCGGCTGCAAGCCGATGCCGCTTGGCTGCGGTCGGCGCCCTTGAACGACCCTTCGCTTGTTCGGTTCCTGCGGCAAATGGCTCCCCAATTGCAGGACAACATTCCTCTTCGTCTCCGGCCGGCCATCTGTATCGTCTACGACCGGCATCGTTTCGTCTGTTATCGCACGGGGCTTACCGTGTGCATAGACTTTTGCATCGAGGCCGTCCGGATTAACCCGGACCTGTTTTGCGCAAGCGTCCCCTTCGGACTGAACACGGTGGTTTGCGAATGCAAAACACACGGATTCCCGGACATTCCATGGGCGGACAGCCTGTATCGTGCCGGCTTCAGAATTCGCAGCTTTTCGAAATACGGCGAATGCGTCCATCAGGCGTTGCATGGCGGGGCGCCAACGGTGGTGCGCATGAGCATCTAGGCCTGGCGCCGAAACCGCGCGCAGAATACAGAAAGGATGCCGAGTATGAAGGGAATGAATGTGCTGCAAACGATCGAGCATTTTCAGGCGTTGCAGGCCCGCATGAATTCAGGCCTGTTTCTGCTGGCTATTCTGACAACGCTGGTCGCGTCGCTTGTCGCTGCCGGAATGTACAAGTTTTTCTATGAAAGCCGTGCCACCGGCAGTCAGGTGCACAGGGCTTTTCCGTTGCTGGGCATTGCCATGACCGCCATCTTCATCAGTGTGCAAGTCTCCATCCCTCTGTCGCTGGGGCTGATGGGCTCGTTGTCCATCATACGGTTCCGCACCCCGATCAAGGAGCCGGAGGAAATCGGGTTCATCATGCTGGTCATTGCGGCGGCGCTGGCGGCGGCGCTGCTGAATTTCCGATTCATCGTTGTGCTGTACGCTGTGGCCTTCGCAAGCCTCTGCGTCATTCGCGGCGCGCGCACATGGCGTTTCCTCCGACGCGACGGCATTCTCGTGGTCACCTTGCCGGACGCCGAGGCGGAACAGGGGTACGGACATGTCATGGCGTGCCTGCGCAAGGCGATCCGGCGCTGTCGCCTCGAAAGCACATCCAGCCATGACGGAGTGACCAGCGTGCAACTGTCCTTTTCCGGACTCAAATCCGATGTCATGGAATTGCAGCAGGCGCTGCGCCGCGCCGCGCCGGTGCAAACCGTGAACGTGTTTCTGGATCGTCCCGGCGGCTTGCGATAAGACGATGACCCGCCGCCGCACAATGCGAATACGACGCCTCGCGACAATAACGGCCTGCATGGCGCTGTTCGGCGCATGGCTGTCCGATCGAACGATGATCGTGAAGCCCGATCGCGCCCTGGCTCGCCATGAGCTGAAAATGGGGGAGAGCCTGGCCGACGATCACGGCTTGTTTTTGCTGCTCGACTTTGACGGGCCGGAACCGATCGAACGCGTGAGCGGAACCCGAATCAATCAGGCCGGAGTTGAATCGGTGCCGGGCGTGTTCGGACACGCGCGCCGATTCGACGGCCGCCACTCGACGTTCATCGAGTCCGATCGCGATTGGCTCGAGGTGGGCCCGGCGTTTTCGATCTCCGCGCGAGTTTTCCTCGATGCCGCCTCTCCGCATCAGGAATTCGCCTATTCGGGCGGCCACCGGGGACTGGTCGGGCTGGCGCTGCGCGACGGACAAATGACTTTTCATGTTCCGCCCTGGAACCAGACGGTGTCCTACCCGTTCGAAAGCTACGGACGTTTCGTACACATTGCGGCGGTTGCCGACGGCCGCGCGCGGCTTTACGAAGACGGCATGCGCAAGGCCGAGGCGACCATCGAATCTGTCCGGCACCCCGACCATGGCGTTCAGTTCGGGAAAACACGATGGGATGTGACGCGCCATCCGCTGATGGGCGCGCTGGACGAAACGGCTGTGTGGACGCGCGCCTTGTCGGAAGAGGAGGTGCGCCGTCTGCATCGTTCCCGCAAGAGCCTGCTGGCCACGCTGCGACCGCGATACTACAGGCGCTGGCAGTGGATGCGACAGATTCGCGACGGCTTGCGCACCATCCTGAAGACAGCCGACCATTTCAACCCGCGCCTGCATCCCGGTCGCATTCGCGGCGCCGACATGCCCGACATCCACCTGTACCTTTCGCGAAACGATTTGCGCTGGATGGCGCGCGCCCACCGCCACAGCCGCGAGACGGGCCGCCGCGTTCGCGAGGCGGCCCGCGGCAGGCGGATCGGTTACGTGGCGGACGGCAAGGCCGGTCGGGGCGTGCTGCGGCTGCTGGGCGGCCCCATGGACTATTCGGGGCGCGGACGCGAAGGATTCGAGCTGGACTTGGATACCGAGCTGCGCACGAAGCGCGGGCCAAGACTGCATCTTGTCCCGCCTGAACTTCTCCCGGTCCTCTTGCCGTTGACGGAGACCCGGATCGCGAAGCAGTTGCATTTGCCCGCCGTGCCTAACGGTCTGTGCCGCGTCCACATCAACAACCGTTTCCACGGCGTGTACTACTTCGAAGAAGCCGACCGCATGGGCGTGATCCCTGGCGCCGGCGAAGCGCTGTTCTTCGGCCCGGTCAGCCCTGGCGACTGGCGGTCGCGGTTTCAGAAGCGCACCTTGCCCTACAGGCCGCGATCGCCGCTGCACGGGCGGCTGCCCCTTTGCGACAGCGAACTCGAAACATTGGCCGGACAGGTCGCCAGGGACATCGAACCTTGGCTGATTCATGATACCGCCAGCGCCCTGAGCAGTCGGGAAATCCGACGCGACCTTCGCCGCCAACGGCGCCGCATTCATGCGATCGGACAGCCCGCCGACTCCGAAAACGGCCCGGCGCGCCGTTTGGCCGCCACGATCAATCCGTACATGTTCCTGCAAGACAATCCGTCGCCCTTCTACCTTGTCGACGATCTCGACCTGAGCTCGCTGCGCTATCCCGACGTGTCCCTGACCTGGTCCAGCTCCGATCCCGACATCCTGACGGAGGATGGTGTCGTTACGCGTCCCGACAGCGGAGGCCCGCGCGAAATCGCGCTCGCCGCCATTCTAGCCGACGAGACGGAACGGATTGAAAAAACCATGCGCTTCAGAGTCGTCCCGCGCCGCACGGCCATTGGCGCCGTTATGCTGTATGCCAACGAAACGTTGAGCCGCGTCGCCCGCGTGGATACGGAAGCGCACTTCTACCCGCCCGGAACCGATGTGGACGAACCCCGCGTCCTGACCGGAAGCCAGGGCGCGCGGGCCGGATTGAAGCACCGCGGAGGCACGGGCCATTGGCGCCACAAGAAACCTTTTTCGCTGAAAACCGATGTCCCGCACCACTGGCTGGATGACACGGCGACCCGCCATGTGTATTTCGCTTCCGGCTATGTGGACGGCGCCTTCATGCGCAACAAGCTGGCGTACGATCTTTGGAAAAGCTTTTCCGAACCCGGCGCGCCCCGATACGCTCCGGAAATCGCATGGGCCGAGGTGTTCGTCAATGGCGTGTACCACGGCCTGTACGAAATGGGAACCCGTGTGCAGCGCCGCATGCTGGGCTTTCCCGCCTATCGGCCCGGCATGGAAACGCATGGCCAAATCTGCAAAATCCTGGACATCCGAGACTCGATCCAGCATCGTTCGGCGGGTTCGTTTATTCAGAAATATCCGTTGCGAAGGCACGGGTTTCTTGCGGAACCGTTCATGGCGTTTCTCGATGCGCTCGACAAACTCGACGGCCAGGCGACGTTAAAGCAAATCGCCGACGTCATCGATCTGGACAACGCCGCCGACTTTCATCTGTTTCTGAATATCATAGAAGGCAGTGACAATCTGTTTGTCAATTTCTATCTGGCTCGCGCCCCGGACAAGGATGCCCCCTTCTTCTTTGCCGTCTTCGATTGCGACAAGACCTTTCAAAGAGGAGGCGCCGACTGGTACAGAAATCATGCCATCCGCCGTATGGAAACCCCGGATTTTCTGCGCCATGCGATTCGGCGGTGGCATCGTTTGCGCGCAGGCCCGGCCCAGCCCGAACGCCTGCTCGGGCAAGTGGACGAAATGGAACGCCTATTGGCCGATTTCATGCCCTGGGAATACGAGCGATGGAGCGAGATGCACAGGCGCTCTTTCCCGGAATTCGTCAAGGAACTGCGTCAAAACATCCAGGCGCGCATGGACTTTATGGACGCCGAAATGCACCGTTTGGCCAAGGACATGGCCGTGTCCGATTCGGCGCAAGAAACGACGCGAAGCGCCGCGGCGGAATTGCCGCGAAAGGACAGGCCTTAATCCGCCTGATTCCCCTCGCTTTCGTTGTAGGGGATGCGGTCGGGCTTCTTGCGGAAGAACAGCACGGCGCCGTGCATGGTACCCAGCCCCTCGAAGCGGACCATGGTTTCGCCGCAGCCGGCCCGGCGCAGGAGCAGGAACAGCCGGTTCAGGCTGTAGGCGTTCTTCTCCATGAGCGGAAAGCGCCAGGGCTTGCCGTAGGCGATGTTGGCGGCCCAGTGCAGCGGCGCGACGCGCTTGCGCAGCCAGCGCAACGCCGCCTGGACCCGCGACAGTTCCGAATGATACAGAAAATGCAGCACGGCCACGCCGTCCTCGCTCAGCAGCCCGATCAGGCGCCGAACCAGTTCCTCGCCTTTGCGTGCGGGAATGTGCTGGAACACGATGAATGAATGAATCAGGTCGAACGGGCCTTGCGCCGCCGACAGCGTGTTGTCGGAAACCGCGAACGTCGCGTTGCCGACCCCCAGCGTTTCCGCGTTGCGGCGCGCCTCCTCGATCATGGCTTCCGACACGTCGAGCCCCAGCACGGATTCGCCATGACGCGCGAACGGAATGGCGCAACGGCCAACCCCGCACCCGAAATCGAGAATGCGGCGCGGCGCGAAATCGGGCGCCTGATGCCGACGAATCTGCCCCATGACATAGTCGGCATGCTCCTCGCCTGTGCGGAAGAATTCGCGCACGGCTTCCGGCGTCAGGTTTTCCTTGCGGTACTTCTCGTCGCTGACCACGCCGTAATACGGGTCCTCGCTGCCGTATCGCTTCCAGTCCTTGTCCGTGTTCCGTTCCAGCATGGCGCTCCTAACGCGGGCTGCGCCCGCATCTCAAATCTCATATTTCAGATTTCATATCAGGATGATGGCTGTTCCGCCGCAGACCCTTTCGCGGGCTGCGCCGCCGCTCTCCTCGTCATGTTTCGGATTCAGGATTTCCTTCGGGTTTCCGTCTCCGCGCTTCGCGCTACGCCGTGACACGTGGGTCATTCGTCATTTACGGCAAATTCATCAGGGTCAGTTCGACCGCGCGAATGACGATGGGGCCGTTCCGCGTATAGGTAAAGTCGAAATCCAGCGGCAGGCCGTCCGCGTTGTCCCAGAGAATCCGCGCAGGCTCGCCTTGCACGACCGCCACCGGTTCCGACACGCTTCGTCCGTCCGCCACCGTGAACTCGCCCAGCCGTGTTTCCGGCGGCGCGTCGCTCGCGAAATCGAGCTCCACCACGTAGATTCCCGGCGCCAGTGGCAGCCGCAACCCGTACAACACGCGCGAGGCGGCGTCGGTATCGGGCCGAAACGTCACGCTGCCGGTCCGCTTGTCCGTATAGCCCGAGCGGAAGAACAGGCAGCCGGCAAACGAGACGGTCTCGCCGATTTCCGGCAACTGCCATCCGCCGGCGGCCTGCAGCAGCATGTCGAATTCCGCGTATCCTTCGACAACCTCGAAGCGGACCGTCATGGTCTCGCCGTGGCGGTCCGGCAGCGGCACGGCGATCCAGTCCCACCCATCGCTTTCGAGCCGATAGGCGACCGGTTCCGGATCGTCCGGAACGCGGGTCACTTGCAGCGAACCGTGCCCGCGCACGCGCGTCCACAGCCGGGGATCGGGCGCGAACTGGTGGTTGAACGGGCGCGGCACGGCCAGCGCGCCGCCCGCTTCCACGCGGGCGTAGCTTCCGCCCCAGGCCGTCGCGTCCGACACGGCCGTTCCGTTCTCGATCAGACAGGACGCGCCGTTCCAGCGGTAGCAGGGGAAATAGGGGCCGTCGGGCAGCAGGCCGGATACCGGACCAGGCTCGGGCCGGATGCGGAACGCCCAGACGGATTCGCCCTGCGCCAGAAAGGCGAGCCGCTCATGATTCAGCAGTCGGCGCAAGGTGAGGATGGCCGGATAGGCGCCGACCTGCTCGGGATAGGCGTCCTCGTGAAAGATCACGTAATGGATTCCGCGCGCCAGAAGATCGTCGAGCTGGTCGTCCTCGAACAACCCGGCATTGCCGCTCTGGAACCGTTCGTACACGTTTTCGCGATACTCCCGGCTCACGATCGGACTGTAGCCGCTCACCATGCGAATGCGGTACAGCGACACGTAGTGCTGGTAGAGCGAAGCCCAGTGCGAATCGCCGGGCCAGATGGGCAGAACCAGCGCGTGCGCGCGCGCGACGGATTCGTCCGCTTCGGCGTCGCGATGCACCGCCTCGTAGGCGGGCTGTTCCGTATCCAGCAGGCAGACGGTCGCATCCACGGCGCGCGCGCGCATTTCAATCATGGCCGCCAGAACCGGAACGGCCACCGCCGCCACGGCCCACGCGCGCCGCCGAAAGAGCCCCTGCCATTCGCGCGCGGCCACGGCGGCCGCCAGCGCCAGCAATGGCGGGACAAGCGCGTAAATCTTCGCCGTCTGCCGGATCATCGCGAAGCCGGGCAGAAACTTGCGGCTGGCGCGAAACAGCACGGCGCCGAACGGGCCATGCGGGCCGGTCGCCAGCCAGACGGCGGCGGTCAGCGATCCGAACAGAAGCGCCAGCAGCAGAAGCTGCCGCGCGCGCTCCGGCCCCGACCGCCGCCGCAGACGGAACAGCCAGACGGCCAGAAACAGAACCAGCGCCGCCGGCAGCGCATAGCCGATGAAGATTTGAAAATCCACAATGTTCGCGCGCCAGCCGATCGCGCCGCGCAGCCGCGGCGCGAACAGAAACACCTCGTTCACGCTGCGGCCCGCCTCCATGTTGGTGTCGGTGAACGTTGCGCTCTTGACCATGTGCCCGTGCGCGACCAGCGCAAGAACCGCCGCAGCCACCGGCGCAACCCCGCGTAGTATCCGCCCCCAGCCGAAAGGACGTTGCCAGGGGAAGCGCTCGCGCCGGACAAACCCGGCCAGATAGGCGGGCGGCACGGCCAACACGCTGAAGAAGAACGTATGCGGATCGTTCCAGAACGACAGCGCCAACGCCAGCGTCGCCAGCAGAGAGCCTTTGAAGGAATCGTCGCGCCCCGCCATGTCCAGACCCAGAAACAGCAATGGCGGCCAGACCATGGCCAGACCGGTGGGACTGCCGCCCAGCATGGCAATCCATCGGTATGGCAAAGCCAGCGCCAGCAGCGCGAACAGCAGGCTGGTCCACCGGTCGTCCGTATGCCTCCGGATCAGCGCCCACGTCGCCAGCAACGTCGCCCACAGCGTCAGGAATGCGGTCAGGTTCCACCCGAACGCCGCGCCGCCCAGCAGACGGCCCGCGGCGTACAGAAACGTGAACGGCATGCTGTAGTTGCCGACCAGCTTCCGCTCCGCATCGTCGCCGGCATTGAACTCGTACACGTTGTGCCACATCGGCGTAGGGCCAAAGAGCATGTCCGTGAACAGCCAGTAGAAATAGTGGAGCTGCAAATGGTCGCCGGCGATCATGCGCCGCATGTTGTGCTGTTCCGCGTTATGGGCCGAAGCCGGGATGCCGCGGGAGACGTAACGGGGCAACGGCCAGGAAAACACGGCCCACACCGCCAAGGTCGCAATCAGCGACAGCGCCGCCATCCGGCCTGTTCGCATTCGTTCCGGCGAAACGTCCATGTGCCCATCCTTTCTCTTGCGCAACCGTTCTCTGCCTAGCAAAAGGCCGCCGCCGCGTCAATCGGCAGTTTTGTGGACATTCCCCATTTTTCGGGAGTTGATTTTAGCGAAAATCGGCACGGATTGGCGAAAAAGGCGTAAAAAGGGAGCCTGAAAGGTTTCACAGGAAATGAAATGGTGGTCTCAACCGG
>SLKS01000246.1 GCA_007134465.1 Kiritimatiellia bacterium | reverse complement strand
TTCTTTCAGGGCGTCTCCATCCTCACCACCACAGGATTCGCCACGCAAGATTTCGACGCCTGGCCCGCCTCCGCCCGCATCCTGCTTGTGCTGCTCATGTTTTTCGGCGGCTGCGCCGGGTCCACGGGCGGAGGCATGAAGCATTTGCGCATCATGGTCGTGCTCAAGCAGTCGTTGCGCGAAATCGTTCTTTTCATGCGCCCGCAAGCGGTGGTCAGCATCAAAGTGAACCGCCAGGCGCTGCCCGCCGCCGCCGTCTCCAACATTTCGGCCTTCTTTCTCCTGTTCCTGCTCCTGTTCGCCCTCAACACGCTGCTCATGACGCTGTTTACGCCTGATCTCCCCACAGCGCTGACCTCGGTCATTGCGACCATGGGCAATATCGGGCCCGGCCTGGCTGGCATCGGCCCAACGCTCACCTACGATACCATTCCCGAAGCCGGCAAGCTGCTGCTTTCCTTCTGCATGCTGCTGGGCCGTCTCGAACTCTACACCGTCCTCATTGTCATGCTGCCGGGATTCTGGCGAAAATAGACGGAATGGGGCTGTTGAATCTCATCTTGTGCTGTTCCATCACGTCGCCGTTCACCGACGGCTTGTTCGCACGTCCTGCCTGTGCTTTTCTACGCGATCGTGCCATTAGCCGGGTTTTCGCTTCGCGTGCGCCACGGCAATGATCAAGATGAAATCGGGCTCAATAGAGAAGATGACGGCATAGGGGAACTTGGGAACAAGGCATCGTCGAAAGGGTGCGTGCAGCGCCCGGAAACGGAAAGGCATTGCAGCGATAGCGTCCACTTCCGCCTCTACGGCTTCGCGGAAGCGTCGTCCAAGCCCCGTCTGGCATTCTTCGTAATACTCAACGGCGGCCAGGAATTCGGCGCGAGCATCCTGATCAAATGCGGGGCCGGTCATCCGAGCATCCGATCAGCTTGCGCAAACACGTCTGAAGCCGGGACAGGCTTTCTCGCTCCCGCCTTGTATTCCGCATAACGCCTTTCTGCCTCCGCGACCCACGCGGCATCGACATCTGTCATAACCTCTCCACCTAAGGAGCTCAGAAGGCGGTCGGCGAGAAATGCTCTCGCTTCCGCAGGCAACCCAAGCGCTTCCCGTTCTAGGGTCTCGAGAATTGCTGTCATAATTATTCTCCTGAATCAGAAAAGAATGTAACGTCACCCCGTATCCTCTATGCGCTTCAAGAGGACACGCCGTTTCACGCGTTCTCCAGCTCTGCAATCTTCCGTATTCCGTGGATTTCCTCGGCACCGAAGAGTTCAAGGAGATCACGCAGGCTGTCTTTCAGGTCGTCGAAAGACTCGCCTTGCGTCCAATGCTCGGGAGAATCGTTCAGATAGCCCAAGTAGCGCCCGTCCGACTCTTTCCAATATGTGAATGAGGTTTTTATGATGGATACCGTCTCATTTCCCGTTGACTTTTGCAAGCGGCTTCTTTTGGCGAACGTTTGTATTAAACGGCTTGATTTCGCGAATACAGCAAATCGGCCCTCTTGTGGAGGAGAAGCGCTGGCTGGATCCGATGAGGACCCGGAGAATCTAACGGAGCGAAAGACCGTTTTGCAAGCAATGGCTTGTTGCTTGTATTAAAACGTCGTTGGCGAAGCCCTTCTCACCTTACTGCGTCATGTCTTCGGCGGCGGCGCGCGCTTCCCTGATTTTGGCTTCGAAATAGGCGCGGGCAAGCGGGTCGTCGGGGAGGCGGGCTTCGAGCCGGTCGGCATAGGCGAGCATGGCGGCGCGGCCTTCCGGCGCGCCGATATTCTTCAAGGCGACAATCACCGCCGATCCGTATTCCTTGCTCCAGCCTGGCTCTTCCGAACGCAACAGTTCTTCCGCGAGCACGGGAACGGCCCGCGCGGACGCGATATGGCCGAGCGTTTCCGCTGCCGCCTGGCACACCATCTCGTCGTGGCCGTCCGCCCGGCGACGGTTGTTGCGAATGACGGCGGCAATGTCCGGCACGGCGCCGGCGCCGGCCGAACGGGCCAGCGCGCGCACGGCGGCGCAGACTACGAGCGCGTCCGGTTCGCGCAATTTCTCCTGCAAATAGCGGCGGGTGTCGGCATCGCGATAGTTGCCAAGCGCTTCGACCGCATAGCGGTTCAAATACAGATGCGCGTCGCCCAAAGCCATCAACGCCGCCTTCGCCGCGTCGTTGCGCGCCCGCGCCAGCCGCTGAACGTCCTGTTTTCTTCGCGGCAAGGGAATGGTTGTATTCGCGAAATGGGCGAGCAGGGCGGCGCCGTCCGCCGGCTCGCCGCGCAACGCCGTTTCAACGGGGCTCGCCATGCCGGACTCGGCGCCTCCCGATGGATCGCCAGAGTCCGCTAGCGCGGGCGCTTCGTCGTCCGGCGCCTCCTTCTGCGGCATCGCGTCGGACTCGCGATCCTTCCGCATTCGTCCAAGCCACGCGTCAATGGTTGTCGTCTCTTCTTCCTCGCCGAGCCGAATGGGAGGAGGAATATCGGGCGAGCGGACGGGTCGTTCCGGCGTGCGCAGAAGAATGTACAGCCCAATCCCCAGCGCACCGACAACGAAGCCAACCAGCGCCCGTCCAAGCCAACGACAGCGTATTTCGCTTCTTTGCGACATGATCGTAGAAAAGCTTCTCCGGCTGGACCGACTGCTAGACTAGTCAAGCAATCTAAGCCTGTAGAAACGGCTCGGCGTCTGCTCCGAGTCGACAAACGTCGCTTCTTCGCCCGTGCCCGTGATGTTTGTGAGCGACTGCCATTCGCCTGGATCGAGCAAATCGTCCTTGTAGATCAGTTCGTACACCCGGTTCGGCAGCGTGTCAAAACGAATCGTCGGCCCTGCATCGCCACCCGTCATGCCGTGCAGGCGAACCTCATGAAAGCGCGCCTGGATTTCATATTCTCGTGACACGCTCTGGAAAAGATAATTCGTAACCGCGCCCACCGTCTCCCCGTCCACGAGCACATCCATAACGACATGCCCGGCATCCGGAACAATCGTGAATGCCTGACCGTCTCCGTCGGCCACGAAAACAGCGCCCGACGGCTGGATCGTGCCGCCCGGCTCGCACGATGCGAGAATCCGATGCGCCGAATCCACTGTCAGCGCAAGCTCAAGCGTGTCGGTTCCCGCCAGATTCGCCACCGTGATCAAGACGCTGAACAACCCGGTTTCCGCCGGAATCCCGGAGATGACGGAGCCGTCCAGACTCAATCCGGACGGCAGTCCTTCCGCGCTGTAGCGCATGGGTGCGGCGCCGCTGGCCGTAATCGCGTACGTGAACGGCTGGCCGGGCGCGCCCGAGGCGGTCGCCGGGCTGGTGATCTCGGGCGGCAGTCCCGGATCCGATTCCAGAACTTCAAGGCTGGACAGCGGGTTATGGAACACGATAAAGCCCGCGGTCGGGCCGGGATTGGCCTGATCGTAGACCCCCGCCTCGATCCAGTTTCCATCAAGGACAAGGCAGCGCAGTTTGACATGCACGTTGTCGATGTTGGTTGCGGTCGCGCCAGACTTGCGCGCGCCGACGATCACGAGTCCCGGAACCTCGTCGCCAATCGGCGCGTCAATCGAGAGAGAGGTCAGGGCTCCCTGATTCGCCACGGCCTCGCTATGGCCGAAATACAGAAACGCGTTGGTTGGCGAACTCGATATCGCGATCAGGCCGCTGTATGTGCTGCCGCTCCCGCGCAGCGTCACGGCCCGGTCGCCCGACCCCGCCGCGCGGCGAATAGTCAGCGTTCCCGCGCCATGCAGGGGGCCGCGTATGTCCACGAATCCGCCCGAGCCGTCGGTCTCGATGACGGAGTCCGCATCGATCGTCCACGGCGTCTCGACCGACCAGGTCGTGCCGCCGCTGCCGCTTTCACGATAGGTCCCGCCGCCGAGCGTCACGCCGCCGGGCACGGACCAGCTTGTGGAATAGTTCCCGATGGTCATCGTTCCGCCTTCCCGAATCCGAAGACGGCCCCCGCTTCCCATAGCGAATGTCCCGTTGTTCCTAAGTCGGATCGTGCCGCCGACGGCTTCGATCACTCCTCCGAAATGTTGCAGAGTGGTCGTTGCTTCCCATGCCGCTGCGCCGCCGACCCGTACCGTCCCGGTTCCGCGCAGCGCCCCCGAGTGGCGCAGGTTTCCACCGTCCGCGTGTACAATAGAAACGGTCCCTGCGACCGCCTCGATGGCGGCAGTCAGTGTGCGGCTGTAATTGCCAGCCCTCCAGATACGACCGCCGGCCAGACGAATGCCGTTCGACCCGGTCGCGTGGCTGCCGGTCACTTCCAGTTCTCCGCCCGCGCCGTTTTCGCCGGCCAGCGTCAGGGTCGGCTGAAACGCCGTGGAACCGGTTCGCGCTGTGCCATTCGATACGACACAGGCGTGGACATTAGTGTTGACGAACCCTTCCGGCGTCCAGTTTCCCTCCACAAGCCAGCTTCCCGGCGCATCGCTTTGCCAGACGAATACGCTGTGCGGCATCAGCTCGACAACGACCGGGTCGGAATCGGCCGCGATGCCGTCCTCGGTTGTCGCGCGCGCCCACAACCTGTATGTGCCCGGCAATGTCACACCTTCCCAGAGATACTTGTAAGGCTCGGAGACGGCCTCGTGCAGCAGCAGATCGTCCCGGAAGAACTCGACGCTTGCAATGCCGCCTTGCCCGAGCAGTCCGACCTCCGCCTGCAACAGGACATCGGCCGGCAGGGGAAACACGGTTTCGTTATCAGGCGAGATCAAGGCAACCAGCGGCACGGCCAGCACCTCGATGGACACCGTGGCGACCCGGCTGTCGAAGACGCCATCGTTCACTTTGAACGTGAAACTGTCCTCGCCGCTGAATCCATCGTCCGGCGTATAGACTAGGTGCGGCAGGGTTCCCGAAAGCGTTCCGTTGACGGGCGCGCTCATCAGTGTCCATGTCAGCGGGTCGGCTTCCGGGTCGCGCGCCGTCAGCGTCATGGCCAAACCCTGTCCGGCCTGGCCCGTGAAGGCCTGATCCGGCGCGTAAGGCGCGCTATTGGGGGCATGCAGGCCGGGCTCGATCTCGATGGCGTTGAGAAAGGCGTCTTGCGTGGCCGCGGCATTGCGTGCCACCTCGATCGCAAGCATGCCCTCGTCCCCGTCCTCGACCACCACGTTCAACGGCAAGACCAGCGCCGTCTTCACGCCGGCCACCGCTGCCGGATCCAGTGCTTCCAGACGCGTAATTCCCTGGATGCCGATATCCATTACGCGAACCCCTTCCCCTGACGAACGCATATCCGCGAAATGCAGCCGGATCGTATACCCGCCGCTGGCCAGCGGGATTCGGTAGCTGAACGATCCGCCCTCGCGAAAACGCTGATAGATCGCCTCATCCTCCGTGCCATTGACGTCTTGCGAGACATTGGCCTCGCTGCCGCCGGCATAGCCCCATGTTCCCGCCGCATGACTCTGGTCATGCTGCCAGAGGGTTTCATCTGCAGCTATATAGTCGTGACGGGGCGAATAATAGGTGACATTGCGGCCGCAGTTGATTCTCAGCGCTTGCGAGGGATTCGGCGCCACGCGAATCTCCATGCTCGACCATCGTCGCGCCTGATAATTATCCACCACCTGCACCTCCGCCTCGAAGCGGCGCGGGTGCGAGTAGGCGTGGGTTGAAGTATGGACCTCGCTGACGTCGGTTGGCCCGTAGATTCCGTCATGAAAACCTTCGGCGAACCATTCGTAGCGGTCGACGTTTCCGTCCGGATCGCTTGCCACGGCATAGAAATCAACTTCCAGAGGCGCAACGCCCTGCGTCGCATTAGCGTTGAAATCGTGAATGACCGGGAGCTGGTTCGCCGGCGCGGCCTTGGCCGGCAGCGAGAGATCGCCGTAAAAAATGTTACGCCAGTAATCCCGGTAGGGATTGACGCCGCGCGTGATGCCGTGCCCCAGCGTGTCTCCTCGCTTCAGCACGTGAAAATAGTCGACCCGCTGATCGGCCACGACGACATTCTGCAACGAATAGGCGGTGGCGGTGGATCCCATGCTAACGATCATGCCGCCGCCGCGGGAGAGCAGATTGCGATTCACCGGGCCGCCCAGTCTTCCGGGGCCGCAACTGGAATGAATCGAGTAGCGCAACTGGGCGGGACGCCAGTTCCAGTAGGTAAACGCGCCGCCCGCGTGAATCTCCGAGTTCTGAAACTCGGCGCCGGTTCGGAAAATCGTGCTTGGATGTCCGCCGCCGACAGTCGGCCAGACAATCAGCATGTTCGCGGCGTTCAGTGAATTGACGGCTTTGTAAGCGAGATCGTGCCAATGCGCGCTGTGCGGGAGCCGATGCGCGCCGGTCCGGTACCCGTGGTTGGCGTCCAGCGCCCAGCGGATACGCAACGCTTCCCCGCCGGCAAAATCGTCGGCAATGATGCGGCTGACCCATATATGCTGCTTGGTTACGCCGGATGTATCGCCGAAAATTTCCATATTCATGAAAGCGTAATCGGTGATTTGGTCTGTCTGCAGGTTTCGCCCGGCCGGCAAATGCCCGATCAGCATGGCGCCGGACACAAATTGGCACGGCGTTCGATATTCGGACTGGAGATAGCGCCACAGCTCCTGCGCATCCCAGCCTGACCAGGGAGTCAATACGGGGGTATATCCCTCGTTGTCAAGATCCGCCAGAAGCCGATTGATTTCATATTCGATCTCCGGCAGCAGCAGATCGTTGACCACCACCAGAACCGTCATGCCGGCGCGATCTGTCTCCTCGCGCACAAGGATGCTGTTCGTGGCCATGTTCGATTCGCTCGTGCCGTCATGGAATTTCCAGACGAACGAATCCTCTCCGGACCACCCCGGATTCGGCGTATACACGAAATCCCTTCCCGTCACGCGCAACACCCCGTTTGCCGGCGGCTCGACAATGGCGACATCGATCACGGGCCTGTAGGACGACGTGCTCGGCAATGCGCTCACGAACGAAAAGTCTTTCGATATTGTCTGATCAACAACTCCGACGACGGGCATGTTCAATGCTCGCGGCAGAGAATCGTATACGTCCAGAGTCATGGTTCTCTCGATTGTCGTGACCCATTCGGCCCCATTGTGGTAACGGATCCGCCAGTCGAAGGCGTCCTGGCCGGAAAACCCGTCGTCGGGCGTGTATGTGAACGCAAGGGTCGTATTGTCCGCCACGACCGTTCCCGAATGCGGGTGCGCGCGAATCTGCAACTGCATGGTGTAGGACCGGTCTCCCGTAAACGGCGCCGGTATCGCCGACGACATGTTCGTCGGGACCGGTTCGCGCCGATGCTGGGGCATGGGCAGGTTTGCGCTTTCGATCACATTGATGGTGAAGGTTGCCACGCCGCTCGCGTCTATGCCGTCGCTTGCTCTCCAAGTGAAGGAATCCGCGCCCGTAAACCCGGGGTCGAGCGGCAAATACCAAAACGCCGAGGACCACGAAGACTGCAGCAGAACGCCGTATTGCGGGTAAGTCACGATCTCGTAAACGATGGTCTGACCCCGGTCCGGATCCTCGACTCCTGCGGCCAGATTAAGAGAGGATACGGTTCCGCGCGTAAGATCCCTGGAAAGATCTGACGCTACCGGCGGCGTGTTCGGCGAGACCGTGATACTGACGGTTCCGGTGTTCGACACCTCGACTCCGCCATAGTTCCATTTCCACGTAAAGCTGTCTTCTCCCGTGTAGCCGGGGTTCGGGGTATAATACCATGTGCGAGACCGGGCGTAGGCATCCGTGAACAAGGGCGATGCGTCCGCTACCGGCATCCCTGCCGCGACCGGCTGCCCCGCTCCCCAGTCCAGCGTTCCGTGCGAGGGGGGCGTCAGCAATGTGAATGCGGCGCCGGATCGACGCAAGTCGAGGTTGTATGCTGAACTCAGCGTGATAGCTTGCCGCCCTGCAGCGCCCCCGTTGTAAACCGTCGCATCCTGATCATTGGCTCGGGGATTCTGGACGACGTCGAACGAATAGGTTGCGGGTTCCGACCACGATCCGTCCGAACAGCGCCAGGTAAAAGAATCGGGGCCAAGATAGCCGCTCGATGACGCATAGTAATAACTGCCTCTTTGCGTGGGATGAGGCAGCACTGTGCCGTGCTCCGGCCCGTCCAGTATTTGGAATCTCATGTCGCCAACAGGCTTGCTTGAATCAGAAAACGACAGGAAGAGCAGACGCCTGTGCCCGGAGTGGACCGAAAGACTCTGGTCATTCGCCGTCGGCGCCGCTTGCGCAGTGGAAAAAGCCGCAAGACAAAGCCCCGCCAACAGAATCCAGAAACTTTTCATCGCCAAGACCCTTTCACAAGCCATTCTCAGCCGCATGAACAAAGCGGCCGAAAAAGAAGAACAACCCCTTGCAGTTAAGTGGTTGTTTTCAGAAAAACCAAACATGGCGATGTTGTTTTTTCTTTTCTGACAATCTGCTCGCGGAAACCTGCTTCCTCTGCTTTTGGAACTGTGAAAGGGGCATCCGTATTATTGTCTGGGATACCGCACAAGTTCTTCATAATACGATAATTGCTGAACATCCTGCTTGGCTTTGGCGCAATGTAGCAGGCGCAAGCGGATGCGCGACAGGGCGACCTGAACAGCTTCTGTCGTTTTCGAGACCCGTCGGCCGATTTCGGCCTGAGAAAGGCCTTCTTCATAATGCATGTTCAACAACAACTGCTGTTGTTCTGGCAATTCCCCAACACATTCCCGCACAATGGCCAACAGATCTTCCGCCGCTTCGCTGTTGGACAGCCTGCCAAAAGAGTCGCCAATGGCCAGCGCCACGTCTTCAGAAAGAATCCGCGTCTGATTCCTGATCTTTTTTCTGTGGCCCAACACGGTCCTGTAGGCAATCTCGCGACTCCATGCCCGGAAATTTTCCACGATCACGCCTGATTCCGCCTTTTTAATTATTACAAGGGCGGTTTTCTGAAAAATGTCTTCGGCATCCGCGCGATGCCTCACGAGGAACAGAATATAGGCGAAGAGCGCATCCTTCTGCTCTTCCAGCAAAAAGCAGATTTGGTCGTATGGATTCGATTTCATGGTCTGCGCCAGAACCGCCTCCAGAGAACATGAGCGGTTTTTTTTAAAATAACAATCTTTTTTCTAACCTTTCGGCGTCCTCCCGTACTCTCTTTATGACGGGCAAAAACCCGTCCAGGGGGAATGCGAAATGAGAACACGACGACCCATCTCCGTCAACAACAGCCTCTCTCACGGCATTTGCAACTACAACTGCCAACTGTGCGGGGTCAACAAGAAGACGTATAAAGGCCCTAAAGAGTTTCAGTCCAAAGAGATAACTGAGAATTTGATCTCGCGCATCGAGCAGGCGGCCGAGCAGGGGATGCGCATCCGTTATGTGGCCAATGCGGGCGATGGCGAACCCACGCTACATCCCGAATTTGGCGAGCGCATGGACCTGTTCGGAGCGATGATCCGGAATTGGAACCATCCGGGCATCCCCGCGCCGGAAGTCTCGGTGGTCAGCAACGGGTTTCGCCTGCTCGAGCCGGGCGTCCTGGACGCGATCGTGCGCAACTCGCTTACGCTCATTGTTTCCTTCCCCACCCCCGATCCCGAGGCCTACGGACAAATCATGACGGGCAATTCCCGCAACGGCCGGCATCTTCTTGATCGCATAACGGCAGGACTGCGCCAGGCGTTTGCGCTGCGGGCTCAAGGTGCCCTGAAAAGAATTCAGTTCCATATTTCGCCGCCGGACCGCGACATTGTGCGGCGCGATTTCAACCGTACGGTTCATCTCCTGACTTCTCTGGCCAAGGAAGCGGGGGTCGAGGAGATCGAAATGGTTCTGTTTCCCGCCACGTCCAACCGGTCGGGTCTGATCCGTAACCAGACAAAGGGATTGGACACATACAAGGACTTCTTCGCCGCCTACCGCCGCTGGAATCGGCACAACGGCGTGCGCGTATCCCTGAAATTGAGCTACCAGCGTTTTTTCCCTCGCATGACTGAATTTCTTGATTTGTTGCGCGGATTCGCCTATCCCTGCACATGGAACTCGCAATTCTTTTTCACGGCGACAGGCGATTCCATCTGCTGCAACGACCAAGCGGTACGGAATCCTTTGGGCAATCTGGTCACGCATTCGCTGGTCGAGCTTATGGAGGAGAAAGAACAGTTCATGCCCGGCCGCGTTTGCGGCGGCTGCGATCAGAGTCCTCGGCACATGACCGGCTCGTTTCTGGCCTGGCTTTTCGGGAAACTGGCGCTGGCCAAGTGGACCTGGTCGGAATCGGCTCGGCCACGGCCGGCCGTTCCGGAACCGGCGACACTGCCGGCGGGCGGAGAATGATAGGAAACCATGCCTTCGACATCCGACCATGTTGACGATCCGGTAACCCGCGCCATACTCGAAACGCGAAACGGGAACGAAGATGCGTACGGCATCGTGGTGCAAGCGTTTCAGAAGCGGCTGCGCCATTCGCTGGCCTGGCGCTGCCCGGCACACGTTGACCCGGACGAGGTGGCGCATCTGGCCTTTCTGGCCGCCTACAAGCGCATCGCCAGTTTTCGGCCGGGCACCGATTTTTACGCCTGGCTGCGCGTATTCGCCCGCAACATCATGCTGGCGCAGATCAACAAGGCCAAGCGCGCCGCGCGCAACCGAGACGTCTATCGGCAACGGCTCATGCTGGAATTTGCGGAGTACGATCCGGAGGCACGCGATCCCGAGGCGGGCGGCCGCCATACGGAAGCGCTGCGCGACTGTCTGGCCGCCTTGCCGGAGGCGGCGCGTTCTCTGTTGTGCGAACGGTACGGAGAAGAGCATTCGCTGGCCGCGCTCGCCCGTCGGCTGGGCCGCTCCGCCAACGCGCTGAAGAACCAGTTGTTTCATTTGCGGCAAAGTCTGCGGCAATGCGTAACGAGGAAGATCAACCCGGCCGTGTGAGCCAACCATTTTAATCGGGTGGATGCCCGCAAACCAAAAGAATTGAACAGAAGGCAACGAAGAGAACAAAGAAGGGCGGGCACACTTCGTTTGCTTCGTTATCTTGAGCGTAGCGAGTGTTCAGAAAATTTCGGGACGAAAGATGCACACAAGAACGCATATCTCTATGAAAAGGCTCTATGGATGCCCTTGATCAAAAGTTGGCCGAATGCCTCGATGGCGAAGCGGACGCGAAAAGCTGGCGCGAACTGCGCCGACGGCTGCGCGAACGGCCCGACCGCATTCCGGACACGCTCATGCTGCTGCGCGAACAGCAGGCGCTGGGCCATATTCTTTCCGCCAAGGACGACAACGCCTTCGTGGACGATGTCCTGCGCGACCTGCGCGACGACGCCGTGCGGTTCGTCTCGCGGGTGGAACAGGATGTGCGCCGGACCGCGCGATCGCCCTGGCGCCGACGCTGGCCCGCGCTGGCCGCCGCGGCAGGGTTTCTGGCGGCGGCCGGACTGGCGCTGCTCCTTTCCAACCGGCACGCGTCCACATCCGCCGTTTGGATCGCCGTGGCGGCCGAGGGCGCCGTCCACGACGAAACCGGCCGCGCGATCGGTACAGGCGCGCGCCTGGAACCCGGAACTGCGCTCGCGTTGGGCCCGGACGGCCGCCTGACCCTAGTCGCCGGGGACGGCACGCGCGCGACCGCGAAAAGCGGCACGCGCATGCGCCTGGCGGACGAAGGCGATCCGGAACAACTGTTCCTGATCAGCGGCGCCGTGTACTGCCGGCGAGAAACAAGCACAACGCGACGGGCGTCCTTTACCGTCCGCACCGCCAACGGCTTGAGGATCGAAACGGTCGGCACACGCTTCGAGGTGCGCGCTTCCGCTAAACAGTCCGATGTTCTGCTCGAATCCGGCCGCCTCGTCCTGCGCGGCGGCGAACAAGTCGCCGCCCTGAACCAAGCCCCGCAAGCCATCGTCTTCCGGGCCGACGGCTTTTCGGAACCCAGCCCCGTTCCGCTCCATAGTATTGCCGTTTGGA
>SLKS01000378.1 GCA_007134465.1 Kiritimatiellia bacterium | reverse complement strand
TGCGCGAAATACTCCGAACAGCTCGGCTCTATGACGCAGCGATCGCCGATCGCCGGCCGCACTTGCCGCCGGTAGAACCGGACGACCCACAGCAACGGATGCCCGACCGACCGGCGTCCGCCCGCCGGGCCGGCCGAACAAACGGCGCAGCCCGAACCGTGCGCGCCAACGCGCGCGCTCCTCGCCTGACGCGCCAGCGACGAATGCCGCTTCTTCAAATCCTTGTGTTCGTCGAACAACCGGCGCAGCGCCTGCGCGGCGCACTGAAACACGGCATCGTTCGGGGCCTGAAGAAACGCCTGTGCGAACCGGGACACGGCCTCGTCCGGTTCCTTGCGCAGCGCGCGCAGCCGCCCCTGTTCCAATGCCGCCAGCGCGGCCCAGGGCATGGGCGGGTCCGCCCGAACCAGCTCGTCCAGTTCCTGAGCACCCTGCGCATCGGCGGCATCCAGCCGCAGCGCCGCCGCCGCCGCCACATAGCGGTCGGCGAAACGGTCGGGCTCGGCTTCGAGCTGGCGCAACGCTTCGCGCCGCGCATACCGATATTGCCCTTCGGCGAACAACTGCCACGGCAGCCCGTCGTCCAGCGCGCGCGCCGGCATGGCCGCGCAAAAAAACAGGGCTGCAATTCCTATGGGAAATGCAGCCCTGAACGCTGTCCGTTTCATCGGTGCAGCCGAATGCGGCATCAATAGTATTGCGCGCCGTATTGGTTGGCAAGACTGGCGCTGGTTACGCCCTGCGCGCCGTCAATGCCGTCCCAAATGGCGAAGGGCGTGAACACGACCCGCGCCCATTCGCGCCAGTGAATTTCTTTTCCTTCGTTGTAGGCGGCAGCGCCACGAAGACCGAACAGGCACCCCGCGACGAAACCCATCGCCCCGCCGCGACCCTTGGGTGCTTCTTCTTCCGCGCGTCCTTCGACGGCGCCCAGGCCCAGCAGGCACGCCAACACTGCGAAAACCACGAATTTCTTCACCATCCTCGGTCCCTCCTGTTTCTGCGGTTAATGAAATACACCCCTGCCGACAGTTTGACAACCTAGCATGCGATCCCTGCAATGCAAGCTAAAAAACAGATTATTTGTAAATTTTTTCGAAGGAATCCACAAAACGAACCCCCTCGAAATACGGCTCGGCCACGAACAGCCGCTCCGCCAGGGGCTTGTTGACCTCCATGTGGCGAACCTGGGTCGTTTCCTCGCGCGTTCGCCCGTTTCCTCGCGCCACCGTCCGATGCCGCATGGGAATCCATACCCCGTCCAGAACTTCCTCGAAATGGCTGTACGAAACCTCGAGTACGGGCCGATCGTCGCTCTGGCGCGCGAACCGCTCGTAGCGAACCAGCCGTCCTTGCGCATCGGCATGCAAAACGGCAAACCCGTCTTCCAGAACATAGCCGCGACGAATACCGTTCCCGGCCCCGTCGCCCTCCAGCGCGACTTCCGCGATCCCGCGCAGCGGGAGCAGATGTTCCATCGCGGTTCCCGGCACGACATCGAGCCGCAGTTGCCAATCCGCGTCCAGCTTCTCGACCGGCCGCGAAAAGCCGCGCTCGTCCCCGCGGATATGGTAGAAGAAGGTTTTTCCGTCGCATACGTAGCGGCGGCGCAACGGCGAGAAGTTGTCCACGTGCAGCTTTCGCGGACGTTGCCAATAGACCCGGCTGTTCATGGCGATGCGTCCGTCCGGACTGTCCCAGCGCCGCCGGATCTCGCAACTGACGGTTTGGACCGCGTCGTACGCGCTCGCCATGCGTTCCGCCAGCGTTGGCTCCTTTTCCGGCCGACCCCGGCTAAGGCTGGACGCGCACGCCAGCAGCAAAATGCAGAAACATCTTCTCATGGCCGATCATTTTCCCAATCGTTCGATTTCCGCGACATTCTCGTTCCCTCTCATGTCCACCGCGATGCGCATGCGGCCCTTGTAGGCTTCCACATGGGTCACTTGATCCGTTTCGGGATCGAACGTAAAGGCGGCATAGGCGTCCCACCCCGTCGGATTCCATCGCCGTTCGCTGCCGTCCAGCCGATAGGCGTAGCGGTATACGGTTCCGTCCGAACCGTTCTCGGTTTCGGACGGTTTCCCGAAAAAGTTGAGGATGTCGGCGCGCGAAGGAATGTTCACCTGATGATCCTCCCATGTCCAGCCGGTGGCATGGCGCGCGCTGTCCACGCTGCCATCCTTCATGGGACGGAACACCTTGTCGAAATTCTCCTCGGTCAGAATCGTCGCGAAGCGGGCCGGCGCCTGAAACAGATCCATGCGGCCTCGCGCGTTGAACTGAAGAATCAGGATAAGATCGAATTCGCCCGGACGCTCGTCCGGGTCCTTGCCTGCCTGCTTCCCGAAACGGTAGATTTCGGAACTGGTTTCGCCATCCTTGACAGTCTCCGATGCCGGCAGGCCGGTCAGCCAGCCCCAATCGTCGAAACGCAGAACCGGCGAAAGCGCGCGCACCGTCGGCCGCTCTCCGGTCTCCACCCGGAAATGGTCCGGGAACGCCGACAACTGGTTGCGGAAACGGTTGAGCCGCCCGTACACGCAGCCGACGGCCGGGATGCTCAGACACACGCACAGCGCCAGGCGGGCAACCGGTTTCAAGCTTCGAGTTCGTCTTTCCACATGCTTCTCCTTTTGGATATTCTCCACGGAAACAGCAAAATGCCAGCCGAGAGCTAATTTGTCAATGGCGCATGCCGGATTTGCAGCAGTTTTCATTACGGGAGCTATCCAAGGCCAAGGCTGTCATCCCGAGCTTGTCGAGGGATCTCCCTCTCCGCAAAAAGCCCGAGATTCCTCGACTTCGCTCGAAATGACAATGCTCGCTTCTAGATGGGCTGCACCAAAATGCGAATCGCTGGCCGCAAGGCTAGTCATTCCGAAAGACAATTCGAATGGGGAAAAGGCTTGCTCTTCGTTGCGTAATGGGATAAGGGTCTTTCCTTATCTATAGCGAAACGGATGGGTCAAACAGGAGAAGCACAACATGAAAAAGTTCAGAAAGAAGATTGTGGCCGGAAACTGGAAAATGAACAAGTCCACGGCGGACGCCGTGCAGTTGGCGACCGATATCGTTCAGGAACTGGACGACTTTCGCGAGGCGGACGTCGTGCTGTGCCCGC
>SLKS01000386.1 GCA_007134465.1 Kiritimatiellia bacterium | reverse complement strand
TTCCCAATCCGCAGGCTGAAGGCAACTCTTCGGCACAGGCTTGCTACGCCTGCTTCCTTTGGCCTTCTCGCTTCCGCTGCCGCGCCCCTCGGGTAGAGTGGCATATTTGGAATTGCTGGGCTAACGCAAAAGAGGTTGACCTTATCGCTTGTTTCTTGTACTTTGGTTGTAAATGGGGACAAGCGCATGAAAACGACAACGGAATTACATCCAAAGTTTGTCATGGATACGGCAGGCCATCAAACCGCCGTAATCCTGCCCATAGAAGAATATTACGGACTGCTTGAGGATCTGGACGATTTGGCGGTAGTCGCAGAGCGAACAAATGAACCCGCCATCCCCCACGAACAAGTCGTAAGGGAGTTGAAATCCGATGGGTATTTATCAGATTGACTGGAAACCATCGGCTTTACGAGAACTCAAACGACTTGATCGTCAAACAATACCCCGGATTGTTGCCGCAGTTGAAACCCTGTCTTCCACTCCATTCCCGACTGGCGTCAAGAAACTCCATGGCGGCGAGTCGACATACCGCATTCGCGTTGGCAATTATCGCGTGATATATGAAGTGTTCTCCCGTCGCCTGGTCATCGTTATCACACGTGTTCGCCACCGCAACGATGTGTACAGGAAATGAAAACGCGCGCCCGTGATCCCGAGACGCAAATCCTTCAGTGCTGCGCTGCCACTGAAGACCAGAACCACGAATGAACACGAATTCACACGAATAAGGCTACACGCAAACAATCGTGTCTTCTCGAAAAAGCCTTGCCCTATCGCGGTTCGGAGCGTAGGTCCTCGGCCAGTTCTTTGGCCAGCGCCAGGCCTTCCTGTTCGTTCGCGATGCGTCCGTCCAGTTGCGCCTCGTAGCATTGCCGCAGAATCGGGCCGAACGACGGCCCCGGCGCAAGCCCGAGCGCGATCAGATGGCGCCCAAGCACGAGCGGCACAGGCGCGGCATCCTTGACGCGCAGCGCTTCGGCCCGTTCGGTCAGCCACTGTCCGGCCGGATCTTCGGCCGTTTCGCAGCCGCCCGTGCCGCGCAAATCGGCGGCCGCCAGCCGAACCAGCCGCTGCAAGCCTTGCGCCTGCGCGGACAGCCGCCGTATGGCCGCGTCGCCGGCGCGCGGCTTCCGCATGCTCTTTCGGTTCACAGACAATCTCGCAGGTCATTTCGCAGGACGACTCCTCACATCATGCGCATGGTCCCTTTGTGAAACGCGATATTCATTGTGGCAATAAACGCGCCCTCGGTCTTGTCAAGATCGCCGACAACTTCTTCGATCTTCTCCACAATCTGTTGTTCGCGTTCCGCGGGGATCAGCGCAAGGATCGTCTGGCTCTGATCCTTGCGTGGACGCATGAATCCGATGAAATCCGCGAAAATCGGAACGGAAGAAACGTACTTGCCCATCCCGGAGCTGTTCAGTATGCTGGCTCCATCGATTCCCTCCTCCAGCAAGACCTGCAACAGGTCGAACAAGCGTTCCTCGATATAAAGCGTTATGATCAGCATTTTCTTTTCCCGCACAGCCGGAGCCGCCGGCAGAGCATGCGCGAGACGACGCGCAAACGCCTCGTGCAAAGCCTCGCTCGACTTCGCCTTTGCCAATTCGGCATGGACCGCGCGCGCGCCCATAACGCGGGAAAGCCCCGCCAACGCCTGAAGATGCTCCGTGGGCGCATTCTCCGGCCCCAGAACAAACACAAAGAAACGGCACTTCTTACCGTCCACGGCATCGAAATGGACCGGCTTGCGTTTCATCGCCATTCCGACAACAAACTCGCGAACACCCTCGAGTCGAGCATGCGGAAACGCAACCCCGTTCCCGAGAGCCGTTGTCCCCTGCGCCTCGCGTTCTTTGAGCTTGCTTAGCACCATGTCCTGTCCAATCGGCGACAGCGCCGAACATCGGCAGGCAAGCTGGGCCAGCGCCTGGAAAACCTCCTCCTTGTCGCGGCCCGGAATGTCGGTGGCAAAGCATTCCGGACGCAAAGATTGCAACAAATTCATGCTGTCGCCTCCATTTCGTTTCCGCGCAACAAAGCCGCTTTCGTCAGCGCCGGACCGACCAATTGATTGACGAATACCGAGAACAGAACAATATTGACCAGCCGTTCCGTCGCCGCCACCTGTTGCGGGCTCATGTTCTCGGCAACAGGCGACGCCTGAATCAACAGGACCAGCCCCAATGAGATGCCTGCCTGCGGCAACATGCACCACCCGAGATTGCGTCTTGTCGCCTGCGGGGCACGGACCCAGGCGGCGCCGATGCCTGTCCCCGCGACTTTCCCGACCAGCCGTGCCGCCACATAGAGCAATCCGATCCATAGCACCGCCGGCTGGGCCAGAATGGACAGTTGCATTTCGCTGCCTGCCAAAACGAAAAAAAGCGCATAGATGGGAGGCATGGAGGGCTCGATCATGCGAAACACTCGGTAATGTCTTGGGGTAGAGTTGATCAGCGTGGCGCCGGCCGTCATGTTGACCAGCAAAGGAGACAAATGAAAGACCATCGCCGCCGACGTTGTCAGACACACAAGCCCCAGAGAAAGAATCAGCACTTCATGAGAGCGCTGTCTGTTGCGGAGAACGACATGCATGAGACCTCCCGCCGCGAGACCTGCGGCCAGGGAAATCAACGTTTCCAGAACGGATATCCAAGCCAACCCCCATTGGCTGGCGTCCGGCGCGACAAGCCCCATCATCCCTGCCGCCAATGAAAAGCAAATCCCGAACAAAACCACCGTTCCCGCATCCAGCAACGCCACCACACCGTACAGGCAATCCACAAAGCTTCCTCGCACCCGCAAAGATTGCGCCACGGCCACAATCACGGCCGGCGAAGACGCCGTGGCGATGGCGGCAGCCAACAGCGCCATGGGCCGGTCCAATCCCGCCCAGAGCATCACAGGCCACACGACAAAGAACGTGCACGCCAATTGCATCGCGACAATCACAGCCACCGTGCGTCCCATGCGCCGCAGTTTTCCAACGGAAAACTCGCTCCCGATCGTTAACGAGATAATCCCCAACGCCAATTCGGTGGCCACTTTCATGGAGGCGCTCATCTGCCGGGGAACCAACCCCAGCCCGTATTCGCCAATCAGCACTCCGGCCAAAACA
>SLKS01000352.1 GCA_007134465.1 Kiritimatiellia bacterium | reverse complement strand
TGCTCTTCATGGTGCGCATTCCGAAAGATACACGCAAGCGTGTATCTTTTTGAAAAAGGGTCTACGCGCCATTCGCGCCAGACTGTATTCCCGACAGAAAACTTGCAGGCAGTCTATGGCAAAGCGGCGGAATTGTCAAGCTATTTCGGCAAATCGGTTTCGAGCGCGACCCGCGCATACCCGGCTTCGCGAACCAGGCGAACGGTGCGGACGGCCTGCTCGAACGGCGCTTGCGGATGCGCCTGTACGTGAACGACGGCATCTCTTGGAATCCCGGCCTGTTCCAGCGCGGAACCAAGACGTTCGGCCGCCATTTCGCGGCCGCCCAGCGTAATGCGGCCTTCCTTGTCCATGAAAATGCGAGTATCGGCGACGACCGTTTCTTCGTCCGCGCGCATATCGGATCGCTCTCCGCTCGGCAAAGGGTTACCCATCGCCAGATCGGGCATGGATTCCGGCGGCGTACCGGGCCTGTCGGCCGGAGCGCGCGAAGCGGCGCAGCCCGCGCCCAGCCCCAACGAAACTGAAAGCCCAAGAACAATCGCGAAACGGGAAACCTCTCTCATCGTTTACCCCTCTTCCGGCCTTTTCGGCCTCTTCACGAGCTCAACCATGTGGGGCCCCTGAAATGGAACAGGATCGCCCACAATGTGTATGCCCCAGCCACAGACAGCGATACGATGGCGGCGACATTCTGCTTGCGTCCGCGCGGAAAAAGCAACGGCAGGCATATCGCCGCGCCGGCCAGCAAATCCATCGCGCACAGGGCCAGCCGGTCGCCCGCGCCAAAACCGGTTGCGTCCCACGGAAACAGTCTCATCAGAAAAAGCGACCACGGCAGAAACAGACTGAACGAAGGATAGAGCGCGATTTCAAAGGAGGGCGGCAGCCAGTCGTCCACCGGCAAATGCAGCGCCGCAAGCATGATCCAGACCGAAACCAGTGCGGTTCCGACCGCATAGCGGACTGGCCTCAATCCTTCGTCGGCTGCCTGCGGCGCGGCCATGCTGTTTTCGTCCGATTCGCTCACTGACTCCCCTGCCCTTTTCCTGTTCCATGCGGGCTGCGCCCGCAATCCAAGTGTGTGGGTATGTAGGTTTGGGAGTATGCGAGTTTCCCCCACACACACGCACTCACACACTCACAAACAATACCGCCTCCAATCTCTTGTTATGTATGGCAGAGGCGGCAGGATAAGGCGCTAACGCCCGTCTTTACGGTTTCGGGCGCGTCACGCGCGCCAGCACAATGCGCCACGTGTTGTAGCGCGAATAGTCAATGCGTCCATCCTTCGTCTGCCGCATGCGCTCGACCGGGACCGAGCCGCCCGACAGCACATGCCATTCGTTCAGCGTGGGCACGACGCCGCGGGTACGGACGGAAACCGTGCGGCAGACCGGCCGCCAATACGATTCTCCGGACGGCGTGGCATGCTCCCGCATCCATTCGGGAGCCGAATCCTCGACCGCGAGCCCGAACACCAGCCCCCGTTTCTCGTCCAGCGCCATCGAAACCGTGGCCGCCACGCCGATGACATCCGTCTTGTATGCCGTCGGCACGCCCTCCTCGTTGAAAGCGGAGGGATAGGCCAGCGAAGCGCGCGCATCGAGCGTTCGCGTCTCGCCCGGCTTGAGATGGAACACCGGCAAAGGAACCCTTTCCGTTTCGGGCGCATCGGCCACCTGAAGAGCATAGAGATTGGGATTGGCATACAGCAGATTCTTGGCCTCCGGCATCATGTCCAGCACAAGAAATTTCACCGCATAGTCGCCTGTCGCCCGCTCCATCTCGGGAAGCGCGGGCCGCTCGGGAAGCGCAGGCGCGGCCGGCGGCGGCTCCGGCAACGTACGGCATCCGACAACACCAGCCATGACAACAAACAATAACGTTGGCAACAATTTGTTCATACGTGCGCTCCTTCCCCTGTTACAGCATTCCCATACCAAGGCAGCATCGTCCCTGCAATGAACAGAGGTAGCGATTTCGAACCCGAATGTCAAGGATTAGGCGGGCACCCCTGAGAGGGCGCATAATCACTTCTGGCGGTGTTGAGAAGAAGACAAGGCAACGAGGCGTCAGGGGACAGGATGCGCCCGGAAATCCGAATGACGAAACACCCAAGCCCGAAGGAAGCCCGAAGCCCGAAATTCGGAAGCGGGTCGGCGCGAAGCGTGGTGACGATTCCTCATGACTTCTCTCCGGTAGATTTTCGATGCGATATTCTCGCCGAACACAGCCGTCCGCTCTTCCAGGCCCGCACGGCTTCTCTCGGCCCGCATAGCGCGTCGCTCTGCCATGTCTGCAGTCTTCGGGCTTCGCGCTTCGGATTTCCTTCGGGCTTGGGTGCTTGGGTGTTTCGGACTTGAACAATAGACCTTGGTACGCCTTGGATGCAATGTTTTTCGAGACGATCGTACCGCCGGAAACGATATGGGCTGGAAGCCCTCTTTTCCGCCTTGCCTGCCGAGACGAGATTTCCTATATAAGAAAACCGCGCACTTTCGGTCTACCAAGGGAGGAATAATCATGCGCACATTGGGTACCGTTTGGATGGCTTTCGCGATGCTGATCGGCGTCGGTATGGCAGGCGAAGCGGAAGATCGGGATGCGGCTCCGTCGGAGCGGCCAACGGATGTTCAGGCCGAAGAATCGGGCGAGCGCTCGGCCGAACACACGTTCGTACTGATGGACGGCCGCCGCATCGAGGGCAAGGTGCTGCGAATCAGCGGCCGAAAGATCACGCTGCAAACGAGATCGGGCATCTTGACCTACGACGTGATGCAGTTCGACGAGGACACGCGCACGGAGCATTTCGAGCAGTTGGAGACCGATTTGGCCCGCTGGCACATGCAGGCCGCCGAGCGGGCGGAAGAGACCAAGCGCGCCGAAGCGGAAGAGGCTAAGCGCGCCGAACGCGAGACGAAACCGGCCCGCCCGCGGTTCGACACGAGCAAACTGCCCTTCTTCCTGCTCGGATTCGGCATCTTGCTGTGCCTGATCGGCAGCCTATGGCTGATCGTCGAAGGATTCGCCGTCTCGCCCGGCTGGGGAATCGCGCTCATTCTGTTCAACGGTCTGGCCGGCTTCGCCTTCCTGGTCCTGCATTCGGAACGGGCCAAGGCGCCGATCGGAACCT
>SLKS01000015.1 GCA_007134465.1 Kiritimatiellia bacterium | reverse complement strand
GCGATATTGCCCCGCTGGCGGCGTTGTCAAGGGAGTCGCATACCAAGAGTATAGCGACAACCCTTGACGCCTTGCCATCGGAGCAATCTTGCCGCCCGTTTTCTGCGGGGCTGCGCCCAACCGCGAACACGCCACGGGCGCCTTGCCGCATCGCCCTGCGGGACGAATGCGGCAATAAATGTAGGAAGGCAGAATTCACTTTGTTTTACGGCCCCTTTTAGGGGCCTTTCCCATACCACCTGTTCCACCGGTAGTGCTAATACATGTGAAAAGGAAAAGCGATGAACCGACGGGATTTTCTGAAGGCGGGCGCGTGCGGCGCGCTATGGCTGGCCGGCGGCGCAGGCTGCGGACGCCGCCAGCGCAACGGAGCGCCGCCGGCTTTGCCGGCTGGCGCCGTGCGCTCGTCCTGGCATGAACCTGCCGCTCGCGGCCGACTGCGCTGTACGCTGTGTCCGCACCGCTGCGAGCTGGCCGACGGCGAACGCGCGCGCTGTCGCGTGCGCATGCGGCACGGCGACGCGCTGTACAGCCTGGCCTACGGCAATCCGGCGCTCTTGCTCGAGGACGTGATCGAGCGCACGCCATTTTTCCACGTGCTGCCGGGCAGCCGCGCGCTGTCCGTATCGACAGCCGGCTGCAACCTGGCCTGCCAGTTCTGCGAAGTGTGGGACATGGCGCTGGCCAACCCGGAAGACGTTCATGCCTACGAGATGCCGCCCGAACGCGTGATCGCGCACGCCCAGGCCTCGCCGGGCGTACGCTCGGTCGGCTACGGATTCGGCGAGCCGACCGTCTTTATCGAGTACATGACCGCCATGGCCGAACGCGCGCGCGCGGCGGGCCTGCTCAACCTGTTGCATACCGCAGGCTACATCGAACCGGCACCGCTTCGGTCCATTGCGGGATTGATGGACGCTGCCAACGTGGATCTGAAAGGGTTCGATCCGGCCTTCTACCGGGACGTGACCGGCGGCGAGCTGGCGCCCGTGCTCGCCACGCTGAAGCGGCTGGCCGAAGCCAGCCTGCATATCGAGATCACGAATATCGTGATTCCCTCGCTGAACGACGACATGGCCGCGATCGGCCGCATGTGCCGATGGATCGTCGCCGAGCTGGGTCCGCATGTGCCCCTGCATTTCGCCCGCTTCTATCCGCTGTACCGGCTGTCCAACCTGCCGCAAACTCCGGTGGCCACGCTGGACCGCGCGCGCGCGACAGCGCGCGAGGCCGGGCTGCGATTCGTCTATGTCTCGCGCGTGACCGGGCACGAAGCGGAAAGTTCCTATTGTCCGGTCTGCAACGCGACGGTCGTCGAACGCACCGGATTCGTGGTGGACGCCGTGCGGCTGAACGACGGCCTCTGCGCGGCCTGCGACGAACCGATCCCCGGCCGCTGGTCGTGAGCCAAGGACTTAACCCTTTTGCTACGGAGTTGTTTGTCACGGGTATCCATCCGTCGCATCGCCGATCGCCGTGCGGACGGCGTGGAGCAGCGTTTCCGGCGCGATAGGCTTTTCCAGAAACGCCGCCGGTTCGGAGCCTAGGTAGCGGCCGATGCTTTGCGAGCCGAAGGTCGTCTCCATGATGCGGTTGATGGATGTCAGAAAGACAACCGGCGTGTCCCGTGTGGCGGGATCGAGCCGCAGATCGCGATACACGCTGAATCCGTCCTTGCCGTCCGGCAGCATGACGTCCAGCACGATGGCCGCCGGCCGTGCCTGACGCGCCATGCGCAAGGCGGTGTCTCCGTCCGTCGCCGCCAGCACCAGAAAGTGACCGGCCAGCGCCTTGCAGTCCGCCGCCAGCGTTTCGGGATCGTCTTCCACAATCAGTACGCTTTTCATGTCGGCGTCTCCTTTTCACACTTATGAACTTTACAAAAACGCCGCATTGTGCGAGTATGGACAAATCTACGAAATCGGAGAACAGGAGGGATCCGCCATGAACAGGAATGCCAGCCGCGATCCGCAAGACGAGAACCCGTTTCGCGACCCGTTGATTCGCGAGCTCGGCGAGCTGACCGCCGAGCTGACGGGGGTTCGCCTGACCCTTGTTCATCCAACGCCGTCCGGATGGACGCAGACGGCGCTGGATCAACGCGCGGATTTGGCCGCCGATTTCTGCAAGCTCTTCCAGCGCGCGCCGGAAGGCGCGCGCCATTGCCGCATGTGCCACATTCTGATGGCCGTGGCCGCGTGCGGTGGCGCCCCGGCTGTGCAGCGTTGTCATGCCGGCGCCTGCGTGATGGTTTCGCCTGCGGCGGATGCTTCGTCCGAGGCGCTGGCCGTGCTCGGTTCCTGCGTATTCGCGGATCCGGATGCCTGGGCGGAAACGTCCGCGCGCGGCAAAGCGCTGGGTGTTGACTTGAAAGCCTTGCGCAAGGCGTTTCGGACCCTGCCGAAATTGGACGACGAGCGGAGACGGCGTCTGCAATCCTTGATGAAAACCATGAGCCTGTCCGTGCGCCTTCTCAAGAGAAACCGCGAATGCGAAGAACGGCTGCGCAAGGATTCGCGCCCGCAGAACGCCGCGTTGCTGGACGAGTTCCTGCGCGATACCGATTGGGCGCGCGCCGCCGACAGGGCATCCGCCGGAACGGAACGCAAGCGGCCGCCGTGGCTGATTCGCGTCATTGGCGAACTGGTTCGTCAGCGCCCCGATTTGCCGCTCACGGTCAAGGACTTGGCGGCCGCCGCGCGCATGACGCCCAACCATCTCTCCTTTCTCGTGAGCCGTTGGACCGGCCGTTCCTTTTCCGACTATCTGGCCGAGCAGCGCATCGAGCGCGCGAAACGGCTGCTCGAGAATCCCACGTTGAACATCAACGAAATCGCTCGCCAGGTCGGTTTCGACGATCCGGGCTATTTTGCCCGGCGTTTCCGGCAGATCGTTGGCCGGTCGCCTCGCGAATGGCGGGATGGCAAACAGTCGCGCAAGCGCGCTCGCGTACGGAAATCGCGTTAAGACGGGCCGAAGCCCGCACCACAATTGTTTTGCAACTGCAACAGACGACAGTTGAACTGATCCTTGAAAGAGCAGATAACCGCAAAGAACACAGAGAACACAAAGATGGAGAACAGCTTGCAGAGATGCGCCCTGACACCCGATTGGTGTGGCCATAAAACTGCACAACTGTCTTTCTTTGCGATC
>SLKS01000127.1 GCA_007134465.1 Kiritimatiellia bacterium | reverse complement strand
GCGTCGCCAAAGACTCATGCCCTTCGCGCGCGAGCGCTTCGACCGTCTCGCGGTCGCGCGCCCCGAAACCGGGTTCTTCCACCGCGGGCATTGGCGGAATCGGTTCGCCCAAACAACGGTCGCAATGCCCGCAATCCGCCCCGAGTTCTTCGCCGAAATAGTTCAGTACGCCGCGCACAATGCAGGACCGCAATTCGGCCAATCCAACCACCTGGGCAATCCGTTCGATGTCGCGCGTTTCCGATCGCCGAAACCGCTCGCCGATCGTCCGAGCCAACGGGAGATCGGAATCCGGTCGTCGCGCGTACCGATAGCCCTGCCGCACATCCGCCACTTTCAGAATCAGGTCGCCTTGCTCCTCGAAATGGTTGAGCGCGGCCACCAGCCGCTCGCGCGGCTCGTTCAACGCCTCGCTCGCGGCCGCGATATCCAGGGAAAACCATATGCGCGCCTTGGTTGCGCGCGCAAAAAGCGCACGCGCCAGCTTGCGCCGCGACTCGTCAAGGCCCGCCAGCATTTCCGCCGACGACCGTTGCGGCTGAAATTTGTATTCGTTATAGAACGGGCCCGTCGCCACAAGAACCCCTTCCAGCTCCAGATAGGTCAGCAGCGTGGCCACGACCAAGGTTCGCATGTCGAATTCCGCCGACAAAGCATGAACCGACACGGCAAACGAATCGGGCTGCGCCAGCAGATGACGCACAAGCCCCTCGACGGCCTCGGGCGTGGGCGTGTCGCCATAGGCGAAATTCTCGAGCGTGGCGATGTCGTCCGGACACACCAGCATGTCGCACTGCGACGGCAAGCCGTCCCGTCCTGCCCGTCCGGTTTCCTGCATGTAATTTTCCAGCGATTTCGGCATGTTGTAATGATAGACATAGCGGATGTTCGGCTTGTCTATTCCCATGCCGAACGCGATCGTCGCCACGACCGTCGCGTCCGGCGATGCCATGAACCAATCCTGCACGGCATGGCGCGTCTCGGCGTCCATGCCCGCATGATAGGCGCGCGCGTTCACGCCGCCCTCCTGAAGACGTTCGGCAACCAGCTCGGCCGTCTTCTGCAGCGTAACATAGACAATGGCGGCGCCCGGCGCTCGTTCCCGCAAACGCCGCCGCAGCCATTCGTCGCGTTCGTCCGCACGGCACGGCTGAACGCGCATGAGCAAGTTCGGACGATGAAAACCCGTGTTCACATAGGCGTCCGGTTCGATCCCGAAATTGCGGCATATGTCCTCGGCTACCGCCCGCGTTGCGGTGGCGGTCAGCGCCAGAACCCGCTGCGCGCCCAGCGCGCGCGCTTGCGCCGCAAGCTTCAGGTAATCGGGCCGAAAATTATGGCCCCACTCCGAAATGCAGTGCGCCTCGTCAATCACCATCATGGACAGGGTCAAGCGGCGCAATCGCTGCAAAAAGCGTTCGCTGGCGAACCGTTCCGGCGCCACATAGAGCAGTTTCAACTGCCCGTTGCCAAGGTCGTCCCAGACCTGCCGCGTCTCCTCGGACGTAAGGCTGGAATCCAGCCGGGCCGCCCGGACGCCTTTTCCGACCAGCATGTCAATTTGGTCCTTCATCAGCGCGATCAGAGGCGAAACCACCAGCGTCATGCCGTCCAACGCCAGCGCCGGCAACTGATAGCACAGCGACTTGCCCGCGCCGGTGGGAAACACCGCCAGCGCCGAACGCCCGGCCAGCAGACACTCGATGATTTCTTGCTGCCCGGCAAGAAACCGGTCGAAACCGAACACCTCTTTCAGCAGCGCATGCGCATCGGGTGCATTGCGCGGCGTTGTTTCCATAACGGTCATAGCTCCTCCTTCAGTTTTCCTGGACAACAGATTAGGGGTGTTACAGTCTTGCAGGCATTCGCTACCTTTTCGTCCTTCCGAAAAAGATACAACATTTCGAAGGCAATCTCCACGTTCCATGCTATTTGCTCTTCTTTCCGCTGGGTTGCAGGCAAAGAGGCGACCGAGCCGCGATTTCAAGCCCCTACCCTACTAGAAGGCGGCCGACCGGAGGATTTCCACGGAAAACTGAAAAAAAAATGTAACAAACGTCCATTCATAGCGCCTACACGGCAGAATCCGCCATTCGAAAAGACCGGAGGATGCCATGAAAACGCGCCGCGCTCTGTCAATCAACAACAGCCTTTCGCACGGAATCTGCAACTACAACTGCCAACTGTGCGGGGTCAACAAGAGGAGCTATCGCGGCCCGAAAGAGTTTCAGCCCAAGGAGATAACGGAAAAACTGATCTCGCGGATCAAGCAGGCGGCCGCGCAGGGAATCGAAATCCGCTACGTGGCCAATGCGGGCGACGGCGAACCTACGCTCCATCCCGAATTCGGCGAGCGCATGGATATGTTCGGCGCCATGATCCGGGAATGGGACCATCCCGCCCTGCCCGCTCCGGAGGTATCCGTGGTATCCAACGGGTTTCGCCTGCTGACGCCCGGCGTACTGGACGCCGTCGAGCGCAACGGTCTCACGCTAATCGTCTCGTTCCCCACCCCCGACCCCGAATCCTACGGCCTGATCATGACCGGGAACCCGAAAAACGGACGGCGGCTTCTCGATCATGTCGTCCCGGGACTTCGACAAGCGTTCAAGCTGTTGGCGGAAAGACGCTTGAAAAGAATACAGTTCCACATCTCGCCGCCCGATCGCGACGTTGTGCGGCGCGATTTCAACCGAACGGTTCATTTTCTGACGTCCTTGGCCAAGGAAGCGGGCGTCCCCGAGATCGAAATGGTCCTGTTTCCCGCCACGGCCAACCGTTCCGGACTGATCCGCAACCGAACGAAAGGACTCGATACGTACAAGGATTTCTTTCAGGCCTATCGCCGCTGGAACCGGCGCAACGGCGTTCGGGTATCCCTGAAGCTCAGTTTCAAGCGTTTCTTCCCTCGCCTGACGGAATTTCTTGATTTGCTGCGCAGTTTCGATTATCCCTGCACCTGGAATTCGCAATTCTTTTTCACGGCGCAGGGCGACTCGATATGCTGCAACGACCAGGCGGTTCGCAACCCGCTGGGCAATCTCGTTACGCATACGCTGGCGGAACTGATGGAAGAAAAGGAACAGTTTTTGCCCGGCCGCATCTGCGCCGGTTGCGATCAGGCCCCGCGCCATATCCAGGGCTCGTTTTCGCTTTG
>SLKS01000340.1 GCA_007134465.1 Kiritimatiellia bacterium | reverse complement strand
TACGATCAGCAGTTCAACACGCTGCACATCACCGACCCGCTCGACCGCCTTGTCGAAGCCTACGCCCTCGACATCCAGGCCCGGCCCGTCGCCGTCACCAACCTCGAAGGCCAGGTCATGACCGTGAGCTACGGGCTCGACGACATGGTCCTTTCCGTGCAGCGCTTCGACGGCACCGTCGTCAGCAACGAATACGATTCCGCCGCCCGGCTCTCCGCGCAGCATTACCCCGGCGGCGTTGTCTACTATTCCTGGCTCGGCAACGGCCTGCCGCGCGAAGCCGTCAACGCGCACGGCTCCGTCTCCAACGCCTGGGACCTGGCCGGGCGGCTGACCGCCCAGACCCAGCCCGCGCCCGGCGGAACCCTGCACTACAGCCATGACCCCGTCGGCAACGTCACCGGCGTTGTCGGCATCGCCGGCCCCGTCCGCTACGCCTTCGACGCCGCCGAACGCCTCTCCGAAATTCAGGTTTCAGGTCTCGGCCCTCAGCCCTTGTCTTTCCTAAACGACTACAATCCCTACAACGGACTTCTCTCATCGCTGACCAACGCGACTTCCGGCATCTTCGCCGAATACGCCTACAGCCAGATGGACGAGCTGACGAACATCGTCTGGCGCGCGGGCGACGGCGGCGTTCTGCGCTCCTTCGACTACGGCTACAACGCCGCCGGAATGATCACAAACGTCCTGCTGGAGACCGGCGCCAACATCGTCTACCAGTACGACGACCTCGACCGGCTGACCGGCGAAATCCGCTCCGGCGAACCCGGCACGTTCTACGGCTACGATTTGGCCGGGAACCGAACGCAGACCGTCATCAACGGCGTCACCAACGCCTACACGCTCGGACTCGGCAACCGGCTCGACACATGGACCGGCGGCAGCTACGCCCAAGACGCCGCGGGCTGCGTCACCAACATCGTCCGCGCAGGAAAGCCCGACCTCGCTCTGGCCTGGAACGGGCTGTATCAACTCGAAAGCATCGCCACCAACGGCGTGCTCGCCGAAACCTACGGCCATGACGCGCTCGGCCGCAGGCTGTACACCGTCCAAAACGGCGTCACCAACTGGCATGTGTACGACGGCATCCATGTCGTAGCCGACGTGGACGACAACGGCGCCGTGTTGCGTTCCTACACCTGGGGCGCCGGCATAGACAACCTGCTCGCCATGACCGTGCATGGCCAAAACCAAACCAACACCTACTACGTGCTCACCGACCATCTCGGCACTGTCCACGCCTTCGCCGACGAGATCGGCGCCATCGTCGAAAGCTACCGGTTCGACGCCTGGGGCAACGTGCTCGGCGTGTTCGATGGCAATGGCTCGCCGCTTTCCGAATCCGCGCTTGGCAACCGTTACTTGTTCCAAGGCCGCGAATACAGTTGGGCCACCGGGCTTTATTATTTCCGTGCAAGATGGTACGATCCAGAAACAGGGAGATGGCTCTCCAAAGACCCCATCGGCATCAACGGCGGTCTCAACCAGTTCGTGGCGTTCGACAACAATCCCGTGATGTTTTCTGATGCGTTCGGCATGAATCCGAGTCGTGGAGAACGAATTGCCGCATGGTTGGACAATTCTTGGTTTGGTCGCATTATCAATGGGGTAACGGGCATTGATGAAGTAACCTATGGGATTGAACGAACTATCCGATCCAGTCGAGGATTACCTGATCCTGGTCCTATTGACTTGCGCAACAGAGGAGCGGGTTTTGGCGCGTACAAGTTTATGGGAGGAGAATTTAGCTTTGTTGAAACCACTGTTTTGCGGCCAGATGGCAGGTATCGTTATCTGATTTTATCCGTTCGCTCAGGGTTTGGCTTGGGAGCAAGCCTCGGGCCTTCTATGCCGAGCATATCCGCAGATTACTCAAGCGATCCTTGTAATCAACCTGCTGACGCCACAGAATCTTGGCGCGCTGCACTCTCTGCCTCTTTACTGTATGGTGGGGCTGAAGGTCTTGAGTGGAACAATTTTTTCTGGGGTAGTCCGCATCGACACACAAGTCGAGGACTGAGCGGGATTAGCATTAGCGGCACTTTTACATACGGCACTGAAACCGTTATACACAGGCGGTATCTTGGTCCTAGATAACTCAAATGATATGGAGGTATAACGATGTTTCTTGGATCGAAACGGAATGAACGCATCCTTGGCCTGATTGTGAGTTTCGCTTTGGGTTGTTTATTTCTGGCGGCTGCTGTGACAGCGGAATCGGCAAACAGCATTACATTCAATAACGTTCTCATCAATAAAGGCGAACCAGGATTTGAAGAGGCGATAGTTCGCCACCAAAGGATGCTTTTCCTAGGCGGCATAGTATTGATGGGGGTAGCTGGCATCTACGCATATAAATTGTATCGAAGGAGCGGATGCGCATCATCTTTAAAAAAAAGGTGTCACTCTAAAAAGAGGTGCCATGTCCCGAGATCCGACAATTGAAGAAGCGCAAGGCAGAAGCGGTTTAAATCGGACGGCCCGGCGGAACCACAGCCGGACGGCGTCGGGATGGCCGGGGGCATGAAGCTTGCCGGACAAGCTCGGCACGCGTTCATGCTTGCCGGAGGCCGGTCGTCCGCCTGCGCAAAGCCTGCGGCGTCCTCCCTGAACAGAAGCGCGTTATGACGACGTGGGCGTTAATGCGGAATCTGCGGTGCAGTCGCTCCTCGCTTCCGCCGCCAACGTGCGCATAACGCGGTCTTCTGTTCCCTCCGGCTTCCCCGGCCATCCCGACGCCGACCGGCGCGGCCCCACACGGGCCGATTCGGTTCCGTTCCGTCCCCCGTTCCCCCGGCCTGGGGGTCTTGGGAAGGCCGGCCACAGGCTCGCTGCGCTTCGATACGGCGGCCCAAGATAAGACGAATGACAACTGTGGCGAATGATCTTGCACGCGGGGCGAGGGAATGATAACGGGATAGGCCATGGCATCGGCATTTCCTTTTTGCTGGCGGAATCCGTAAAGCAAATGGGGCGGGCCGAAGCGATTCGGCAAGCGGAGCAATCCGGCATCCTTACAATGGCGAAGCGGTATCGGGAACAGGAAGAGGACGCGAAAAGACAACGCCGCGATTTGCCCCGGCGGGATATGATGGTTTTGCAATTGGCCCTGATCCCGGTTCCTTCCATCCAAAGAGCCATGATCGAGGAAACGCTGAAGGACGAGATCGGGTTGGCCCGCAAGCTCGCGCCCGCGCCGTAACGGCCTGCCGGAAAACCGCGGGGAGGCGGAATCATCTCGCTTTTCGTCCCCCCTATTCCGACCTGTCGCGCACCTTGCGCAAGTCTCTGGCGTCGGCCTGATGGCGCGGATCGTCTATTCTCTCTTTGATGCGGATAAGACTGTCGAGATCGATCCAATTGGCCTGTGCCGGACCATACGCCGAAATCTCGCGTTTCGGCCAGGCGGCCATGAAAGATGCGCCTTCGATCGTTTGCAAAACATCAATCCGGTTCGGCGGCAGACCGATCTGCAGAATGCTCTCCGGCCGATCCGCATCCAGCAAGTTGGGGCTGCCAAATTCCGCGAGCGCCCGGTTGGCCTTCTCCAGATTGACCGGTGTCGGTTCGACCCATACGTCCATATCCTTGGTGAAGCGCGGTTTTGCGTGGTAGACGAATGCGAGCCCTCCGACAATGAGATAGCGCACGCCGTGTCGGCCGAAAGCATCAAGCAAATCCGCGAAATCCCGGATAGTGTCCATCAGTCGTCCCCATCTAACGCGGCGCCGGTTCCCCGTATGGCGGCCAAGTCGTTGCGCAGCGCAACCAGCGCGGACAGACGGGCTTCGGCTCCTTGCCGCTGCCAGAAATCCAAATCCCAGTCCTCGGCTTCCCGCCAATTCGCGGCGACGTGCGCTGTCATGCGTCGCCGTCGCTCCTCCGCGCGTTCCGCAAGAGCAGCCGTTTGGCCGGGCTTGCTCGTCGCGCGGGGTCGGTCTTGTTCTTTCATGGCTGTCGCCCTCGCAAAAAGGGTGGACGGCATCGGCGCGAACAGCACAGCGAACCATCCAGACGCACGGGTAAAGGAAGCGCAGTTCAACAGGCAATCTACAACCAGGACGACTGCGCTACAAGCCAAAAACAATGCGAGCAAACAACTTCACCCCGGCCAGCGGGCGTGGACGACGCGGTCGCGGCCGGCCAGGTCGGGCGCGACGACGATGTCGGCGAATCCGGCTTCCTCGCACAGCGCGCGGACGCGCGGCCCCTGATCGTAGCCGATTTCCAGAAATAGCCGACCCTGCGGCTTGAGAGCGAAGGTCGCGTCCTGCACCATCTGCTCGAGAACGGCCAGCCCGTCGGGGCCGCCGTCGAGCGCCAGCCGCGGCTCATGCTCGCGAATGTGCGCGGGCAGCGTTTCCCAGACAGAAGTAGGAATGTAGGGCGGATTCGATACCAGCGCGTCCAGCATGCCGGGTTCGACCGTATCGGCCAGTTCGCCCTCGGCGAGCGCAACGCGGTCTTGCGCACCCAAAGCTTGCCGGTTCTCCTGGGCCAGCGCCACGGCGTCCGGACTGATGTCGAGCCCGATATAGTGCGCGGCGGGCCGTTCCAGAGCCAGGCTAAGCACAATGCAGCCGGACCCGGTTCCCGCATCCACGATGGCCGGCGTCTTGTCCTGCCACAAGGGAGCGCAGGCCAGAACTTCGCGAACCAGAACTTCCGTTTCGGGGCGGGGAATCAGGGCGCGCTTGTCGGTAGCGAAGACATGGCCCATGAACTCGGCTTGCCCGGTTACGTACTGGACCGGCTCGTCGGCTGCCACCCGCCGCAAACCCCGACGCATGGCTTCGAGCCGGCGGTCGTCGAGCGTTTGGTCGCCGATCAGGTGCAACGACAGCCGCGGTCGGGCCAGCAGCCGGGCCAGCAACAATTCGCAGGCGATGCGAGGCTGGTCGACGCCCCGGCGAGCGAGCCAGTCGGCACCGCCGCGCAGGACTGCGTCCACAGTGCGATCCGGGATACCTTCCGCCATAATGCCGTGCCTTTCCGGCAAAGACACACGTTTTTGCGCGCATTTTTCCGTGTGTTCCGCGTATTCCGTGGTGGAAAAACAAATTGGGTTGCGGGCGCAGCCCGAGTTAAGCCGTTTGCTCTTCGAGCCGGCTGTTCTGATCGTGCTGGCGCAGCGCGGCCAGCAACTCTTCCAAATCCCCCTCCATGACGGCATCCAGATTGTACAGCGTGAGATTGATGCGGTGGTCCGTGACGCGGTTCTGGGGGAAATTGTAGGTGCGAATCCGCTCGCTGCGGTCGCCGGAGCCCATGAGCGAGCGCCGGTTGCGGCCTTGTCGCTCTTCCTCTTCCCGGCGGCGGGCGTCGAGGATTCTCGACTTGAGTACGGTGAGCGCCTTTTCGCGGTTGCGGTGCTGAGAGCGTTCGTCCTGGCTTTGCGCAACGATGCCCGTTGGCAGATGCGTTACGCGCACGGCCGAATAGGTGGTGTTGACGCCTTGTCCGCCGGGTCCGGACGAGCAGAAAATGTCCACGCGCAGTTCGTCGGCCGGCAATTCGATCTCGTCTTCGGGTTCCGCCTCCGGAAACACGGCCACGGTCGCGGCCGACGTGTGGATGCGGCCCTGCGACTCGGTGACCGGCACGCGCTGCACGCGATGGCCACCGCTTTCAAAGCGCAGCGTGCCGTAGGCGTTGTCGCCTTCCACCATGAATACCGCTTCCTTGCAGCCGCCCATCGAACCGGCATGGGCGTCGATCATGCCGATTTTCCAGCCGTGCGATTCGGCATAGCGCTGATACATGCGCAACAGGTTGGCGGCGAACAGGCCGGCTTCGTCGCCGCCGGTGCCCGCGCGGATTTCCATGATCGCATTGCGGGCGGCGGTCGGATCGGGCGGCAAGAGGGCGACAAGCAAATCGGCGCGCGCGGTTTCGAGCGCGGGCCGGCATTCTTCGATATCCTGTTCCGCCAGCGCCTTGAGTTCGGCGTCCGTCTCGTCCGCCGCGACCATCGCTTCGTTCTCTTCAATCTGTGTCGCCAGCCGGAAATAGCGGTCGGATTTTTCGCCCAGTTTCTTGAGCGCGGCATGCTCCTGCACCAACTGGCGAAGCTTGGCGGGGCGCTTGGCCAAGTCCGGTTGCGCCAGCTCGCTTTCGAGTTCCTGCAGGCGGTTCAGCCTCTTTTCGATTTGACGGCGGTCAATCATGGAATGGCAGGTCGGGTTGGTCGCGGACAGCGCATGGAGCCTTCTCAAAACGACAGATATTCCGGCGTGTATGGTCTCCGGCCGCGTTTCGGCATGAATCTGCGGCCGATCACGGCAAGCCATCTGCGCGCGAAGGCCGACGGCAGGCATGCGAGAAGGGTGGGGAAATCAAGCCCCAACTCGTATTCCTTCCCGCCCGCACAGCGCATCGGGACCGCTGTTCTTGCAAGCCGTGCGCCGGTTCTTTCACGCTTTTGCTCTTGCAGCGTAGCCCGCGCTACGCCTTTTTCACAGCGCTGTAGCGTTTCTTGAACTGCTCGATACGGCCGGCCGAGTCAATGAACGTCGCTTGTCCGGTAAAGAACGGGTGGCACTTGGAACAAGTGTTGATGCTCATTTCCTTGACGGTGGAACGGGTTTCCAGCACGTTTCCGCACGCGCAAGTAATGGACGCTTCGCTGTACTGGGGATGAATGTCTTTCTTCATAATGGTCTTTCCTTCCTGAAAACGATGCGCACCCTACACGCTCGGTCTGTCCTTGGCAAGCGCTATTTCCGCAAGCCAAGGAAAAGTATTGCGGTCATCCGCGACAGTATGGTAGGAAAGGCCCTGTGCAAAAGAAGGAATGGGGCATGGGGCGCGGAACAGGCGAATGCGGATGGCCGGCGATAGCGCGTACGGCAGCGTGCGGGGCGCTGTTTTTCGCTGTTGGCTGCGGACGGCCGGAAACGGCGGCGCCGGAATCCCGGGCCGGCTTGAACCGCTTGCGCGACGGCCGGTACTCGGAGGCGATCGCGTTGCTGGAACAAGCCGAAGCCGAAGCGCCCGGCCATGCCACGACGCTTGCCAATCTGGGCGTAGCCTATGCCCGCATGAACCGCGACGATCGCGCCATCGCCTACCTGACGCAGGCGGCCGAGATTGCCGACGACGATCCGCGTCCGCTCGAATTTCTGGGGCATCTTCACCTGAATCGGAAGCAGTGGCAGCAGGCGCGCGAAGCGTTCGATGCCGCCTTGCGACGTTCGCCTGTCTCGCCCCGGCTCCTCACTGCCCGCGCCCTTGTCGAGTTCGAGGCAGGCGAATTCCGCGAGGCGCTGGTCCTTCTCCAGCGCGCGCTCGATTGGGATCCCGACTATCCGCCTGCCTTGTACAACCTGGGCTTGCTGTATCGGGGCAACCCCGATACCCGATCCGAGGCCGAAGCAGCCTTTCGTCGTTTTCTGGCAGCCGCCGGCGATGCGGAACCCGGCATTGACAGTCCGGAGTTGCTGCGGCGCCTGAATGCGGCTCAGGATTTTTTGCAAAGCGCATCCGAACAGCGTCAACCGGAAGCCGAGCCTGCGCCGGAATCCGAACCCGAGCGCGCGCCCGATCCGACGTCGGCGGATGAATCGCCGAGTCCGCCACCCTCTTCGGTCGAAGCGCCGAGCCCGCCGCCCAAGCCCGCGCCCGAACGTTCGGCTCAGCCGCCACCGCCACGCGAACATCCGGCCGTCGCGTTGTTGCGTCAGGCGAACGCCGCCATAGCCAACGAATCTTTCGACGAAGCCTTGATTATTTTGAACCAGGCCGTGACTCGTCATCCCGATCACGCCGATACGCTGTGGGCGCTGATCGCTTTGTACGATCGGCATTTGAAATTCCGGACGGAAGCTCGCGAGGCTTACGCGCTGTTTCGCAAACGTTTCCCCGACGATCCGCGCCAGACGACAATTCGGCCGGAGCCCAAGCCTGCGCCCAAGCCCGCGTCGCCGCCGGAACCGGCGCCCAAGCCGGACGAACCGCCGACTCGGCCTGCGCCGGTACGGACCGAGCCTGTGCGCCCGCCTGCGCCCGCTCCTGTCGGCAGCTCCGATACGCGGCAGGCCATGCGGTTCTGGGCGCAAGGCAAGGAGCGGCAGGACCGTCAGGACTGGGCGGGCGCCATTGCCGCCTACAGGCAGGCGGTGAAAAAGGATCCCGCATTGTTCAGTGCATGGTACAATCTGGGCTTGGCCTATCGTTCCCGGGGCGATGCCGAGAATGCGCGCCGGGCCTTTATGCGCGCCGTGCGGATCAAACCGGCCGACGTGCGGACGCAGTACATGCTGGCGGTGGTTTGTTTCGATGCCAAGCGGTTCGACGAAGCGATCGGGCATTTGAATCAGGCGCTGCTGCGCGAGCCCAACCATGCGCAAGCCCATTATCTGCTCGGATTGATCCATAGCCAACAGGCGCGGCCTGGCGCGGCGCGCAGGCATTTCCAGCGTTTCCTGCAACTGGAGCCCGACGGCGCCGCGGCGGAACGTGTGCGGATATGGATGGAAAAACATGTGGACGCTCGTTGATACGATCGCCGTCGTTCTGTTGGCGCTCGGCACGGCTGTCGGCTGGCGACGCAGGCTTTCCGGCGAATTGGCCCATGTTCTCAGCCTGATCGTCGCCGTGGCGGTCGGCCTGTTCGCGAGTCGGCCGCTGGGACAATGGCTGCTCGAACACAGCCGTTTGAGCCCGGGTGTCGCCTGGGTTGTTGCTTTCCTGGGCGTCCTGATCCTCTCGGCTCTGGCCATGGCCGCCACACGCGCGCTGCTGCGCAAGACCATGCGCGTCGTGTTCGAGGAAGAGGTTGACAAATACGGCGGCGCCGTGGCCGGTTTCGTTCGGGCGGCGGTCGTTTTGGCGCTCGTGTTTCTCGTCGTGAACATGACCGCGAACGAAACGTTGCGGCGCGTGTTCGGCGAACGGTCGTTTTTCGGGCGGCTAGCAATCCGATACGCGCCCGCGTTAGAGGAAACCGTGCGTCAGGCCGCAACGGAGAACGGCCGTGAGTAAAACCATTTCCAAAAACACGCTCGAAAGCATTCGCGCGCGCCTGGACATCGTCGAACTGATCGGCAGCTACATCGCCTTGAAGAGGGCCGGCTCCACCTTCCGGGCGCTCTGCCCGTTCCACAGGGAAAAAACGCCTTCTTTCCATGTCAATCCGCACCGGCAGATTTTCCACTGCTTCGGATGCGGCGCCGGCGGCGACATCTTTTCCTTCGTGATGCGGCACGAAGGCATGCCGTTCCCCGACACGGTCGCCATGCTGGCCGAAAAGGCCGGCGTGGTTCTCGACCTCGACGAACGCGCCGAAGAGGGCGGGCTCGACAAGAACGCGCTCTACCGGCTGCTGGCCGACGCCGCCTCCTTTTATCACCGCACCCTGCTCGAGAGCCCGAGCGCCGCGCGCGCGCGCGACTATCTCGCGCAACGGCGCCTGAACGCGGAGACCATCGAGACGTTCCAGATCGGCTATGCGTCGCCCGGCTGGGATTCCGTCCTGAACGGCGCGCGCAAGAAAGGCTACAGCGACGAGCAACTGGAAACGGCCGGGCTTGTTCTTAAAAGAGAAAATTCCGCCGGCGGTTACGACCGTTTCCGCGACCGCGTCATGTTCCCGATCTGCGACGAGCAAAACCGCGTAATCGGCTTCAGCGGCCGCACGCTGGGTTCCGACGAGAAGGCGGCCAAATACGTCAACAGCCCGGAAACGCCGCTGTTCCGAAAAAGCCGCATCCTGTTCGCTTTGCACCGCGCGCGGCGCGCCATTCTCGATGCCGGCGAAGCGCTGCTGTGCGAAGGCCAGATAGACGTCATTCGCTGCCATCAGGAAGGGCTGACCGCCGCCGTGGCTTCGCAAGGCACCGCGTTCACCGAAGACCACGCCCGCATCCTGCAACGCTATGCCAACGGCGTGCTGATCGCATTCGATCCCGACAAGGCCGGCCAGGAAGCGGCCGTGCGCGCCGCCCGCATCTTTTTTCAGGCCGGTTTGGCCGTACGCATCGCCGCTTTGCCGGCCGGCGAGGATACGGATTCGTTCATTCGCGAACACGGGCTGGACGCTTTTCGGGAACGGTTGACGCATGCGCCGTCTGCGCTGAGATTCCAGCACAAAATTCTTGCCGACGCCAAGGATTTCGGAAGCGCGACCTGGACGAAACGGGCCGCCAACGAAATGCTGGAAACCGTCGCGCACTGTCCCGGCGATATTCAGCGCAGCGAGTTGCTCAAGGAACTCGGCGAGCTGCTGCTCATACCGGAAAGCCGGCTTTTCGGCGACCTGAACCGCTTGCTGGCCCGCCGCAGGCGCGGCGATTCGGAGCCCGACCCCGCCGCGCCGGCCCGCGAGGAAGCCGTTCGCCCACGCGAAGAAGTGGAACTCTGCGCGCATGCCGTTCATGCCGCGGCCAATCCGGAAATTGTGGAGCTGATCGCGCAACGGCTTCCGTGGGACGCGCTCGCGGATCCCGCATGCAAGACTGTGCTGGAGACCGTTGTGTCCGCCGCGCGGGACGGGCGCGAGATACAGGACGCTCTGTTCGAACAGGCCGGACCCGACAGCGAATTCCAGCGCTTCTTCTCCGGCTTGCTGGCCAGTCCGCCCAAAATCATGGGGCCTGAGTCGTCGCATGCCGATGCCGTCAAGGATATGATTCTGCGCCTATGGCGCAACAAGCTCAAACGCGAACGGCAAACCCTGGCCGGTCCCGACACCGCCGAGCGCCAAACCCAAATCACATACGACCTCTACCACCTGAAAACCTGGGAAGACGGCCAGGATGTCATTGATATGGAACTGGCCGCCAAATCGTGAAACCGCGACAGCTCCGTGACAATAGGCCTTTCCGGCAAAGACACGAACGTATTTGGAAAGTTCGGGAATGGTCTGTTTGTTGAAGGCCTTCCAACGCGAAACGGAGAACGAATGCCATGAGCGAACGGACAGATGCGGAGCTGCCCGCTCCGTCCGCCTGTCGGCTCTGTCCGCGCCAGTGCGGAGCGGATCGAATGGCCAACCGCGCCGGCGCATGCGGAGCCGGCGCCGAAGTCCGCATGTTCCGCTACGGCTTGCATCGGGGCGAGGAGCCGCCCATTTCCGGAACGCGCGGTTCGGGCACGCTTTTCTTCAGCCATTGTCCGCTGTCCTGCCTCTATTGCCAGAACTGGGCCTGGAGCCAGGAAAACCGCGGCGAAACCTTCGGCGCGCAAGAATTGGCGAAGCGGTTCCGCCGTTTGCGGCAGGATGGCGCGCACAATCTTAACCTTGTTTCGCCGACACCCTGGCTGCCGTGGATTCGCATCGCGCTGGCCGAGGCCAATACGGACGCCGAACGGCTGCCGGTCGTATGCAACACGAGCGGGTACGAACGAACGGAAACGCTTCGGGAATACGAGGGGCTGGCCGACGTGTATCTGACCGATCTGCGCTATGCCCGCGCCGAAACCGCCCGCGAAGGCTCGAATGCGCCGGATTACGTCGAAGTCGCGCGCGATGCGCTGCTCGAAATGCGGCGGCAAACCGGCCCGTTGAAGCTGAACGACGACGGCATCGCCCGTTCAGGAACGATTTGCCGCCTGCTCGTGCTGCCCGGTCATGCCGACGAAGCCGTGGCCAATCTGCGCTGGCTGGCCGCGCAGGTCGGCTCGGATGTGCCGGTGGCGGTCATGGCGCAATACCGGCCCGCCTGGCAGGCGCTCGAACGGGGCGCGCCCTGGAACCGGCTCGTGGAGCGCGCGGAATACGAAACGGTCGTGGCCGCCGTGGAGGAGCTCGGCTGCGAGGGCTGGGTGCAGGAATTCGAGGAGGGCATGGCCGCGCCCTTGGCCGGATTCCGCATGACGCCCGGCTACGGGCACGTGTAGCGCGTGGCGCACGTTATTGTGTGCATACAGTTGCCGGTTCCAAATGGCAGAAATTCCGGCCATGGGTTGTGGCGTTTTCCGCCTTCGTCCGGCGGACGGACTACGGCGGACAAGTCGGGGCAGGCCGGGTGTGTCGCGGCGAAGCCTCCTGGCGCTCTGACCCCGAATCCCATTGTCCGCCGTAGCGCTTGGGCGAAGGCGGAGCCACAGGGGCGCCTGCCGCATCGCCCTCCGGGTCGAATGCGGCAGTTTTTAATAGGAGAGTTGTTGCTGCGAGGACACAAAAAACGGCCATCAATCAATCTTGCATCAGCAACCATTCTTCTGATCAAGGATTACAGACGATGGGATATCTTCTCCCTTGCGTCAGAGCCGGGAGCGGTATTCGGGCCGGCCGCGCACGGGCATGGCGCGGCAAACGAACAAAGCGCCGGCCAGGGCGCCGTTTTCGTCCGGCCGGTCGCCGCCGGCCGTCGTGGCGAACAGCGTGTCGCATCCGGCGCCGCCGAACGTCAGGCTCGACACTTTCCGAACCGGGAACGGCATGTCCGCAAGCGGTTCGCCGTCGGGCGCATGCCGGACAAGGCATGCGCCGTCCCAGCGGGCCGTCCAGAGGCAGCCGTCCGCGTCCACGGTCAGGCCGTCGGGTCGGCCTTTGCCGTCTTCCGCTCGCGCTTCGAACAGGGTTTCGCGCTCGGCGATGGAACCGGAGGCTTCGTCGTAGCGATAACGGTACAGGCAGGCCGCGCGCGAGTCGTTCTGATAGAAGAAGCGCAGATCTGGCGAAAAGCCCATGCCGTTCGGCGTGCCCATATTCTCGGCGAGCAGAGCGAGCGTGCCGTCCGGATCGAGTCGGTAAAGGCGTCCGCCATGGGCCGGACTGGACATGGTCCCGGCGAATACGCGGCCGCGCGGATCGGCAACGACATCGTTGAAACGGGAATCGCGTTCGGCGGGAATCTCTTCGAGGAGCGTGTCTTCGAAGCGGCCGTGCTTCCAGCGCCGGACGGCGCCGCGGGCCATGAACAGAGCCAAAGCGCCGTCGGCCTGCAAGGCAATGCCGCCGGTCGGCTCGCCGGTGTCGAACGCTTCCTGTTCCGATCCGTCGGCCGCGCAGCGGTAGAGTCGGCAGGCCGGAATGTCCGTCCAGTAGATGCGCTGTTCGTCCGGATGCCAAAGCGGGCCTTCGCCCGTGCGGCAGGCCCGCGCGATCAGCGGTTGCGGCGCGGGAAAAGCGGAGCCAGTTATTTGCACAGGCATAAAACCCTTTCCGACAAGGATACACGTTTTGCGCGTGTCTTTTGCAACTGTTTCTCTCGCAAAGCCGCAAAGTTCGCCAAGCAGAGTCGGTTCTTTGCGTTCTTGGTGTCTTGGCGAGAGTATCCTTCGTTGGGTTGCGGGCGCAAGCCCGCCAACAAGCCTGTTTCAGAGAATGTTCATGCGTGTCCGTGCAAGCCCGTGCTTCGCCTGTTCAACGCCAGGCGGCGGTTATCCTTGTTCCGATCCGTAGCGGTTGAACCAGGCGCGTTCCGCGAACGGCTTCTTTTCGCGGCGCGGCGCCGTTTCCGCCGGGCGTCCGATCGGCAGCAGAACGCGAGGGGTCTTGCCGTGCGGAAGGCCGAGCCAGGCGGCCAGCGTTTCGGCGCGGGCGTCCTTGCGCAGCCAGCCGTCAATCCAGACGGTGGCATAGCCCAGCGCCGTCACGGCCAGCAGCATGTTCTGCACGGCGGCGGCACAGTCTTCCACCTGGAACGACAACCCCTTGTAAACATCCGGCGGGCTCTTGTCCACGATGCAGACGATATAGGCGGGCGCCTGCAGCACAGGCGTGTTGGCCTGGGGCATGGCGTGGATGCGTTCGATCAGCTCCGGATCGTCCACGATGGCGAATTGCGTGGTTTGCGCGTTGCAACCGGACGGCGCGCGCAGGCCGGCGTCCACAATGGCGCGCAGGTCGTCGCGGGGTACCGGTTCGTTCTTCAGAGCGCCGCGATAGCTGTGACGCTGTTCGATCGCTTCGAATACATTCATGCGTTGCCTCGCTTCTCTGTTGCGGTATGGTCGCAGTCTTTGCTACGGTTCCGGAATCTAACGCGGTTAGCCAGACGACGCAAACGTTTTCTCGGGGGCTTGGCGTGAATTTGCTGCTGTTCGATCGCGAAGAGGTGGCGGAGGACGGAACGGCTGTTGTGCGCGACGTTCGCGCGCGGCACCTGCGCGACGTGCTCCGCGCGGAACCGGGCCAAACAGTGCGCGTCGGTCTGGCCGACGGGCCGAAAGGGACGGGCACGGTTGTCGAGGTTGGGCCTGGCGGCGTGAGGCTGGCGTGCGCATTCGAGCCGTGCGTGCCGGAACGGCCGGCCGTGGATGTGCTGCTGGCGTTGCCGCGTCCCAAAGTTCTGCGTCGGCTCTGGGCGCAGATGGCGGCGTTGGGCGTGGGCCGCATCCTGCTGACCGCCGCCTGGAAAGTGGAGCGCGGCTATTTCGATTCGCATGCGATTCGGCCGGAAACCTATCGTCCGCTGCTCGTCGAAGGCTTGCAGCAGGCGCAGGATACGCGCGTGCCCGACGTGCGGATTTGGCGCCGTTTCGCAACCATGCTGGACGAGGCGTTGGGCGACCCGGTCGCGAACGAAACTAGGTGGCTGGCCGATCCGGCGGCGGACACGTCGGCGTCGGCCGTGGCAGCCACCGGTTGCGACACGGAGCGGCTGCTGGTGGCCGTGGGGCCGGAAGGCGGCTGGACGGCGCAAGAGCGGGCTTCGTTGGAAGCGCGCGGTTTTCGCGGCGTTTCCATGGGCGCGCGCACGTTGCGCAGCGATACGGCGTGCGTGGCGCTGCTGGCGCTGGCCCATGCCGCGCGGCGGGAGAATGGCTCATGAGCGCGACGGCAGCCCGATTCGCGGCGGAAGCCGATCCGCAGGTCCACCGGTTTCTGGACTACCTGCGGGTGGAACGCAACGCGTCGCCGCATACGCTGGCCGCCTACGCCTCGGACATCGGCCAATGCGCGGCCCTGATTTGGGGGGCGGACAAGAAGCCGCCTTGGCCGTGGAGCGCATTGGACGTCTATGGCGCGCGCCGGTTCGTGATCGAATTCCAGAAACGGAAAATGGCGCCGGCCACGGCGGGCCGAAAGCTGTCCGGCTTGCGCATGTTCTACCGCTTTCTCGAACGCGAGGAACAGGTGTCGCACAATCCGTTTTCCGGCTTGCGCGCGCCCAAGCGAAATAGCCCATTGCCGGAAATCCTGTCCGTACAGGACGTAACCGCCTTGCTCGCCGCGCCGGCGCGCGCTTTGCGCGCGCGGGAGGAACGACGCGACAAGCCGCCAACTCAGTTCGAACGCTACGCCGCCGCCCGCGACACGGCCTTGCTCGAAACGCTCTACAGCTCCGGCGCGCGTCTGAGCGAAATCGTCGCGTTGCGTCGTAGCGACGCGGATATGCTTTCGGGCATTGTCAAGGTGCGCGGCAAAGGCAAGAAGGAGCGGCTGTGCCCGCTGGGCCGGCCCGCCGGCGACGCCCTGACCGCGCTGTTCGAGGCCGAAGAAGCCTGGCGCGGCCGAACGCCGGGCGCGCGAGAGAACGGACCGATCTTCCGCAACAAGCATGGCGGCGCGCTCACCCCGCGCTCGGCCGAGCGCATGATGAAACAACGGCTGATGGAAGCCGGACTGAACGCGAACCTGTCGCCGCATGCGCTCCGGCATTCGTTCGCCACGCATCTGCTCGACCGCGGCGCCGACCTGCGCAGCGTCCAGGAACTGCTGGGCCATGCCAGCCTGTCCACCACCCAGATCTATACGCATGTCAGCATCGAACGCCTGAAACAGGCTTACGAAGATGCCCATCCGCGGGCGTGATGCAGGGATAGATTGAAACGAGGACATGCATGGACAGGGCCCGAAGCCGAAAAGGGCGCGAATTCGCGCCCAAAGACATGAAGCGTTGGCGCCTTCGTCACGACGTCCTGTCGAAAAAAAACAAGAGGATTCGGTGGACGACTACGGCGACGACTACGGATTACGAGTGACAGAAGCCCGCCTGCAACGCTGTAGCACTGCGGGCAGGTCGTCCCCCGTAGTCGTCGCCGTAGTCGTGTTCCGTGACCTCCGACCTCTGATTTCCGACCACTTGGGTTGCTGGCGAAGCCCGTCTTGGGTCTTACCGAGCTGCCGGACTGCCCGTTATCGGAAACTCGGCGATCGGGGTCGGCACAATGTTCAGGTCGGCCATCCACTGCCGGACGTCCGGATCCAGCAGCAAGGCGCGGTCGAGCGCGCGAAACGGGCGGCCCCAGTCGAAAACGGGCGAACCGGGCGTCGCCAGCCGATCCAGCGAAGCATGATCGGCTCCTGGATGCACCACCCATATGTACCTGCCCCCGGGACGCATGGCTTGGAGCCGTTCGCGCAGGCGATTTTTGCGCGTCTCCAGTCCGGCCACGGCGCTGACGTGCACGAGCCCGTCAACCGCATAGCGGAACGGAGGCGCGCCGGGCCGCTTGCCGTGCGTGCGATGCGGCAGGTTCCTTTCCCGCCCCAGCTCGGCTTGCAGAGCGGCCAGCGCGTCGCCCGGCTCCCCCAGCCCCATGTGTTCGGACAAATGGGTGAGGACAAGGCCCGCATCCCGCAACCGGTCGTGCTGGGCGAACATTTCGCGGCGCGCCTCGGCAAGATCCACGGAACCCCATGCGTGCGCCTGCGGAAAGTTGCCGTCCTCGACGACAAGCGTCTTCGCCGACAGAAGCGGACCCCAGCGATAGAGGTCGAATTCGCAGGTGAAGGTCGTGTGCATGCCGACCGGCAGCCCGGTTTCCTTCGCCAGCCGAACGGCCTCCTCGAACGCGGGGCATGGCGCCATCACGTTGGCATCGGTAAGCAGTCCGTCCCGAAAGGTTTCCGCTATCGCTTCGTTGATCGCTTCGTGCATTCCGAAATCGTCCGCTATGACGCTGAGCCGAATGGAGGACTCGGACGAAGCCGCCTCTTGTTCCTTGCCGGATTGGATCATGCTTTTCCCTTTCTCTCTCGCCGCAGCCGGCCTTGCGGCTGCGATCCATACGCGCTGCCGCGTGCGACACCCCAATAATCTCAGCGTGCCATCCCGAAACACCCGCCGTCAATAGCAAAGGCAGCCCTGTCCGACGCTTAGCGTCGTTATTGCATTGAAGCACAGTGGATTACGGTGTTTTTCGGGCCTAAAAACGGTGTTAGAGCGAAATTTTCCGCGCATTTTTGCGCTGTAAGGGAAATTGTGTTCATTTCGCCGTTCCGCAATCGTTTGACAATGGGATCGCTCCGTGTCATTTTCGCTTCCATGAACCATACGGTTCGCACGCACATTCGGGAGACGACAGCATGGGAATGAATATTGTCCGGAAAATCATCGAACGGCATTTGACGCAAGGCGCGCCGAAGGCGGGCGAGGAAATCGCCATCCGCATTGACCAGACCCTGACCCAGGACGCGACGGGCACGATGGCCTATCTGCAGTTCGAAGGGATGGGGCTGGACCGCATTCGCACGGAACGGACGGTCAGCTACGTAGATCACAACACGGTGCAGGTCGGGCCGGAAAACGCGGACGATCATGCCTACCTGAAATCGGCGGCGGCCCGGTTCGGCGCCGTGTTCTCGAAGGCGGGCAACGGGATTTGCCATCAGGTCCACTTGGAACGGTTCGGGGAGCCGGGCAAAACGTTGCTGGGATCGGATTCGCACACGCCCATGGCGGGCGGACTCGGCATGCTGGCGATCGGCGCGGGCGGGCTCGATGTGGCGGTGGCCATGGGCGGCGGCCCGTTTACGCTGACGATGCCGACCGTGGTGCGTATCGAGCTGAAAGGTCGTTTCAGGCCGTGGGTATCGGCCAAGGACGCGATCCTGAAAATTCTCGAGATGTTTTCGACGAAGGGCAACGTGAACACCGTGTTCGAGTATGCCGGACCGGCGTTGCGGCATTTGGACGTGCCCGAACGCGCGACGATCGCGAACATGGGCGCGGAATGCGGCGTAACCGCCTCGGTGTTTCCGAGCGACGACATCACGCGCGCGTTTCTGGAAGCGCAAGGCCGCGCGGAAGCGTGGAAGGAACTGACCGCCGATCCCGACGCGGAGTACGACCGGACCGTGACGGTGGATTTGTCTTGTCTGGAGCCGCTGGCGGCCGCGCCGCACTCGCCGGGCAACGTCGCGACCGTGGCGTCCTTGCGCGGGACGCGTGTGAACCAGGTCCTGATCGGTTCGTGCACCAACGCCTCCTACCGCGATTTGCGGCGGGTGGCCGACCTGCTGCGAGGCCGGCATGTGGCGCCGGACACGACGCTGGGCATCGCGCCGGGCTCGCGACAGATTCTGGGCATGCTGGCGGCCGACGGACGGCTCGCGGCTCTGATCGAATCGGGCGCGCGCATCCTGGAAAGCGCATGCGGTTTCTGCATCGGCAATTCGATGTCGCCGGAAACCAACGCGGTCTCGTTCCGCACCTCGAACCGCAATTTCGAGGGACGCTCCGGCACGCCGTCGGCCCGCGTCTATCTGGTGAGCCCGGAAACGGCCGCGCTGGCGGCGCTGACCGGACGGGCCAGCCTGTCGGAAGATGTGCCAGACCTGAAATGGCCGCGCGTACCGACCCCGAAATCCTATCCGCACGACGACTCGCAATTCGTGTTTCCGGACGAAACAACCATCGGGCGAACGGAACTGGTCAAGGGGCCCGGCATCGGACCGCCGCCGAAGAACGGGCCCTTGCCGGAAACGCTGGCGGGCGTGGCAGCCATCAAGGCGGGGGACAATGTCACCACCGATCACATCATGCCGGCCGGTCCGCGGCTGAAGCACAGGTCCAATATCGAAACCTACAGCCGCTTCGTGTTCGAGCATGTGGATCCGACGTTCGCGCAGCGCATGCGCGAGCTGCGCGATGCCGGCGAGCACGGCTTTCTCGTGGCCGGCGAATCCTACGGACAGGGCTCGAGCCGCGAACATGCGGCGCTGTGTCCCATGCATCTGGGCGTCAAGGCGGTGATCGCCAAGTCCATCGAACGGATTCACCGCGCGAATTTGATCAACTTCGGCATCGTGCCGCTTGCCTTTGCCAACCCGGCCGACTACGACCGCATCGCCGCCGGCGACCGGTTGCGCCTGGCCGACATCCGCCGCGCGCTGCAAGAGCGGCGTCCGCTCGCGCTGGAGAACGCAACCCGAAGCGAAACCATCCCGCTGCACTGCGATTTAACCGATCGCCACATCGCCATTCTGCTGGCAGGCGGCCGCATGAATCTGGATAAGGCTTAATCTGTTTCCGGCTATTCGGACAAGGTTCGCCCATCTTTCCGTACCAGGAACCGTTCGCCGAGCGGACCGCGCTTTTCTTCGTAGACCGGCCGGCCCGGGCGTCGGAAGCGGCCGCCTGTCGGCCACGATTCCGCCATGGCGACGAAGAGCTTGACCATGGACGTCAGATCGCCGAGCGCCACGCGTTCGGCGGCGATTCTGCGGCGGGCGAAATCGCGGTTGTGATAGTTGGCCAGCGGAACGCATACCGCCCCGGTCGCATAGCCGAACGCTTGATACACCGACGACTCGCAGGTGCCGCCGTCCATCAGTTTGCGCTGCCAGCGAAAGGCCGGATCTCTTGCGGCAACGGCGCGCGCCGCCTGCAGCATGAACGCGGTGACAGGCGGGTCGAATACGCGGGCGATATCGCCGACGCGTATCGCCACGCCTTCGCCGCGGCGGGCGTGAGGCCATTCGCGGCTGGTTTCGATGCTGACGATCGTAGCCTGGGCCGGCAATCGGCGTCGTCGGCAAACATACAGCGCACCGTTCAGGCCCGCTTCTTCGGCCACGGTAAACAGCGCGCCGACATTGCGCCGTTGCGGACGGTCGGCCATGGCGTCGAGAAACGCCAGCAGCGTGGCGCACCCCGCCAAATCGTCGCAGGCCCGCGCTTCGATCATGCCATTGCGCTGGCGAAAAGCGGGAACGTCCCACATTCCGATATCGCCGCGCCGTACCGGTCCGTCGAGCGCCAGCGCCACGCGGCGGCCTCGTTCGGATATCGCTTTCGGCCGTCCCGCAACTCGACCGCGGCGTTCCCCGTCCTCGGCAAAGACGCGTACGGGCGAACCGGGGAAATACTCGTCTTCGACGCGTCCGTAGAAGACCGCCGTAGTCCGGTTGCGCCGCGAGTCCGCCTCCATGATGAAGCCCGGATGATCCATGTGCGCTTCCAGAATCAGGGTTGGCGCCGGGCCGCGCGGCCGCCAATCGGCCATCAGGTTGCCCAGGCCGTCCTGCCGCACGCGCATGCCGATCCGACGGCAGAACGCGCGGATATGAGTGCGCACCGCATCCTCGCGGAAGGGCGCGGTCGGCAATCGCATTAGCGGCTCCGCGATTCGCAGCCAATGCGCAGGGTCTGTTTCGTTCCGGGCTTGTTTCTGTGCGGGCATGCTATCCTTTCCGCGTTTTCGATTCCGGCCCGACCGCCGCGATGCGCAGGATCGGATAGCCGGTGTTCATAAGCGATTGGTCGCCGGTTTCGCGCATGCGCGCCCACATGCGGGCCGTCATCTGCTCGACACGCGCCCGATGCTCGGGGCGCGCGGCAAGGTTGACCGTTTCAAAGGGGTCGTTCTCCAAGTCGTACAGTTCGTCGAAGTCGAACCCGTTGAACACGAACTTCCAGTTGTCGTCCCAGACCATGCGTTGCGTGATCAGGTAGCGGCCGCCATGATACTCGGCAAAGGCCGTTTGCCATTCGTTCTCGTATCGGCCCGGTTCGCGCAGGACGGCGGCAAACGAACGCGAGTCGGGAGAGGCGATCGGTTCGGCGCCGGTCAGTTCCGTTATCGTGGGGCACAAGTCCTGGAGGGCGACACGTTCGCGCGCCACGGCGCCGTGCGCCACGCCCGGCCCGGCCATGACAAGCGGGACGTTGTAGGCTTCCTCGAATGCTCCGAAATTTTTGCAATACAAGCCGTGCGCACCCAGAAATTCGCCATGATCGGCTGTCAGAATCACCAGGGTACGGTCTTCCTGACCCGCCTGCGCGATACGTTCGATCAGCCGTCCGAATTGCGCGTCCAGTTCGGTTATGGAGGCGTAGTAGCATGCGGCGGCCTCTTTCTTCTCCGCATCGCTCATGTCCTGCCAAAGCGCGCGGGCGCGGCGATAGAGGCCGGGCTTGTCGCTCATCGCATCGCCGGCGTTCGGCGGCAGGGCCAGGTCGGCGGGCCGATATTGCGCAAAGGCCTCCTCGCCGCAGACGAACGGATCGTGCGGCTCGGGAATGCTGACGCAGGCGCACCAGGGCCGGTCGCTACGCAATGCCGATTCGAGCCACTGCTCGGCCATGGCGGTCACGACGCCCATCGGCCGCCGCTCGGGCGGCACGCGGGTCACGCCATAGTGCAGCGTATCCGCATAGCCCGGCGTCCGCACGAACCGGTGACTGGACAGCGTTTCCGGGTCCCGGTATGTCTTGTCCGCATGTTCAGCCGCGAAGGCCTTGTAGGCTGCGCTCGGCATCGCCCCGTCCGTCGCCCAGCCGTATCGTTCGGGCGAGTCGGAACGTTCCACATGCCATTTGCCGAAATAGGCCGTGTCGTAGCCGACCGCCTGCAGGCGCTGCGCCCAATGTGGCCGATCGGTCCGCAAAAGGCCTTGATCTCCATCCACGACATGGGTCACCCACATCACGCCATGATTGTGCGGCAACAGCCCTGTCATCAGCGAAGCGCGCGCAGGCGAACAGACGGCGTTGGGCGTGACGGCCCGCGCGAAACGAACCCCGCGCGCCGCCAGGCGATCCAAATGCGGCGTTTGGCAGGGATGGTGCGGGTCCAACACCCGCCCTTGCATCTGATCGGTCATCAGCAGCAGCACATTCGGTCGTGACATGCGATCGCTTCCTTTCTTTTGCGGTTAACAATTCGCTTGCGCGTCGCGGGCGGCGTCGCGCACGATCTCGGGCAGGGCCGGATGAATGAAGATCATGTCCAGCAGCTCGTCGAGCGTGCCGCCGGTCTTCATGAGCAGGATCAGGAGATGGATCATGTCGGAGGCTTCGTCGCCCACCAGGTGCGCGCCGAGCAAACGGCGCGTGGCGCGATCCACCAGAATTTTGCACAAACCATGCTCGAATTGCCGCGCCAGGCCCTGGTTGCTGTCGGCATAGGCGGCCCGGCCCACAACATAGTCGGCGCCGCGTTCGCGCGCCTCTTCTTCCGTGAGACCCACCCCGGCGATTTCGGGGTCGGCGAAGACGGCGTGCGGGACGGGCCCGTAATCGAGCGGAGCCGGTTTTGCGCCGGAAAACGCCGTGCGTAGCAGGTAGTCGGCTTCGCGGTTGACCGTATGTCGAAACAGGTGGTTGCCGACCGCGTCGCCGAGCGCGTAGACGCCGTCGGCTGTCGTGCGCAGGCAATGGTCCACGAGGATATGCCCCTCGTCGGTCACTCGGACGTCGGCCTTGTCCAGGCCGAGATCTTCGGTGTTGGGGATCACGCCGGCGGCCACGAGCAAGGCGTCGCCTGTCGCGCGACGGCTATGTCCCTGTTCGTCGCGCCCGGCGACTTCGATGCCGTCGTCGGTCTGGCGCACGACGGCAAAGGCGAAGTTTTCGCATACAGTATGGCGTCGTCGGAAAGCGCGGGCGAAAAGATCGGCGATTTCGCGATCTTCATGCCGCAACAGGCGGCTGCGAACCAGAAAGGTTGTCTGGCTGCCGGCCGAGCGATAGGCGTTGCCCAGTTCCGTGGCGATATAGCCGCCGCCGATTACGAGCAGACGTTCGGGCAGGCTCGTCTGGCGCAAGGCGTCGGCGCTGGTCAGGAAAGGGACGTCGGCCAGGCCGGGAATGGCGGGGAGGAAAGGGCGCGAGCCGGTCGCGATAAAGATGCGAGGCGCCGTGATGTCTTCGTCGCCCGCTCGCAAGACATGGCGGCCGACGAAACGGGCGCGATGCGGGTAGTAGTCGAGGCGTTCGGTGTTCTCGCAACGGGCGCGCAACGCGCGCGACATGTCGTCCACCGTGTCGGATACGCGGCCGACCAGTTGCGCGAATTCGATGCGCGGCGGCGCGGCGGCAATGTTCACGCGGCTCGCCTCGCGCATGCGGTCGGCCAGTTCGGCGGGCCAGATCAGCATCTTGGACGGAATGCAGCCGCGATTGAGGCAGGTGCCGCCGCAGGCGCCGGGCTCGGCCAGCGCGACACGCCAGCCCTGTCGCGCCGCGCCCTGCGCGATTTTCAGGCCGCCGCCGCTGCCGAGAACTATGGCATCGAATGTGCGCATATGGCTTTCCCCGTTCGTATTGGACGGCTTGATTTCGCGAATACATCAAACCGCCATTTTACCCCTTGGGCAGAATGCGCCCGATGGTGATTCGGACAATGTATCGCGGCGGAGGAAGGTTCGCAAGCCGAAAGCGGCGGGTTGCTATGCGAAAGGGTTTGGAGGCGTTCCGAACATTTGGTGTGCGGCCACTTTTAGGGACCTTCCTTCTGCCACCGGTTCCACCGGTCTTGCTGATTGACAATGTTGTACGGACAACAAGATGATGTTTCGGCAAATCAGGAGAGAGCGATGCGGGATTGGACAGAATCATTGAGGACAGAATCATGAAAACGGATGGGAAGAAAGAATTGTTTCGAAACCATCCGTGTCCCTATTGTGCGCCTTGGCGCTCATGCTTTTCCAGCCACAGGCGTCTCGCTTCTGCGCATGCGGGGCAAACCGCGATGCGAAGGCTCTTGGGAGACCTGTCGGAGATAACGCAGCCGCCCAAGACGGGCATGCCGGCGTTGCGGAACAGCGCGCGTCGAGCTTCCCGATAGCCTTCCGGCGGCGCCGCCGGGTAGCCGTAGGTAATCGGAACATCCCCCGTCCGATGTGCTCCATTTCCAGTTCGTAGAGCGCGCGAGCGGAGCGAGCTGTGACGATGGCGTCTGAAGCCCACTGAAACGCGTTGCCCCAGCGCTCTTCTATCTCTTCGACAACGGAATTCGCAATTTCCTCGCGTGCTCGCGCCGCAAGCTCTGCGCTAAACGGCGTCAACTCGGATTCCTGGCTGAATGCGCCGAGAACCTTCTCCGCCATGTCGCGAGAATGTTCGATGTTGGCCTCCTTGAACACCATTCCTTCGATCTGGTACGGAGACTCGCCTTCGGCAAGTTGTTTTCGAACCTCGGGGTCCGGATGAGGGATGTCGCCGCCAACGTAATGAAGCTGCCACATTCCGGCTCCGGCCTGTTCCCATTGTCCCATCGCCCGGCGGTGCCGATTGGACAAGGATAGAGCTTCGAAGGCGTCTTGGGGACGGACACCTGCCGCAGCCATCCGGTTCCGGAAGAACTGCTCTGCCGCCTGAAGCTCCGCCCACATCTCCCACACAATCAGAATCGCGGCAACGTGATTGGTTTGACCGGGCTTGAATTGTCTTCTGAACTCGCGATGAAGGGCTGCTTCCTGTTCAATATCAATGAATGCGTTGTCGTTAGCGATGCCTTGCGCCTGTCGGAAGGCATCAAATGCTTGCTGGTATTCGACGTTGGCCTTGTTGCTTTCCGCCATGGCCTTCTCCGGGTCCACGTCCAAAAGAGAAAGATAAAGCCTGCGGAGATTGTCTTGCTCCTGAAAAAGTTTCCAGTCCTCATAGGTCTGCCGAGGAAAATCGAGTCTCTCGAACTCCGCCATGGCTCTCTCGTACGCTTTGGTTGACACATCGGGTTGGCAGGGTTGCGATGTGGTGCAGGAGCAAACCGAGAAGACAAGCGACGCGGCACACAATGGCAGTATTCTCACGAGGCGGACCATTCGGCGAGCCCTGCGAATCCATACGCCGAGAATCAACAAGGCGAGAAGCGCCGCCGCTACCCATGCTATGGCTGCCCAGTTCATCGGAACCCACCCTAGCAGTCGGAAGCCTGAAACTGCAAGCGCAAAGCGGGGAATGGCTTTTGCCAGGGGGCATCCCCGATTCATTGCCCCTGACGGGAGAAATCGAGGACGAGAACGAGAACGACGACGAGGACGATAGGTCTAAGATTCATTCCCCCGCCGTAGTCGGCCAGTCCGTCTTTGAAACCCAGTCTCGCTTTGGCAAGATATTGGCCAATGGCAAACATATGGCCTCATGGGTGTGCTGGTGTTGTTCCGGAGAACAAGTCTTTTGCGGTTGTAATCTTTTGTATTGCAAAGTTAAACGTATTGTTTATGTTTTGAGTTTTGGTGAATCAAGCTTGTTGGCACGGAAAATGATAATGGTTGTTGTGTCCGATTTGTCCGACAGGTCCGACGGGTCTGACAGGTCCGGCTTGTCAGACGAATCCGACGGATCGGACAGATCAGACGGAATTGGACGGGCACGGCGCTCGGGACAGTGTGGCATAGCGAATGGAGGTTTGATTTGAGATCGTTATCGGATCGTTTGACGGAATGGATTGCCGACTGCGTGAGCCATGCCGGTTTGAAGGGCGTGGTGTTCGGGTTGAGTGGCGGCGTGGATTCGGCGGTGGTGGCGGCGCTGTGCAAGCGGGCGTTGGGCGAGCATGCGCTGGGTGTGATTATGCCGTGCGATTCGTCGGAATCCGACGAGAGCGATGCGCGTCTGGTGGCGGAGACACTCGAGTTGGAGACGGTGACGGTTCGGTTGGACAAGACGTTTCGGGCGTTGATGGAAACGTTGCCGGAGGCGGGTCGCGAGGTGGTTGCCAACGTTAAGCCGAGGCTGAGAATGGCGGTGTTGTATTACTGGGCGAACTTGCGTTCGGCCATGGTGATCGGCACGGGCAACCGGAGCGAATGGCTGGCCGGCTATTTTACGAAATACGGCGATGGCGGGGCGGACCTGTTGCCGCTGGCCGGATTGTACAAGACGGAAGTATGGGCGCTGGCGCGGGAGCTGGGGGTGCCGGAACCGGTGGTTGTCAAGCCGCCGAGCGCCGGATTGTGGGCCGGTCAGACGGACGAAGGCGAGATGGGGCTGTCCTACGAGGTGTTGGACAACGTATTTCGCGCGTTGGAGGCGGGCAAGGTGGGCAGCCTGGATACGCGCCTGGTCCAGAAAGTGGGCGAAATGAAGTCGCGCTCGCATCATAAGCGTGTCTTGCCCCAGATTTTCGAGGTGTTGCGGTAGGTTTCGGTAAACAGCGAGGAGGGAAAAGCGGTGAAAGAAGAGTTGTCGAAAGCGGCGCGGTCGTTCGGGGAAAACGTGTTCAGCATTAAGACGATGCGCAACTATTTGTCGGAAGCGACCTATGCGTCGCTCATTTCCACGATTCGGCAGGGGCAGCGGCTGGATGCGGCGATCGCGGACGATGTGGCGGAAGCGATGAAGACCTGGGCGGTGGAGAAGGGCGCAACGCATTTCACGCATTGGTTCCTGCCGCTGACCGGCGCGACGGCTGAGAAGCACGAGTCGTTTCTAACACCCGATCACGAAGGCGGCGCGCTGATGCAGTTCTCGGGCAAGGAACTGATCCAGGGCGAACCGGACGCGTCCAGCTTCCCTTCGGGCGGCCTGCGGGCGACATTCGAGGCACGGGGCTACACCTCCTGGGACCCGACCAGTCCGGCGTTCATCAAGGAGTGCGAAAACGGTGCCGTGCTGTGCATTCCCACGGTATTCTGCGGGCATAACGGCGAGGCGCTGGACAAGAAGACGCCGCTGTTGCGTTCAATGGACGTTCTGTCGAAGCAGGTCTGCCGGCTGGGCAAGCTGTTCGGGATCGAATCGGACGGCAAGCGGGCCTATGCGACGATGGGAGCGGAGCAGGAGTATTTTCTGGTGGACAAGCAGTATGTGGATGCTCGGCTCGATTTGTTGCAGACGGGCCGCACCCTGTTCGGCTGTTCGCCGGCGAAGCATCAGCAGATGGAAGACCATTATTTCGGGGCGATCAAGCCGCGGGTGATGGCGTTCATGACCGATTTGGACCATCATCTCTGGCGGCTGGGCGTGCCGGCGAAGACCCGGCACAACGAGGTGAGCCCCGCCCAGTTCGAACTGGCGCCGGTGTACGAGGGACTGAACCTGGCGGTGGATCACAACATGCTGGTGATGGAGCTGCTGCCGCATGTGGCGAATCGGCACGGGTTCGTGTGCCTGCTGCACGAGAAGCCGTTCGCGGGCGTGAACGGGTCGGGCAAGCACAATAACTGGGCGGTGTGCGGGCCGGACGGCAAGAACTGGCTCTCGCCGGGCGACAGTCCGCACGAGAACGCGAAGTTCCTGACGATGATCTGCGCGCTGATCCAGGCGGTGGACAAGCATGCGGACGTGCTGCGCGCTTCGATCGCCTCGTCCGGCAACGATCATCGGCTGGGCGCGAACGAGGCGCCGCCGGCGGTCATGTCCATCTATCTGGGCGAGCAGCTCTCCGAGATCATTGGGCAGATCGAGCAGGGCGTCAAGGGCGCCGGCCGCGCCGGCAAGACGATTCAGTTGGGTGTCGCGACGCTGCCGGCATTGCCGCGCTACGAGACGGACCGCAACCGCACGTCGCCCCTTGCTTTTACCGGCAACAAGTTCGAGTTTCGGGCGGTGGGTTCCAATCAGAGCTGCGCGGGGCCGAACGTGGTGATGAATACGATCGTGGCCGAGGCGCTCGACGGCATCTGCGACCGGCTGGAGGCGGATATCGCCGGTGGCAAAGATTTGACCGATGTTCTGCCCGGCGTCTTGCGGGAAATCGTCGTGAACCACAAGCGCATCCTGTTCCATGGCGACAACTACACGGCAGAATGGCTGGCCGAGGCGGAGCGCCGCGGGCTGCCGAACTTGCGGACGACCCCGGAAGCGTTGCAGCCGTTGCGGACGGCGAAGGCCCGCGATCTGTTCGCCAAGTACGGCGTGCTGAGCGAGCAGGAACTGGAGTCGCGCTACGAAGTGTACATGGAGCAGTACGAGAAGCAGGTTTCGATCGAAGCCCACTGCGCGCTGTATTTGGCGAAAACCATGATATTGCCGGCGGCGCTCGAGTATCAGCGCGATACGGTCGCCACGGTGACAGGACTCGAGGCCTGCCAGATGTCGGCCGAGGCGGCGCGCGGCGTGCTCGTCCGCCTTTGCGAGCTGACCGATGCGCTGGCGAAAGGCGTGACGGAACTGGAGAATCGGCTGACGGCCAAAGGGCCGGCGAAGCTGGCGGCCATGGCGGCGGTGCGCGAAGCGGCCGACGCCTTGGAAGAGCTTGTGCCGGACGACCGCTGGCCGATGCCGTCCTACGCGGAAATGCTGTTTGCTCAGTGACATGACCGGTTTCCCGAACAGACAGGGTCTGTACGATCCGGCCTTCGAGCACGATGCCTGCGGCGTCGGGTTCGTGGCTCGGCTGGACGGGGTCGCGTCGCATGATGTGATCGAGAAGGGCGTGGCCATTCTGGAGAATTTGCTGCACCGGGGCGCGACCGGCGCCGACGCGAATACGGGCGACGGTGCCGGGCTTCTTTTTCAGATGCCGGAGCGTTTCCTGCGCGCTGTCTGTTCCGAAACGGCGATTCGACTGCCCGAAAGCGGCCGGTTCGGCGTCGGCATGTGCTTTCTCTCCCGGGACGAAGCGGAACGCGAGAGTTGCCTGGCGTTGGGCCGGGCCGCGGCGGAGGAGGCCGGGCTCGTCCTGGCGGGCTGGCGCGAGGTGCCTGTGGACCCCGCCGTGCTTGGCGAGCAGGCGCGGCGCGAGATGCCGGTCATACGCCAGTGTTTCGTCACGGGCGACGGGCTCGCGGAACCGTTGTTCGAACGCAAGCTGTACCTGATGCGCAAGCTATGGCAGCGGGCGGTCCATGATGGGGGCGGAGCGGCCGACGCCCTGTATGTGGCCAGTTTGTCCTGCCGTACGATCGTCTACAAGGGCTTGATGCAGGCGCCGCAAGTGCCTGCCTTCTATCCCGACCTGCGCGATCCGAGGCTGGAAAGCGCGCTGGCCGTGGTGCATCAGCGCTACAGCACCAACACGTTTCCGTCCTGGCCGCTGGCGCAGCCGTTCCGTTGCCTGGCGCATAACGGCGAGATCAACACGCTCAAAGGGAATCGCTTCAACATGGAAGCGCGCGAGCCGAATCTCGAGTCGGAAGCGTTTGGCTCTGCCGTGGCGAAATTGCGGCCGATTATCGAGCCCGGCGGCAGCGATTCGGCCGCGCTCGACAATGTGATCGAGCTGCTTGTCATGGCGGGGCGCGATCCCGATCATGCGGCGGTGATGACGATTCCGCAAGGCTGGGGCCCGAAATATCCGATGGGCCCGGATTTGCGCGGGTTCTTCGAATATCACGCCGGGTTCATGGAGCCATGGGACGGGCCCGCCGCCATCGCGTTCACCGATGGCTGCGTGGTCGGGGGCATGCTGGACCGCAACGGGTTGCGGCCGGCGCGCTATGCGGTGACGCGCGACGGATTGGTGGTGTTTGCCTCCGAGGCGGGCGTGCTCGATCTCGCCCCCGAAACGGTATGCGAAAAAGGCGGCTTGCGGCCCGGCCAGATTCTGCTGGCCGACACGCGCAAGGGCCGCTTGCTCAAGGATTGCGAAATCAAAATGGCGCTGGCGCGACGCCGTCCCTATCGCCGCTGGGTGCAGGAGAACCGCATTGACGTGCGCGGCCTGTTCGGCGCCGTGTCCGAAACGCAATCCGATCCCGAAACCTTGCGGCGTCGCCAGCGGCTGTTCGGATACACGCGCGAGGACGAGCGTTTGCTGCTCGGCGTCATGGCCGCCACGGGCCAGGAACCGAAGGGATCCATGGGCGCCGACGTGCCGTTGGCGGTTCTGTCCGAACAGCCCCAGTTGCTGTACGCCTATTTCAAGCAGATGTTCGCGCAGGTGACGAATCCGGCTATCGATCCCATTCGCGAGGCGCAGGTCATGTCGCTGATGACCGGCATCGGCAACAGCGATTCGATTCTGGCCGAGAAGCCCGGCCATGCGCGCCTGATCAAAATGCCGCACCCGTTCCTGTCCAACGAGGACTTGGAACGGATCGGCCGGTTGCCGGATGCCGATTTCCAGTTGCGCCGCCTGCCTGCCGGTTTCGCGGCGGGCGGGGACGGCGCGGCGCTGGAAGAGGCCGTGGACGAGCTGTGCGACTGCGCGGTGGCCGCCGTGCGCGAAGGGGCGCGCATTCTCGTGCTTTCCGATGTCGGTCTGCCGCAGGAGCGTTGTCCGATTCCCATGCTGCTGGCGGTGGCCGCCGTGCATCGGCGTTTGATCCGCGATAGCTTGCGGACGCGGATCGGCATTGTGGCCGAAACCGGCGAAGCGCGCGAAACCATGCATATGGCGCTGCTGCTCGGCTACGGCGCCTCGGCGATCAATCCGCGCCTGGCTTATGAAACCGTGGCGGCTTTGGCGGCGAACGGCCGTTTGGACAGGCCACTATCGGCGGTCGAGGCGGTCGAAAACTATGTCAAGGCGCTGTGCGACGGCTTGTTGCGGATCCTGTCCAAGATGGGCATTTCCACGTTGCGCAGCTATCGCAGCGCGCGCATTTTCGAGGCGATCGGACTAAGCCGGGCCGTGACCGACCGCTATTTCGAAGGCACGGCCAGCCGCATTGGCGGCGCGGGCATGGACGATATCGCGGCCGAAGCCCATGCGCGACATGCGTCCGCCTGGCATCCGCCGCTTGCCATGCCGAACGTTCTGCCTTCCGGCGGCCGCTACCGTTTTCGCACGGACGGCGAGCGTCATTATTGGACTCCGAACAGCCTGACCCTGCTGCAGCGCGCGGCGCGCGAGAACCGGCGCGATCTCTACGAGGCGTTCTCCGCCGATATCCACGATCAAACCTGCCGGCTGCATACGGTGCGCTCGCTCTTTCGTTTCAAGCCGAACGGCGCGGCGGCGCCGCTCGAGGAGGTGGAGCCGGCCTCCGCCATTGTCAAGCGGTTCGCGACCGGCGCCATGTCGTTCGGTTCGCTCAGCCGCGAGGCCCACCGAACGCTGGCGCTGGCCATGAACCGGCTGGGCGCCATGAGCAATAGCGGGGAGGGCGGCGAGGAGGCCGAACGCTTCCAGCCCTTGCCCGATGGCGACAGCGTGTGCAGCGCCGTCAAGCAAGTGGCCAGCGGCCGGTTCGGCGTTACCATTTCCTACTTGGTCAGCGCCCGCGAAATTCAGATCAAGATCGCGCAAGGCGCCAAGCCGGGCGAAGGCGGGCATTTGCCGGGACACAAGGTGGATGCGGCCATTGCGGCCGTGCGCCATTCCACGCCGGGCGTCACGCTGATCTCGCCGCCGCCGCACCACGACATTTATTCGATCGAGGACATCGCGCAACTGATCTACGATCTTCACTGCGCCAATCCTGCCGCGCGCATCGCGGTTAAACTGGTGTCCGAATGCGGCGTGGGAACCGTGGCCGCCGGCGTGGCGAAAGGCGGCGCGGACGTTATCCTGATCAGTGGCGGCGATGGCGGGACCGGCGCGGCGCCGCTTTCCTCCATCGTTCACGCCGGCCTGCCCTGGGAACTCGGCCTGGCGGAAGCTCAGCAGACTCTCGTGCTGAACGGGCTGCGCGGGCGCGTGCGCTTGCAGACCGACGGCCAGCTCCGGACCGGCCGCGACGTGCTTGTGGCCGCGCTGCTCGGCGCCGAGGAGTTCGGGTTCGCCACGGCCCCGCTTGTGGTGTGCGGCTGTTTGATGATGAGAAAATGCCACGCGAACACCTGTCCGGTGGGCGTGGCAACCCAGGATCCCGCTTTGCGAAAACGCTTTGCCGGGAAACCCGACCATGTCCAGAACTATTTCCTTATGGTGGCCGAAGAGGTTCGTTCCCTGATGGCCGGGCTGGGTTTGCGAACGCTCGACGAGGCGGTCGGGCGCGCCGATCTTCTCGAAGCCGATCCGTCGCGCATGGTCGGCAAGGCGGCCGGGCTCGATTTGACGCCGCTGTTCCATTGCCCGGATCCTGCTCCCGCCGCGCGCCGCCACGATCGCGCCGCGGCGCGAAAAAGCGAGCCGGCCCCGGATGGCGCGCTGATCGAAGCCTGCCAACCGGCGCTGGAACACGGGGAGAAGGTCGAAACGGAGCTGGCCGTGCGCAATGTGCATCGGGCGGTCGGCACTGGGCTTTCTGGCGAAATCGCGCGGCGTTTCGGGCCCGACGGGCTGTCGCCGGATACGATTGTTTTGCGCTTGCGCGGGACGGCCGGCCAAAGTTTCGCGGCGTTCGGCGCCCGCGGCATTTCCTTCTTTCTCGAAGGGGAAGCGAACGATTACGCGGCCAAGGGGCTGTCCGGGGCGACGGTGGTCATTCGGCCCGCGCCCGGCAGCGCGTTCGATCCCGCCGAGAACATGATAGCCGGCAATGTGCTGCTGTATGGCGCCACGGCGGGCGAACTGTATGTGAACGGGCGCGCGGGCGAACGTTTCGCCATTCGCAACAGCGGCGCCGTGGCCGTAGCCGAAGGGGTGGGCGACCATGGCTGCGAATACATGACGGGCGGGCGCGTGGTCGTGCTCGGCTCGACGGGCGTCAACTTCGGCGCCGGCATGAGCGGCGGCATCGCCTATGTATACGATCCCACCGGTCTGTTCGACAGCCGTTGCAATCTGGACACGATAGACCTGGAACGGGTTGTCGAGCCGGAAGACGAACGCGAACTGCGCGGGATCGTCGCGCGGCATGTCGCGCTCACCGGCAGTCCGCGCGGGCGCGCTTTGCTGGACGATTGGGCGGCGGCCTTGCCCTTTTTCATCAAGGTGTTCCCCATGGAATACCGCTTGGCGCTCGGGCGCATGACGCCGGAAGACGCCGCCACGGCAAGAAAGACAGGCGAGCATGAGTGATCGGGAACGGGCATTCCTGGAGATTCCCCGCCGGAACCCCGGCTATCGCGACAGCCGGGAACGCGTGCGGGATTGGCGCGAAGTCGAGCGCGTGTTTCCGGAGGAAACGCTGCGCGAGCAGGCGGCGCGTTGCATGGATTGCGGCGTGCCGTTCTGTCACGGTTGCGGCTGTCCGCTCGAGAATGTCATCCCCGAGTTCAACGAGCTGGCATGGCGCGGGCGCTGGGCGGAGGCGTGGGACGTGCTTTCGGCGACGCATCCGCTCGCGGAGTTTACCGCCCGCATATGTCCGGCGCCCTGCGAGGGGGCGTGCGTGGCCGGGTTGCATGGCGAGCCGGTGGCCATTCGTCAGGTCGAGCGCGCGATTGTCGAGCGCGCGTTTCAGGAAGGGTGGGTGCGTCCCGCGCCGATTCCCGGGCCGCCCGCGGCCAAGGCGGCGGTGATCGGCTCCGGGCCGGCCGGCCTGGCGGCCGCCTGGCATTTGAACCGCATGGGCTGGGCCGTCACGGTGTTCGAGCGCGCGCGCAAACCCGGCGGCATTCTGCGCTACGGCATACCGGACTTCAAGCTGGACAAAGGGATCGTCGAGCGGCGCGTTCGGCTGATGGAGGCCAACGGGATCGTGTTCGAGACGGATGTGGATGTGGGCGCCGATGTGTCCGCGCGCTATCTGCACGACCGCTTCGACGCCATTCTGCTCGCCGCAGGCGCGCGCGCCCCGCGCGATTTGCCGGTTCCCGGCCGCGAACTGGGCGGCGTTCATTTCGCCATGGATTTTCTCGCGCAACAAAACCTGCGCAACGAAGGCGTCGTGCTGCCGGATACGGACAATATTCTGGCGGGCGGGCGAACGGTTGCCATTGTCGGCGGCGGCGATACCGGCTCCGATTGTCTGGGGACCGCTTTGCGGCAGGGCGCCAAAAAAGTCTGGCAGCTCGAAATTCTTCCGAAGCCGCCCCCGCAACGCCTGCCGGACAATCCATGGCCGGAATGGCCGAATGTCTTCCGCGAATCCAGCAGCCATCAGGAGGGCGGCGAACGGCGGTGGAGCGTTACGACCAAGCGGCTGGAAGGACGCGACGGCCGGGTCGTCGCGCTGCACGGCTGCGAAGTCGAATGGCAATCCGATGCGGCCGGCCGCCGCGTTCCGCGCGAAAGGCCGGGAACCGATTTCCGGATCGAAGCCGATCTCGTCCTGCTGGCCATGGGCTTCACGGGCATGGAGCGCAACCCGTATGCCGAAACGCTGGCGTTGGAAACGGACGGACGCGGCGTCGTTCGCCGCGATGCGAACGGCATGACTTCGCAGCCTCGCGTCTTTATTGCCGGCGATATGGCCCACGGCGCCTCGCTGGCCGTGCGCGCGCTCGCCGACGGCCGTCGGGTCG
>SLKS01000191.1 GCA_007134465.1 Kiritimatiellia bacterium | reverse complement strand
GAGACTCGGGCGTTCCCAGAGGAGACTCGGGCGTTCCCAGCGGGGACACGGGCGTTCCCATATCTCCTCATGCCGTCACCTTCGCTGGCGGCGCACCGCGACCGCGCAAACAAGAAAATCGGTGCCGTTCCCTTTAGCCCGCTTGGTTCGGCATGCGTTGAAAAACTTGGCCGCCAAAACGTAATCGTCTTTTTCGAAGGGAAGATCCGGGAAGGCGGCGAGCGTCTCCTCCAATGTTTCGAATTGGGAGCCTTCGCGCAGCCCGGAGAGGATCTCCTGTCGGATTGGGCCGATAATGTCCACGCGATGTTCCGCAATAAGGTTTCGGATCACACACAACAGTGTGTGGAGTCAACCTCTTTCTCTTTCCGCCTTCTTTCGCCAACATCAAACTGTTGACATCCGGCGTGAATGGCGCTTAGTTAACAATGTTTTATGACATGCGACAAGCCATGGAGCCGCGCCATTAATGTCGCATACGAAAGGAGACTTGGCACATGATCCCGCTTGCCGACGCGAAAACCATGCCCGTATTCCGAGAGGTGGATGTCCTCGTGGTCGGCGGCGGCCCCGCCGGCACAGGCGCGGCGCTGGCCGCCGCGCGGCTCGGCGCCGACACGCTGGTTGTCGAGCAGTTCAACTGTCTCGGCGGCGTGGCCACCGCCGGCGGACACGGACATATCTCCAAGTACAACGAACAGGGGACCTCGCGCCGGATCGTCGGCGGAATCGCCCATGAAATCGCCGAACGCATCGTCGAGGCCGGGTTCGGCCACCGCAACGCGCATGGCGTCTGGTTCGAAGTGGAAGGCCTCAAGCTCCTGCTGGACGGCATGGCCGAAGAAGCCGGAGCAGCCCTGCTCTATCACACCTTCTTCTGCGATACGATCGTCGAAGACGGCGCCGTGCGCGGAGCGGTGGTCCAGAACAAGACCGGACGCGGCATCATCCTCGCCCGCCGCACGGTGGACGCCACCGGCGACGGCGATGTCGCCGCCCACGCCGGCTGCCCGTTCGAAGTCGGCCGCCCGTCCGACGGCAAATGCCAGCCGGTCACGCTCATGTTCACCATCGGCGGCGTGGACTGGCCGCGCGTGGAAGCGTTCAAGAAGGCCTATGCGCAAAGCAATCCGGACGACAACGAGCCCTGGAAACTGCGCGGGGTCTATGCCGAGGCCATCGCCCAGGGCCGCATGCGCCCTTTCCAGACCGGCAACATGGGCTGGTGGTGGACCCCGACCCGGCCCGATCAGGTCGGCATCAACTTCACGCATGTCATCCACATTGACTCGACCCGCGCCGAAGACTTGACCCGCGCCACCATCGAAGCGCGCAAGCAGGCCTACGAAACCCTGGCCGTCTACCGCCAGTTCATCCCCGGCATGGAAGACAGCCACATGGTTTCCACGCCCAACACGATCGGCATCCGCGAGTCGCGCCGCATTCTGGCCGACACCGTGCTGACCGAGGACGACATCAAGAGCCAGCGCCAATTCGACGACAACATCTGCTACGGCTCGTTTTTCGTGGACATCCATTGCATTGACGGGCCCGGCATGGATCCGACCGTATGGCATCCGCCGAAAGGGTTCAAATATCATATCCCCTATCGCATCCTGCTCCCGCGCCAGGCGGAAAATCTGCTGACGGCGGGCCGATGCGTCAGTTGCACCCATATCGCGCTGGGCTCGATCCGCGTGATGGTTCCGTGCATCGGCATGGGCGAGGCCGCCGGCACGGCCGCCGCCCTTTCGCTGCAACGGAACGTCGCCCCGAAAGAGCTGGAAGCGGCCGTCGTGCAAGCTGCGCTGCGGGAACGCAACGCCATCCTGTCGGACAACGAGATTCGCAATCTGTAAGCCACAAGGCGGGCTTCGCCCGCAACCCCAAATGTTTGGAAACTACGAAAGGCGCGAAACACGCGAAAAGTTCTGTTGTATGTGCCTTTCGTGCTTTTCGCGTGTTTCGTAGTTTCAACCTCCGTGAAAGATACACGCAAAAGCGTGTATCTTATTGAAAAAGGGTCTAACATTCCTTCCAAATTGGGTTTTATGGGAAAAATCGTCATTGGCATTCACGGACTGAACAACAAGCCGCCGCGCGACGTTCTCAGGCAGTGGTGGAAGACGTCGCTGTTCGACGGATTGCGCGGCATCGGCCAGCCCCGCCTGCTGTTGCGGTTCAAGCTGGTCTATTGGTCCGACATCCTGTATCCGGCTCCGCTGGATCCGAACGAGACGGATCCCGCAAACCCCTTCCACATTGCGGATCCCTACACCCCGTCGAGCGAGCCGTTTGTTCCGGAAAAACGCACAAGACTGGCCCGGGCGGGCAACCGTATGCGGGCGCCGCTCGATCACCTGCTGTTTAACCGGACACGGCTGTTCAATCTGGACGCGCTCGGGCATCTGTTCATCCGCAGGCGTTTCAAGGATTTGCATGCCTACTACCGGCACTCGTGGGTCGGACCGGACCGCATGAGCCGCCCGCTCAAGGATGTCATTCGCGCCAAGCTGGCTACCGTTCTTCAACGCTACCGGCGACACGACATTCTGCTCCTGGCCCATTCCATGGGGGAGATCGTCGCCTACGACGTGCTCGCCTCCGTGGTGCCGGACATTCCCGTCCACACGCTGGTCACGCTCGGCTCGCCGCTCGGCAATCCGCTGGTCGTCAAGGAAATCGAGGAGGAACAACGGGCGCTGTACGGGCGCGGGGCCGGCCTGGAAACGCCGCCGGGCATCCGGCGGCGCTGGGTGGATTTGGGCGATCCTCACGACGGCGTATGCGCTCACCGGGACTTGACCGGCCATTTCCGGCCGAACGCGCATCAGGTTCAGGTCGAACCGATCTCGGTCAACAACCAATACGTCCATCGGGGCGTTCGTTCCCATCACAAGCTGTACGGATACGCGCGCACGCCCGAATGCGCGCGAATTCTTCACGACTTCCTTGCCGAAGGCAAGCCCGTTTGGCAGGAACAAGTGCGCAGCTTCTGCATCCGGCTCTGGCAAAGAAACGCACCCCCAAACGACGGAGCGGCGCCATGACAGCAATTCCCTTTATGACGCCGTCCCCCGCGACCTTGAGTCGCGGGAACGGGAGATTGGGGTGGGAGAGCGCGTCTTTCCACCCCAATCTCAGGCCCCTGCCGCGCAAGGCGGCAGGGG
>SLKS01000406.1 GCA_007134465.1 Kiritimatiellia bacterium | reverse complement strand
GCGATATTGCCCCGCTGGCGGCGTTGTCAAGGGAGTCGCATACCAAGAGTATAGCGACAACCCTTGACGCCTTGCCATCGGAGCAATCTTGCCGCCCGTTTTCTGCGGGGCTGCGCCCAACGTGTCCCGGCGTAGTTTCCCGACGAAGCCGGACGTGTCCCGGCGAAGCTTCCCTGCGAAGCCGGACCGCGAACACGCCACGGGCGCCTTGCCGCATCGCCCTGCGGGACGAATGCGGCAATACATGTAGGAAGGCAGAATCCACTTTGTTTTACGGTCCCTTTTAGGGGCCTTCCACACACCACCGGTTCCACCGGTGGCGCTGATTTGACGAATGAGCCGCCTTCGCCCTGCGGGTTTCCGCCTCCGCAAGAACAGCTACGGCGGGATACACGGTCTGCTAAAGAGCAACGTTGCAGTTCGTGTCATTCCGAGCTTGCGAGGAATCTCGGCCGAAGGCCGTTGGTTTACGCGCGAAGCTCGCCTCAGGGGGTGTGGTTCGCGGACCGATCCTGGATGACGTACTCCCAACGCCCGAGCTCTTGCGGAGCGTTTTTCAACAGGTCGGATTCCGGATGAATGCGCACAATGGCCTCGGTTATCCATTGCCATGCGACCGTCGGATCGTGAGCGAGCGAGGCGTAAGCCTGGTCGGGCGAGGGGCTCTTCAGCAAGGTCCATCAGAAACTAGTTAAGGCGGGCTGCACCCGCAACCCAATGTGTTGGCCACAAAAAACACATAAACACAAAAACATTTTTGCGTTTTTTGTGCTTTTTGTGGCTATTCCTCTGGAAAACATACACGCAAAAACGTGTGTCTTTTTGAAAAAGGCTCTAAGCGCTATTGCTCGTCGTTCAGCAGGGTGTCGCGAAGAATAGTATTGTTTGTTTGAGCTAAATTGTTTAGGCATTGCACCTGTTGTTATGAAGGTCAGTTTCGCACAATGTTCCGATTACGAAACCGCTAGGGTCGAGGCGGCGCTGGACCGCGCGCTGGCTCCGCTGGGCGGCTGGGAGACGTTTGTCAAGCCGGGCCAGTCGGTTCTGCTCAAGCCCAATTTGCTGACCGACCGCGAACCCGAACGGGCGGTGACAACGCATCCGGCGGTGGCGCGCGCGGCGATTCGCGCCGTCAAGCGGATCGGCGCCAAGCCCTGGGTGGCGGACAGCCCGAACAGCGTGACGAAGCTGGGCAAGGTGTGGGACAAGACCGGATTCGCCGCGCTGTGCGCGGAAGAAGACGTTCCATTGCTGAATCTCGAAAAGGCCGGCGCCGTTTCCGTGCGGAGCGGCGGATTCTCGTTTCCGGTCGCCAAGCCGGTTCTGGACGCCGATGTCATTGTCAACCTGCCGAAGATCAAGACGCATGTGCTGACCATTCTGACCGGCGCGGTCAAGAACATGTACGGGGCCGTGCCCGGCTTCAGCAAAACGACGCTGCACAAGCAGTATCCGCGCCCGCGCGAATTCGGGAAGCTGGTCCGTGAAATCTGTCGCGCGGTCAAACCCGCGTTGACGATCGCGGATGCGGTGATCGGCATGGAAGGGGACGGCCCTTCGGGCGGCGAACCGGTGCGCATGGGTTTTCTGGCGGTGTCGCCGGACGCGGACGCGCTGGATCTGACGGTGTGTCGCGCTCTCGGCATTCGGCCGGCGTCCGTTCCCACGCTGCGCCCGTATCTGAAAGAGCGGGCGGCGGCTGAAATCGAAACGGTTGGCGACCCGTTGGAAACGCTGATGGAGCGGCCGATCAAGGTTCCGTCCACGTTTCGCGGACAGATGATACCCGGCCCCTTCGTCAAGCTGATCGGGCGTATTTTGTGGATTCGGCCGGCGTTTTCCGAGGCCTGTGTCCGTTGCGGGCTTTGCGTCAAGGCTTGTCCGGTTGCGGCGCTGGCCTTGCCCGACGGCGCATCGCGTCCGGTTCTGGAAGGGAAGCGCTGCATCGGCTGCTGCTGCTGCCATGAAATCTGCCCGCAACGCGCCGTGACCATGCGTTCCAGTCCGCTGCTGAACCTCTTCCGCGGCGGTCGGCCGATGTAAGGGCGGGAAGAGGGTGTCGGGAAGAGCGTGTCGCGTGTGGGGAGAATTTCTGACCTTCCGGCTTCGTTAGCGCCTGCTTTCCCGCGTGTTTGCGGAAAGGAAACGAGAAAAACAAGCTGATCTTTACGATGAAACAATGGCCAATGCCGCCGCTATCCGGAGGGGGCTGAAGCCGCCGCAGAACTTCCGCCTGAAGGCGGCGCTCCGGCAAGAGAGTCAGAGCTTCCCGTCGGTGTGCGTGGTCGGAGTGCCGGCTTCAGCCGGAAGCTTTCCGGCGGCTTCAGCCGCAGATTCAGTGTTCCTGATTTTGTCGGGAAATGACTTGGCGCTGATTCAGAAAGTGGCACGGGCATCTTGCCCGTGTTTTCTCGGCATTAACCATGGGCGGGACCCGCCTTCGCAAAGCCTTCCTCTCGCGATCGTCCTCGTTCTCGTCCTCGATTTCCTGCTTGTTATTTTCGGAGAACCCCGTACTGTCTTTGCGCGGATGGCACAGACATCTGCGTTCACCCTGGAAAGAGCAGATAACCGCAAAGAACACAGAGAACACAAAGACGGAGAACAGCTTGCAGAGATGCGCCATGACACCGGATTGGTGTGGCCGTGAAACTGCACAACGGTCTTTCTTTGCGTTCTTTGCGTTCTTTGTGGCAAATCAAATGCTCCACTTAGGTTCAATCGAGTCGGGAGCCGATCGTTTTTCATCATGACGTCAAAACAGAAAAAGGGAGGCAGAAAAGGCGGAATGCCGGGGTCTGCCCCGAAGACGATTTCCGTTGGCAGCCCTGCGGAACGCAGGCGCAAACGGACCGAGGTTTCCGGCGAACGCGCCGACGCGCTTCTTCTGGCTTCGTTGCGCGCGCAGGCATGTCTGGATGCCCGCGCGAAACGCGGCGACGGGCCGCGGCGGCCGGGCAGGCCCTGCCGCGCGCGCGCGGCGGATGCGGCATTGTGCGCTTGTCTTGGCCTGTCTCGCCGTATCGTGGCGAGCGCCGTGGCCGATTCGGCCGTCAACCGGCGCACATGGCGTTCGCTGTGCCTGGCCCATCTGGCGCGCCTGCTCGAACGCGATGGCTGGCGTCTGTCGCGGCTCGCTCGCGAGGAGGCGGATGCGGATCTGTTCGGGCTGCCCGCGCCTGTCAAGGCTTGCGCGCGTCCCCTCGACGGAGCTGTCGCGGAATTTGCCGCTCCGGCCAACGCCGGTGTCTGGCGCGTATATTTCGACGATCAACCGTCCGCCCTGTTGCGTAAAGCCGCCGCGCGAATCGCGAAAGCCGATCGAAACCGTTTCCGGACTTTGGCCGTACTGCTGGCGCCCGATCGTCTTGCGCTGGACGTCTGGCGCGATCCGCGCCGGGCTGCGCGCTGGCCGCGCGGGCTGATGCTGGCCTACGACGAGTTGCGCGCGAGCTGCATGGGCGACAGGCGCACGGCCATCGTCTTGCCTTGTCCCGCGCTCGACCGAACGCCCGAGCCGGAACCAAGCGTGCGTCCGATCGTTCATGCGCCGGCAATCGTCCGCGAAAACGTTGCCGTGGGCGGGCCGAATTCGCCGTATTTCAAGCTCCGCGTCGAGGCCCCGGAATTGACCGGCATCTTGCCCGGCCAATTCGTCATGCTGGATACGGCTCCGCCGCAACGGGGTTCGGCGCGTTCGGCTTCCGGCTGGCCCGCGTTCAAAGCCGCTTTCGCCCGCATGCCCGACGTCTGGCTTAAACGGCCGTTCGGTATTCACCGAGCTTTTTATCCCGGTTTCGATCCTTCCGTCTATTTGCGTCGTCTGCGCTTGCCTCCGTCCGTCGCCCGGCTGACCCACACTGTTCGTCCGGACGCGTTCGATCTGTTCTGCAAAGTAACGCCGCGCGGCAAGGGCACCCGTCAACTGGCCCGCTTGCGTCCGGGCGCTCGCGTGCGTCTGCTCGGGCCGCTCGGCCGTCCGTTCGACCTCGACGCGCTTGTCGCGCGGGCTCCGCGCGAAGTGCATGCGATCGGCGGCGGCGTCGGCATGGCTCCGCTGATCTTTCTGATCCAGGCTCTTCGCTACCGCAACATTCCCGTCCGAGCCTTTGTCGGAATCGAAAGTCCGGATCGGCTACGCTACCGGGCCGGACGGCGTCGCCGCAAAGAACCGAGCTTTTCGCAGGATGCCGATTTCACTGCCGAACGCCGGGACGCGCTGGTTTTTCTGGACGATCTCGAAGAGGCCGGCCTGCCGGCCGACGCCATTTTTCTCTCCTGCGATCTGCCGGGCGAGCCGCCTGTCGGTCTGGAACCTGGCCATTGCAAGACGGGACTGGTCAGCGAATTGTATGCCGACGCCCTGCGTCGCGTTCCGAAAGACCGCTGCATCGAGGCTTTCGTCTGCGGCCCGGAACCGATGATGAAGGCTATTCACCGACTGACCCGGCCCCGTAGCATCCGGCTCCATGCGCTCATGGAAAAGCGCATGGCCTGCGGAATCGGTGTTTGTCTGTCGTGCGTATGCGAAACAAAACACGGCCTTGCCCGCGTATGTCGGGACGGCCCCGTATTCGAGGCGAGCGAACTGCCATGGACATGAACCCGCTGGAAACACGATTGAAAACCCTGACCTTGCGCTCGCCGCTGCTCACCGCGTCGGGCACGTCGGGCAGCTCCGACGAAATCCTGGCGCTGCGCGGCGCGCGCGGCATCCTGCGCGCGTTGGGCGCGTTCGTCAGCAAAGGCGTTACGATCGAGCCGCGCAAGGGAAATCCCGAAGTGCGCGTGATCGAAACGCGCGGCGGGCTCCTCAATTCGATCGGGCTGCAAAACAACGGCGTCCGAACGTTCATGCGCGACGAACTGCCGAAGCTTCTGGCCTATCGCTTGCCTGTCATCGTCAACATTTCGGCCGCTAGCATCGAGGAGTTCGCCGCTCTGACCGAACGGCTGACTTCTTTGGACACAGATCGCAGCATTGCGGGACTGGAGATCAACGTCTCCTGCCCGAACATCGCCGCCGGCGGCGCGGTATTCGGATCGAATCCGGTCATGGTCCGTAAGGTCGTGCGCGCTGTGCGCAAGCAGGCGCGCCGCGACATGCTCGCGATCGTCAAGCTGTCGCCCAATGTCGCGAACATTGTCGAACCGGCCCGTGCCGCCATCGAAGGCGGCGCGGACGCGCTATCCATGATCAACACGCTGCGCGGAGCCGCCATTGACATCGGGACGCGTCGCTTCGCGCTCGGCAATCGCATCGGCGGGCTGTCGGGGCCTGCTATCAAGCCCGTCGGGCTCTACATGGTCGCCGAGTGTTTCCGCTCCATTCCCGCCTGCCGCGACGGGCGCGTGCCGATCATCGGCATCGGCGGCGTCGCCTGCTGGGAAGACGCCCTCGAATATGTCATGGCCGGGGCTGCGGCCGTCGCCATCGGCACCGCCTGGTTCGCCGACCCGCACGTCTTCGTCCGCATCCGCGATGGATTGCGCCGCTACTGTCGCGAACATAGCGCCAGTCTGGCCGAACTCCGCGGCTGCGCGCATGCGTAGCAAACGTTACGCGAATTTCCTTTGCTTTCTCCTTGCGGTTCGCGGGGCTATGGCTTAATACGAATCCCTTTGATTTAGCCACGAGCCACCTGCGCGATATGTGCCTGGGGGCGCCGAGCGAGCAGGCGAGCGGCCGATGTGCCGCAAGGGGACCGGGACAATGGGATGTGGAAAAGACCGGAGCGGGATAATAGGAACCCTAAGGCGGGCTGGCGCCCGCAACCGAAATCGAACCACGAATGAACACGAATTCACACGAATAAACATACACGCGAAAACGTGTGTCTGTATGACGAAGGCGTTGATCGGGGTGGCGGCGATTGCTTTTGCGACCATGCTTGCCGGGCATGCGTTTGCCGACGGCTACCACTGGGTAGATTTCGAGGGAGTCGGCGAGATTAAGACGAGCTATGCTGCCGGAACGGTCGAGCTGGGCGGGCGCGCATGGGAAATGACCGAGGCCTTGATCGGAACGAGCGATGCGGACTGGAAGAACGGTGCGCGTTCGGCCCGGTTGCGCGGCTATGGCTCATCCGCCATGACTTTGCTGGAAGACCTTTCCAACGGACTGAGTCGCGTACAGTTTCTGTATAGCCGTTACGGCACGGATACGCAACGGGAGTGGCAGACGGACTATAGCGTTGACGGCGGCACAAACTGGCTGCCGATCGGCGAACCCTTCGCCGCGCCGTCCGCCAACGAAGTTCAAACTTTTTCCGAAACGGTTGCTGTATCCGAGCCTGTTCGCATACGCATTCGCGCGGTCGAACTGTCTGGTACGAGCAACCGGCGACTGAACCTAGACGACATACTTCTTGTCGCTTACGAACCCGAGCCTGTACCGCCTGTGGTTCGAACCGGTTCCGTTTCCGCGATCGGCCCCGACTTCGCCATAGGTGAAGGCGTCATCGTTTACGATGGCGAAGAGTCTGTCGGCGAACGCGGCATTGTTTTGAATACGGCGGGCATGCCCTCCACCAACGACACCGTCCATGTGTTTGCAGGCGATGGCGGCGTCTTTTCGGTGGCCATGACGAATCTGAGCGCGGGCAAGCAGTATTTCGCGCGCGCCTTTGCCGTCAACAGCGCGGGTGTCGGATACGGCGGCGAGGAGACCTTTTATGCCGCCGGCTTTGCCGCTGCGCCTGTCGCTCTACGGCCCGTTCCCATGGGCAGTCGCGGATATCGCTTGCATTGGACCCGCGTTGCGGGCGCGAAAAAGTATTTCCTGGACGTAGCCAGTGCGCCTTGTTTTTCGCGCGGCGAATGGAGCGTGGTGTTTCGCGAGACGTTCGGGTATGTTTCGGGCGAGACATCTCTCGAAACGCACGGGATTAATGGCGGATTCGACACTGCCTACGCGTTCGGAGCTGGCGGCATTGAGCTGTCGGCCGATCTTCGCCCCACCTCGGTTTCGTCCGGATACGAGAACCCGGCCGGTCATCCTGCTTCCGGCTGGGCTAACGTGTATTTTCCGAGAGGCGAGGGATGCTACGGATTCGCGATTTCCGGGGTTGCGGCCGAGCCCGGGCGGAAATACCGTCTCCATTTCGGCTATCGCAAGGAAAGCTTGGCCGGCAACGCCGATTTTGCCGTTTCCTGGTCCATGGACAGCGGCGCCACCTGGCATCCGCTAGGCCTGAACGGACTTCCGCCGGACAATGCCGGTACGGGCTGGCGCCTGATCCGTACGGACGCCTGGTTGGTGGAAGCGGGCGAGCCTGTTTTCCTGGCGCTGCGCTGGGTCAAGTCGGGAAGCATCGCCATGCGCATTGACGATGTGGTTCTGGAACATGATGGCGGTTCCGATTCGCTTCTGCCCGACTACACCAATCGCGCTGTTTACGACACCCGTTTCGATATCGAAAACCTGGAATCCAAGCGGAACTATTTCCGGGTACGCGCCATGGGCGCCGACTATTGCGTTACCCCGCACTCGAATGTCCGTTCGTTCGGCGTTTCAACCGGCACCGTCGTGCTCCTGCATTAGCGCCTTAATCTGCCGCCCCTGGCATAAACAACAACAAGAAATTGGAGGCGACATTGTGTGTGAGTGTGTGAGTGCGTGGGAAAAACTCACATGCTCCCAAACCCACATGCCCACACACTTGGTTTGCGGGCGTCAGCCTGTCTTAAACTCCTGCGGAGATCATCGCCATGATTTTGTAGACGAGGCGGGCGGCGAGGAAATCTGGCGCGATCATGCCCGGAATCGGGGCCAGTTCGACCATGTCGAACACCGGCACGTCGTTGGCGGCCCGGCACACGGTTCGCACGGCATCGAGCGCGGTTTCCCAGGACAGTCCGCCGGGTTCCGGCGTGCCGACCGCCGGCATAATGGACGGATCGAGACCGTCGAGGTCTATCGTCAGAAACACGTTCTTCCCGCGCACGAATTCGCTCAATTCCGCCAGCCAGTCTCCGCCCGGCCGGGCGTCTTCGGAGAAAACGGTTCGGACACGGGGACAGGTTGTTCTGAATTGCTCTTCGTCGTGTGAAATGTTGCGAATGCCGATCTGAAAGACCGGGCACGTGTCCAGGATGCGGCGCGCCGCGCAGGCGTGACTGAACGGGGACCCTTCGTATTCGTCGCGCAAATCGGCATGGGCGTCCACCTGAACCGCCACCAGATCGCGGCCGCGTTCGGTTGCCGCCAGCCCTCGCGCGACGCCGGCGGAAATCGAGTGCTCGCCGCCCAGGATCGCCAGCGTTCGCGGCGCGGGTTCGCCCGCCAGCAGATCGCGCACGGCGTCGGCCACGTGCGTTGCCATCGCTTCCGGAGATTCGTGTTTCAGGGCCAGCGCCGGCAGCGTATGAACGCCGAACTTCGCCACCGGTTCGCCGTTCCATTCGCGGTCGAACCATTCCACCTGACGCGATGCCGTCAGGATGGCATCCGGCCCGTTGCGCGTTCCCGCCCCGTAGGACGTGGTCGCCTCGTAGGGGATCGGCAGCAGCCACACCTGCGCACGCTTCCGATCCGTCAGCTCGTCCGGCAACCCCATGAAATTCATTGGAAACTGAAATCGTTCCATAACGGTCCTTTCTGCTCTAAAGAAATCTCTACCTTAATCGCGCGCCGTCCGCAACCGGAATTGACGGAATTGCCGTTTGACACCGGGAGGGAAGGGCGCTACGGTTGCTTGCTTTGAATTGTTTGGGAACAGGGTGGCCGTTTCGGTTTCGGTAGCGGCCCGGGAAGGAACGGAATCGCTATGTGGACCTTTATCGAGTATTTGATGATTTTCGTGCAGGTCGTGGTCGGCTTTCTGCTGATCGGAGTCATACTTCTTCAGAAATCGAAAAGCCAGGGCATGGGCATGGCGTTCGGGAGCGGCATGGGCGAATCGCTGTTCGGGTCGCAGGTCGGCAACGTATTGACCAAGATCACCGTCGTGCTTGCCTTTGTATTCTTGGTCAATAGCGGACTGCTTGCCTACTTGAAGGGCGGTCGCGGCCCGGCGGACACGTCGGTTACCGATCTGGTTCCGGATGCTCCGCCGAAGCCTGCGCCTGCCATGCCGTCCGGTCCGGCGTATCCGGAAGAAGCGCCGGCGGATACGCCCGCCTGGGACGATGCCGTTCCTGCGCAAGAACCGCTTGCTGTTCCGGACATGCCGGCGCCCGAGGCAGGCGAACTTCCGTCGGTCGAGATTCCCCTCGATGCGCCTGCTGCGGAAGTCGAGGAAACGGAAGCCGGGGAAGCAGCCCAGGAATAAGCGTCCGCCCGTTTCGTTTCGCTTTAACGGTACACCTCGCGTTTCGGCGCGAATGCGGCGATAACGTGCAGGTGTTGGTTCGAAAATTTTCCGGAATTCCCAGGCTGAAAGCCTGACGCATCTCAGCCTGGGGCAGCGCCCCAGGGTTTCGCGCATCCCACCCCCATCCCCCGCACCCCCCGCCGCCGCGCGGCGGCGGCGGGTGCGGGTGCGGGGGAGCGAGAAGACAGCCCGCCATCCGGGGACGTTGCCCCCGGCTCTGTTGCATAACCCTTTCAGGGTTGGCGTTCAATCCGTCTTTTCCGTTTTTGCGAACGTTTCCGGTCTGGCTGAGGCGCGTAGCGCCGATAGCCAGGACCGGGTTGTTCTGCAATCCCTATTCTTGATCCGATCTGTTTGCATCGTCTACTTGTTCTCGTAGAGCGATATGAATGGGCTCAAATCCAGACCTCGGTGGGTACCACTCAAAATCATCTGCCGTCAAAGTGATTTTCTCGTTTGCATCCGTAGGTCGTATTCTGAATCGGGTTACAACCATATCTTCGCTCCGATTCTGGGAGACAAGACCCCACCGCAATTCATTGGCCCACTTCGCTTCACGGATGCCTGTAATGTAGGCAGGGGACTGTGGGTTGGTCCTTTGGTGGATTGTGACTTCGATCCAAGGTACGCCATCATGTGTGATCTGCGTAGACTCTACCTTTTCCACGTAGTTGACGCTGATAGACGTTGCGTCATTTTTGCAACCAGCGATGAGGGCGAATGTCAAAAGTATGATCGCGTTGAATTTCATATTCTTTATTTGCAGAACATTCGTATTAGACGGCTTGATTTGGTGAATACATCGAAACGGCCTTTTCTCCCTTTCGGAGGGAGGTCATGGCTGGATCCGACGACGACTCGGACAATGTATCGCAGTGGAGGGGCGGTTCGCAAGCTGGAAATACGCCAGAATCGCTTCGCGAACAGTTTCGGCATCTTCCCGAATCAACCTACTTGTCACTCCCGCTATGACGGAAAAGACATCAATGCCAGAATGCCAGAACCCGGGGACTCTTTTTCCTTCCTTCTTCCCTTTTTGACGATAAGTTCGGCCTGACCCCTCGTCTTCATCTCGTTTTTCTTTCGCTCACAACAGCGCCTCGCAAAGATGGCTCGCTATGCTGGAATCCGAGGACTCGCCCGCTTTGCCTGCGAAACGACACAGCGGCCGATTGTCAAAGGCGAAAAGCGAGATGTGACCCCGTGTTCCCTCCCCCGTGTTCCCTCGTAGCATTGCCAGAAACGCCGGGTGGTTCTGTGCATCAGAGCGGTCTCGTATCGCCATAATCGGCGTCCTGCCGCGCTTCCGCAACGAGAAAGTCCAGCTTGCCAGCGGCACTGTCGCGCTCGATCTGCGCATCCCACGCCTGCCAGTCTTTCTTTACGATCCAGTCGTGGATCTCCGAAAACTGATCCTGCGGGAGCTTTTCGATCGCACGCTCGATTTCCATTACGGTTGTCATAGGAGCAATCTATCTCTTTCCCGTGCCATGTGCAATCATCTTTTCGTCATTTGTCGGGGCCAACATTCGTATTAGACGGCTTGATTTCGTGAATACGTCGAATTGGCCATTTCATCCCTTTCGGAGGGAGGTCATGGTCGGATCCGATAAGAACGGGGCTACGTGTGCGCATAAGTGTGCGCTTCGCACGTATTCCACACTTAATCCTACACCTAATCGCACACTTAAGCCCACTCTTACTTGGTTACACTTAGTCGAACTGCTTGCTCGTTTCGGTGATCTGAGAATGTGGAAAGCTTAGAAAAGCATGGTGCCGATTTCATTGGCAGATCCGGATTGAGCCTTTTTTTCGCGTCTTAATGAACCGGTTGACAGATCTGCTCTCCCTATGCCACTATGCAGTCATGAAAACCTGTATTCAAGCCAGTGATGCTCCTGCGGCGATCGGTCCCTACAGTCAGGCGGTTAAGGCTGGCAACACGCTGTACATTTCCGGTCAGGTGCCTCTGGATCCGGCGACGGGCAAGCTGGTCGAGGGCGATATTCGCGTCCAGACCGAACGCGTGATGCGGAATATCGGCGCGATTTTGAATGCGGCGGGCTATGACTTTGGCGATGTCGTGAAATCCACTTGTCTGTTGACCTCGATGGCGGATTTTCAGGGGATGAACGAGGTGTACGCCTGGTTTTTTCCCGAAGCCCCTCCCGCGCGCGTCTCGTATGCCGTTGCGGAATTGCCGCTTGGTGCCAGGATAGAAATCGAAACGATCGCCGTTCGCTGAAACCGAACTGCATGGGCAAGGTGCGCATGAGCCGGAAACCCAGAGTTGTGATTCTCGGCGGGGGATTCGCGGGGATGGCGGCGGCACGCGCCTTGCAAGGCGTGGCGCGTCGCGGAGACGCATCTGTCGAAGTCTGGGATCGCTCTCCCGAGTCGGTCATGCTTCCCGCGCTGCCGGACTATGCGGCCGGGTTCGTGTCGCGCGCGCCGCTCACTGGATCCATTCGCAGCCGTCTACCGAATTCCGTGGGTTGGCGACTTGAGACCGCGCGCGTCGTTCATCTGGATGACCGCTTGATTGCAACCGACTCGGGGCCTGTGGCGTATGATGCTCTCGTGATCGCAACCGGATCCGCTAGTCGTGCGGCCCATGCCCAATGGAAATCCGGCTCGTCGTATCCACTGGCTTCGCTGGAAGAGGCGGAGCGGCTGCGTGTCGATTTCCCCCGCTACCTCGAACAGACCGAAGCGCCGCACCTGCTTTTTAGCGGGGGCGGGTACACGGCAGTGGAACTGGCCTGCGCCTTGCGCAAACATGTGTGCATGGCGCGCGGCAAGGCGTGCCGCATCACCGTTGTGGACCGGCAACCCGAGATCCTTCCGTTTCTGTCCGTGCGCCATCGGCAACGCCTGACCCGTCAT
>SLKS01000327.1 GCA_007134465.1 Kiritimatiellia bacterium | reverse complement strand
CGTTTAAACATACGTTGTTTTCTGGAAATGGAGGGCGGCAGGCCTCTGCCGCCGTTGTCGGAAAGAGGTTTTGCAAGAGGCTCAGACAGGCTGCGGGCGCGCCGCCTCCCCCTCAGCTTCCTTCACCGCCGGGGCAAGCCCGCCGGGATCGAGGAAAACGTATGTCTTTGCCGGAAAGGCTCTACCCCTTCCGCCGGCCCAGGATATCCAGCAGAGCGATGACCGCGTACACGCAGGCGGCTTGAACCAGCAGCACGATGCCGCCCAAGGTTCCGGCATCGATCAGAACCACCGCGCCGAGCCCGACGGCCACGTTCAGAAAGGCGATGGTTAGCACAACCTGCCCGCGCGTCAGCCCCAGCGCCTCGAGCCGGTGATGCAAGTGGTCCTTGCCGGCATACTCGATCCATTCCCGAAACGAACGGACCCGGCCCGAGGCGATCCGCGCGCAGGTGGTGAAAACCATGTCGAAGATGGGAACGGACAGGACGAGGATCGGGATGAAGAAGGAAACGAGCGGATTGTTTCGCGCCCAACTGCCCTGAACGCTGAGCACGGCCAGAAAGAATCCCAGAAACGTGCTGCCGCCGTCGCCAAGAAAGATGCGGGCCGGCTTGATGTTGTAGCCCAGGAACCCGAAGGCGGCCCCGAACAGGGCCACGGAACAGTAGCCGAGCATGTTCGAGCCCAGCGCGAGCGACAGCAGCAGGTAGATCAGGCCTGTTCCCATCACCAGGCTTGCCAGCAGCCCGTCCATGCCATCCAGAAAATTGACGGCATTGGTGATGCCGACAATCCAGAACGCGGTAATCAGCCAACGGCCCGGCACGCCCCAGCCGACAGGCGGCAGGAACGTGATGTGTATGCCGTCCGCGATCACGATCGCGCAAGCCGCCAGTTGGAACAGCAGCTTGATCCAGGCCTTGACCGGGCGGATGTCGTCCGCCACGCCCACGGCCATCATGAGAAACGAGCCGAGAAAGAGCGCACGCAAGTTTGGCATGTAGCGCATGCTCGCAAGAAACAGCGCGAACAGGACGCCGAACCCTACCGCCGGCCCGCCCAGGCGGGGGGTCGGTTCCCGGTGGATGCGGCGCGCGTCGGGCCGATCCACGGCGTTCAGAAAGAAGGCAAGCCGCATGACAAGCGGGACCGAAACGATCACAGCGAACATGGAGGCGGCCAGGATGATCGCCTGCGCCTCGAACAAGGGCGGAAGATCGAGAATCAGCACGGCGGCCAGCAGGAGCCCGCAAAAGACCAACTGGATGCGGGTCAGACGGAGCCCACCTCTCTCCGCGCGCCCAGGCGGGCCGAATTCAGTTGGCGCCGTCCAGAATCTCGGAAAGTTCATGGCAAATTCTCTCCGCTTCGTCCGGTTCGAGCCCGGGATAAATCGGCACGGACAACAACGACTCGTGCCGTCGGTCGGTTTCGGGACAAGTCCCGCCCGCGATCCTGTGCAACGGATTCCAAACGGGCTTTCGGCAAGCGATGCCCGCCTCCTCGCAGCGCCGCAGGGCAAGTTCGAGATGTTCGCCCGCGTCCAGCAGATAGCGGAAACAGACCGGTTGCGGCGCGGCGCGCGCGACCCTGAACGACTGCGGGCCGAACGCCTTGTCGTAGCGCGCGGCGATCCGCTCGCGCGTCGCCACGTTGTCCGCAAGCGCATCCAGTTTGGCCCGCGCAAGCGCGGCGGCGATATCGGACATCTTGAAATTGAACGCCTTGTCCCGCAAGGGCTGCTTGTCGCTGTCACGCAATGCGCGAACGGTTGCCGCCAGGTCGGCATCGTCCGTCAGGCAAGCCCCGCCCTCGCCGGCGGGCAGCAGTTTCGTAGCGAAAAAGGACAGCGTGGCCATGGCTCCTTTCGCGCCCAGCCGCGTTCCGTCCGCAGCGAGGCCGCCCACCGCTTGCGCGCAATCTTCAATCACCGGCAGGCCCAAGGCCATGATCTCTTCGATCTCGGCCCGATACCCGAACATGTGCGGCGCCACCACTGCCCGAGGCCGTTGCTCGGCCAGGACCGACACTGTCCGTGCCGACAGGCAAACCCCGTCCTTGCCGACATCCGCGCACAAGGGCCGGGCGTCGGCATAGCGAACGGCCGCAAGAACATTTTGGCATGTATAGGAGGGCAGCGCGACCGCATCCCCGGCGCGCACGCCCAGCGCGACCAGCGCCAGCGCCACGGCGGCCGTCCCCGACGATACCGCGACGGCCTCTTTGCGCCCGAACGCCGCCGCCAGAGCCTGCTCCAGTCCGGCAACCTCCTGCCCTTGGGAAAAACGACCCGCGCGCAACGCGTCTGTCACACAACGCACGTCGGAGTCCGTCGCGAAAGGGCGGGAATGGGGAATGCGATTCTTCATGGATCACAGCGTTAGCAAATGGCGCAGCGGTCTGAACCCCTCCGCATACCGGGTCTTGGCCATGAACCCGTAGTAGGCGGCCAGGGCCGTGACGCTCTCCAGCATGTCGAGCCCGGTCGGATATGCCTTTTCGACTTGGGAACGATGGCAGGCCAACAGCGCCTTCTTTCTTTCCAGGAACGGTCCGATATCCGCAAAGGTATCCGGCGTAAAATCTAGCGAGGTGTAATCGTGGTAATACAGCACGCTTGTCACGTAGCGGCAGGCGGCCAGCACGCAGGCGGCCAGCGCCCGATGATCCTGATGAGAGTCGTGCGGCGCATTCACCAGCGCCAGATCGGGTTTCGCGCGCGCGACATCCTTCTCGATCGCCTCGATCAGCGCCCGATTCGCCACAAGCCCGGTATCCGGGAAGCCGCCCCAAAAAAGATCCTTGGCGCCGAGCAGCTTCGCGGCGGCCGCCTGTTCCGCGCGCCGATCCGCATGCGGGCAGTTTCCTCCGTCGGTCAGCACGCTCAGAAACACTTCGTGCCCCTGCTCCGCCGCCCGCAGCAGCAGCCCGCCGCAACCGTATTCGATATCATCCGGATGCGCGCCCAGCGCCAGAATCCTCATGCAGCCTCCCTGGAAAATCCCCTCTTCATGCCGAACACCCTACCCGCCGAAATCCGGATGGGCAAGGAGATTGTTTTTCGGCTTTTCGACCCGATGACCCGGTGACAAGGTGACCCGCGGATTGGGCGGCAGGCCAAGCGCAACAAGAAGGCACGTGTGCCACTTGCACGTTTTCTTCCGCCTCGGCTCGCCGTTTCCCTTTTGCCCAGACCTCGCTCCGAGTCACCGCGTCACCCGGTCACCGGGTCCTCGCCTGTGTTTGTCCAGTTTTCTCCTCTGTCTCGACGGGGCGCACACCCTTGCAGTCCGGATAGCGAGCGCAGCCCCAGAAAGGGCCGCGGGCGGAGCGACGCTGGCGCATAGGTTCGCCGCACTGCGGACAGCCCGGCGAGTTGTCTTTCTCTGGCCCCGTTTCCCCGTCGCGCACCTCGATGCGGGCGCGACTCATCTTTTCCCGGATGCCGCCCTGCGCCAGAAAATCCGCTTCCAGTCGCTTCAATTGCAAGCCGAGCAGGCCCGTGGCCCGCTGAATCAGCACGATCAGCGCATTGGCCGCCGCGATGTCGTCGCGCTCTTCCAGCCACGGATCGAACTTTTTCTTTTCGGCCAGCAGATAGGTCCAGTAGTCGTGCAGCAAATCGTCCGTCGGTTCGTACGGCTTCAGCATGACGGCATTCACCGCCTGATGGTCGGGATCGCGTATGCTCCAGGGAACGCAACCCTTTTGAATCAGATAATCCTCGAAATCGCCCTGCAATTCGCTCAAACTGGCCTTGGCCACGTCGGTCAGCTTTATCTCCGTTTCCGCACTGGTCTTGGCGCGTTCCGAACCTTCGATGATGTTTTGCTTGCCTGATCGGGAGGCGCCTGTCATCTGCCCGAAGACCTTGCCGAGCGGGTCCTCTTTCCAGGGCACGAAACGCTTGCAAAAACTGATCGTGCCGAGATGAATGATCGTGGCGAAGTTGAACGTGTGCAACTTGCGGAATCCGCCGCTGGGGTGAAAAATCTTCGACATGGCTCTGTTCCTCCTCCCGTTGTTTCCCTTTTGCTCGGCTTCCAAACGGCATTCGCTTCGCGGCGCTCGCGGGCTCGTTTTTTCGACCCGGTGACCCGGTGACAGGGTGACCCGCAGATTGGGCGGCAGGCAAACGCAACAAGAAGGCAAGTGTGCCTCTTGCGCGTTTTCTTTCGCCTCGGCTTGTCGTTTCCCTTTTGCCCAGGCCTCGCTCCGGGTCACCGCGTCACCCGGTCACCGGGTCCTCGCCCGCGTTTGCGGCGGCCGGCTCCAGCCCGGCCGCGCGACGGCCTTCGGCGCCGCCGCCGACATGAAACAGGGCGTCGAGCGCGGACAGATGCGACACGAATTCGCCCCCGCGATTTCCTTGCGGATAGACCGGATGCGCGAAATCCTGATAGTGCAGCGCAAGCCCGCTCTCGGCGAACAAGCGCTCGTTCAGATACTTGCGCCCGCCCGAGCCGGACAGATAGGCGTCCGCGCCGACGCGCAGACACAGGTCCACAAGCCGCCGGGTGGGATCGGCGCTTAGCCCCTCGAAATCGGAGCTGCAACACAAGTCGGCTTGCATGCCGAATGCTTGCAGCAGCCAGCGCACGCTGGCGATGTTCAAAGCGGCGAGATTCGGCCACGGTTGGGCAATCAGATCGGCGAAGCCGGGCATGTGCGCGTCGAAATGCGGCGCCTTCCGATACTGCTGCTCCACTGTCCGCGTCAGCTTGACCCGCCACTTGGGGTCGGCGCAAACCGCGACCTCCGCCAGCGTATCGCCAAACCGGAATTCGACCGGCACGGTCATCCAATGGGTCTGGCCGGCAACCAGGATCCGGTTCCGGTTCTGGAATTCGTTCTTCTTGAACTGGACGTTGTCGAGAAACACGAACTTGTCGCAACGGGCAATCTTGTCCAGATAACCCAGCCAGGGCATGAATTGCGGTTGATGAATGGCGCATATCATGTTCATTTCCCTTGTCATGCCAGCACGGCCCGATACAGTTCCGCCAGTTTTTTTATCATTGTGCTCTCGTCGTATGTCGGCCAGACCCATTGCGCCGCCCTGCGTCCCATAGCACGACGCAGCGGCTCGTCAGTCGCCAACCGTTGCAGAGCATCGGCCAGCCCGGCTACGTTTTCCTTCTCGGCCAGCAGCCCGGTCTCTCCGTGCCGCACAACAATCGGAACACCGCCCGTCCGGGTTCCAGCCACAGGCAGGCCGGCGGCCATGGCCTCGATAAAAGCGCGTCCCATGCCCTCGTTCCTGCTGGCAAGCGCGAACAAGTCGCCGGCGCTTAACAGGTCGCGGATATCGTCCCTGTGCCCGGCAAACACCGTGCGGTCGGCCACGCCAACATCGCGCGCCAGCGCTTCGAGCGCGCTTCGCTCCTCGCCGTCGCCGGCAATGGCAAGCCAGAGTTCCCGGCCCGGCCCCGCCCCCGAAATGCGGGCCACGGCGCGAAGGAGCAAATCGAACCCTTTGACGGCCGTCAACCGGCCGACCGACACAATCAGCGTCGCATCGGCCGGAATGCCGTGCCGGGCGCGGAAGGCCTCGCCTTCCGCCGCAGGCAAGTTGCGAAACCGGTCCAGCGGAACGCCGCTGGGAATCGTGACATACTGTTCCGATTTCCCGATTCCTCGTTCGAGCGACTCGGCCGTTTCCTTGTCGGTGAGCGATACAATGCGCCGGGTGAAACGCGCGGCGCGCCGTTCCAGCCAAACGAAAAGGCGCGTCAGCGCCGGCCCGAAATAGCCGTAAAACACATGGCCGTGCGGCGTATGAACGCATGGGATGCCGGCCAAACGCGCGGCAATCCGGCCCAGCAGTCCGGCTTTGGATGTATGCGTATGAATTAAATCGAACCGTTCCTTGCGGAACAGGCGAAACAAGCGCAGCAAAGCCAGCCCGTCCCGAATCGGCGCGATGGCGCGGGTCAAACAGGGCATGCACACGGCATCCAGATCGGCGGACGCAAGCGCGCGCGCGATCGAACCGTCCGGATCGTTCGTGCTTCCGTAGATCAGCTTGGTCCGGAATCCGCAGGCGCGCAGGCGGTCGGCGGAGACCAGCGTATTGGTCGCCGAGCCGCCCTTGTCGAGCCGGGTAATGACATGCGCCGCATACGGCGCGGAGTCCGCCGGGACAACCAGATCGAAGGGGGCGTTGCTCATAGGGCTTTCACAAGCGCGCGGCCTTGAGCGGATAGCGCAGCTTCAGATCGCCTTCCAGCAAGATTTCGATCCAGTAGGTGCCGGGCGCCTCGAAGCGGGCATTGAAGAAAAACTCCACGCTGGTCGCTGTCGCCTCGCTGTCCGGCAAACGGATGGCGACATCCTTGCCTTCCATCAGCAGCGCTTGCTCGTCCGGCTTCATGATGCGGCTGCGCTGCCGAAACTCGCCTTCGCCGCAGCACCAGCGATTGACCACGCACAGCTTGTGCAAAACCACCGGATAGGCAGGCACGTTCAGCACGTCGAACAGGCCGATCAGAATGAACTTGCCGTTGCGTTCCTGTCGCACGTCGTCGCACAACAGACTGGATTGCAGATCCGGTTCCATGTTCGCCCCCGTCCCCAAGGCGGGCAGCGCCCGCATCCCAAATCTCGGATTTCAGACTTCAAACGAAGCGAAGGCTGAACGTCGCATCGCATGACGGAACAACGGTTCATTTCTTGCCGGCTTGTTCCTTTTTCGCCTTGTCAATGGACGACAACAACCCGTTCACGTCCCGCACCAGCCGATTGTCCTTGCTTTCCTTGGCCAGCGCCTGCAAGGCGGACACAGCCTCCTTTTCGCTGGTTCGCCAGATGTTTCCGGCTATCGTGAACACGGACCGGCCAGCCGTCCCGGCCAGCTCGTCGTCGGCCAGATGTTTGCGCGCCTCTTTCAAGGCGGCGGGCGAACTTACGTTGCCCAATGCGGCGACTACCGCCCTCTTTGTCTCGTCCGCCTGCGCTCGCTGAAAAGCTTCCCGCAACATGGCCAGCGCCTTGTCCGGAGTCTTGGCCGCCACTTGATCGGCAACGGCGACATACCCTTTCAGAGCCGCTTCCCGTCGCGCCTCGTCCTTGTCGGCCAGTTCCAGGAGCGGCTTGGCGGCCTCTTCCCCTTGCCAGGCGCACAAGGCCTCGAATGCGGCGGTCGAGACCGATTCGTCGGCATGATCCAGCAGCGCGACAACGGCGGCCAAAGACCGGTTTCCGCCGATCCGGGCCAGCGCTTTCGCAAACATGCCCTGCACGGACGGAGGCACGCGATTCAAGCTGTCCAGCATCCGGTCGGCAGCGTCCTCGTCGCCCGCCTTGGCCGCGCCCGCAATCAGAGCGCGTCCGAATCCGCCCAGCATGTCCACTTCTTCCGCGGCCGCCAACACGTCTATGATATCCAGCAGCAACGCCTTGTCTGCCACCTCCTCCAGGCGGGCATAGGTTGCGTTAGGCACGGCCGCAGCCGGCCCCGTCAAGGCCGAAAGAAACAGTTCCGCCTGCCAGCGAAAGCCGGAGCGGACAAAAAACAAACGTTTGGCTACCGGCTTGCCCGATTCCAGCAACGTCGCTTCCGCCATCATTCGTTCGCCGATCTTCGACACGGCGCCTACGGAATATTCGCCCGGCTTCAGGGAAGGCGCGCCCAGCAACCCGAGCATGGCTCTCGCATCCAGTTTCGCTCCACGCACACGCTCCTGATCGGCTTCGCTCAGGCTCATCAACGCCATGGACAAGCGATCCCGATTCTCCCTGGCGGCAAGCAAGTATTTGAGCAATCCGTCCGCGGAAACCTGAATCGCCTTGACATCCGCCTGCGGCATAACCTCTACAGGCGTTTCGCCGAAATCCTCGACGGCAGGCGCGTACGCGGACGGCGCCGCATCCGGCGTCGCATCCGGTACGGTTTGTTCTTCCGGCTCCCCGTCCGGAATCGCTTCCTCTTTCGGCTCGCTTCTCCCGCATCCGGCCGCGATCATGACCGCCAGCCCGAGCGCCACGCAAGGTTTCCAATTCGCACTCATTTCGCTCCTCCGGTTCTCGACACCGCTTGGCAAACGTAACAACGCTTCTCCAGAAAAGCCATAGCGTTTTCGCGCACGTGCATCAACCCCGAATTCACGGCCGTTTCTTTTAACTTGCCCTACCGGCGCGGAACCGCTAGCTTGACGCTTATGAATAGAAAACCTTTTACGATCGCTGTGGTTCCCGATTCCTTCAAGGGCAGCATGACGGCGCTGGAGGCCGCGACCCGGATCGAATGCGGACTGAAACGCGCGTTGCGTTCCGTGCGCATCCGCAAAATTCCCATGGCCGACGGCGGCGACGGCACGGTGCAAACCGTGGTGGACGCCACGGGCGGCCGTCTCGCCGCCTGCCGGGTGAAAGGTCCGCAAGGCAAGCCGGTTCGCGCCGTGTTCGGACTGTCGGGCGACGGGAAAACCGCCGTGATCGAAATGGCGGCGGCCAGCGGGCTGGCCTTGCTGAAACCCGAAGAGCGCAACCCGCTGACGGCCACAACCTTCGGCACCGGCCAACTTATGCGCCAGGCGCTCGGCCGCCACGTCCGCCGCATTCTGATCGGCATCGGCGGCAGCGCCACGAACGACGGCGGCACGGGCATGGCCCGCGCGCTTGGCATCCGTTTTCTGGACCGGAACGGCCGCCCCCTGCCCGACGGCGGCGGCGCGCTGGCCAAGCTCGATCGTATTGACACGAGCGGCCGCGACCCGCGTCTCGACAATGTGACCGTCGAGGTCGCCTGCGACGTGGACAATCCGCTGACCGGCCCGCGCGGCGCGGCCCGGGTTTACGGGCCGCAAAAGGGCGCTACGTCGGCCATGGTTCGGCAATTGGACGCGAACCTCGCCCGCCTGGCGCGCATGGTCAAGCGCGATGTCGGCATGGACATTCTCTCGGTTCCGGGCGGCGGCGCCGCCGGCGGATTGGGCGCCGGACTCATGGCCTTCGCCGGCGGCGCGCTGCGGCCGGGCATCGCTCTCGTCACTCAATTAATCGGACTGCGCAAGAAGCTTGCGGGCTGCGATCTGGTTGTCGTCGGCGAAGGACGCATGGACGGACAAACCGCCTTCGGCAAGGCGCCGGCCGGCGTGGCGAACATCGCCGGCGAACTCGGCATCCCCGTCGTCGCCCTGGCAGGTTCGCTCGGACCCGACGCCGCCAAGGTTCACCGTATCGGCATCGGCGCCTGTCTGGCCGCCATCGAAACGCTCATGGACGAACGCCAACTCCCGAAAGAGGGGCCCGCCATGCTGGAACGTTCGGCCGAACAGCTCGGCCGGCTGCTGGCCCTTTCCATTCCCGGCCGGGAACGGCTGACGTTGAAAACCGGAAGATGAGATGAGCCATCAACCCAGAGGTCGGAGGTCGGAACAAGATTACGGCGACGACTACGGGAGACGACCTGCCCGCAGCGCTACAGCGTTGCAGGCGGGCTTCCGTCACTCGTAATCCGTAGTCGTCCACCGAATTCTCTTGTTTTTTGACGCAGCAATGCGGGATTAAGGGCATAAGGCGGGCTTCGCCCGCAACCCAATTTTTTTGCAACTACGAAAGGCGCGAAACACTCGGACAATCCAGAAGGAGAAAAACATGTTTGAACGCGAAGAGAACCCGCTTAACGTCAACAGCGCAAAAATTGTCGTCGGGCTGGCATCCTACAAGGAGGCCGACAGCATCGCCTATCCCACGCAGCAGGCCGATCTGGGCCTGAACAAATACTACGGCGACCGAACAGCCGCCATTGTCAACTGCGACAATCATTCGCCGGACGATACCGAAGGCGTTTTCATGGGTACGGAAACGCGCACGCCAAAAATCTATATCACCACGCCGCCCGACACCCCGGGCAAAGGCTACAACTTCGAGAACATGTTCCGCAAGATTCTCGAACTCGACACGGACACCCTGATCTGTCTCGATGCCGACCTGCTCAGTGTCACGCCCGAATGGATTCGCCATTTCGCCGAACCGGTCGAGCAAGGCTACGATTTCGTGAACCCGGTCTATTCCCGGCACAAGTACGACGGAACCATCACCAACAACATCTGCTATCCGATCGTATACGGACTGTTCTGCCGAAACATCCGGCAGCCGATCGGCGGCGATTTCGCCCTGTCGCGCCGCTTCGCGCAGCATCTGGTCTGCCAGCCCTGGCATCGCACCACCGAGGAATACGGCATTGACGTGTTCATGACCATGAACGCCATTACCGGCGGGTTCAAGACCTGCAACACCGGCCTGGGCGCCAAGGTGCACAAACCGAGCGCACCCAAGCTGGGGCCCATGTTCATCCAGGTGGTCAGCACGGCCTTTCTCACGGTCATCCGCAGCTTCGAACAGTGGAAGAATCTGGACGAGATTCAGGAGCAAGAGCTTTTCGGGCTCAAAACCATGGATCCGCCGCAGGATTTAACCATAGATCGGGCCGCGATCGAAAAGCAGGCGCGCGACGGTTTCGCCGACAGTCGCGACTTGCTCGAGCAGGCGCTCTCCCCGTCGCTCTATCGCGAGATGGCCGCCATGTTCGACGGGCAGTCCATTGATATCGCGCCCGAACAATGGGTCGCGGCCGTTTACGACATGATCGCCGCCTTCAAGACCGCGACCGATCGCCCCGCTCTCGTCGAATCGCTCAAGGGTCTTTATTTCGCCCGCGCCCTGTCGTTCATGAACAAGACCTGGGACTGGACGTCGGAACAGGCCGAAGAGGACATCCTCGACCAAGCCCGCCTGTTTCACGCGCGACGAGGGTATCTGATTGAAAAACTCGGCGCATAATACGGCAGCATCCGTTCGCGCACCGAACACTGGCGCACCGGACAACGGCATAACAGTGGCGTTGCTGCATTATTCCTGCCCGCCGGTCATCGGCGGCGTCGAATTCGTGCTCGAAGCGCATGCGCGTCTGTTAACCGGCGCCGGTTTCCGCGTGCGGCTCGTCGTCGGCAAAGGCGAGGCCCGGCATCCCGGCGTCGACATCGCCACGGTTCCGGAACTGGCATCCGACGGCGGTCCGCACAGGAAGATTGTCAAGGCGCTGAACGCCGGGCGCGTGCCCGACACCTTCCCGCATGCGGTCGCCCAAACGGAACAGGCTCTGATCCGCGCGCTGCGCGGCGCCGACGTCTGCCTGGTCCACAATGTCATGACCATGCATTTCAATCTGGTTGCCAGCGCCGCGCTGGCCAATATCATGGAGCGCGGCGGAACAACCCGCTTCGTCGCCTGGTGCCACGACTCCACCTTTGCCGATTCGAACTACCGTCGGCATCAGCGGGCGGACTACCCATGGTCGCTTCTGCGTCAGGAGCTGCCCGGCTGCGACTATTGCGTCATCTCGCGCCAGCGCCAAAAGGAATTCCGCCGCCTGTTCGGCGTCCCCGCCGCGCGCCTGCCCGTAATTCCCGACGGCGTCAGCGTCACCGCGCTGCTCGGGCTCACCCCGCAGGCGCGCGCCTTCTATCGCGAAGAACGCCTGAACGAGAGGGATGTCGTGGCCATCACGCCCACGCGTATCGTGCGCCGCAAGAACCTGGAAGCGGGCATGCGCATTGTCGCCGCCCTCAAAAACATGGGCAAGTCCGTATGCTGGATCGTGACCGGCGCGCCCGATCCACACAACAGCGATTCCACAAACTACTATCGGGAACTGACGGATTTGCGGCGTGAACTGAACCTGGAACGCGAGGCCGTGTTCCTCTGCGAGCGCTTCCCGGAACGAATCGGCCGCGACACCTTGCGCTCGTTGCTGTCCGTCTCCGATTTGCTCGTGTTCCCCAGCAAGAAGGAGGGCTTCGGCATTCCCGTGCTGGAAGCCGGACTGGCCGACCTGATTCTCGTGCTGGGCGACATTCCCGCCTTGCGCGAGATCGCCGCTCCCAACGCCGTCTTTATCCCGAAAACATTCGATCCCAAGAACATCGCGCGGCTCGCCTGGAAGGAATTTCGCAAAAGCCCCACCGTGCAGTTCCGAAAGAAGATTCAGCGCGAATATTCCTGGGAAGCCGTATTCAAAAAGAAAATCCAGCCCGCCATACTCGAGCCCGAAACGCTCTGGCGCGCGGAGGCGGGATAGAAAGGGTTTAAACCTAAGTGGAGCAGTTGATTAACCGCAAAGAGCACAAAGATCGCAAAGAAAGACAGTTGTGCAGTTTTATGGCCACACCAATCGGGTGTTAGGGCGCATCTCTGCAAGCTGTTCT
>SLKS01000034.1 GCA_007134465.1 Kiritimatiellia bacterium | reverse complement strand
GCAAAGAAAGACAGTTGTGCAGTTTTATGGCCACACCAATCGGGTGTCAGGGCGCATCTCTGCAAGCTGTTCTCCATCTTTGTGTTCTCTGTGTTCTTTGCGGTTATCTGCTCTTTCCAGGGTCAATACGGTCAACAAGGTCAATACGGTCAACAGAAGAACAGGTGGTGAACCATGCGACGCCCGACTCTCGACACCCGACACCCAACACCAGCCGGAAACTTTTCCCTGCCAAGGAATGCTTGGCATGTGCGTTTGAAGGGCTGTCCGGCTGCCACCATCCGTCCGCGCGAGAAAACAACTTGTGTGCGGCCTGTTCCTCGCGCATGTTCGCGCTTCGGATTTCGGCCATTCGGATTTCATTCGGGTTTGGGTGTTTCTGGCTTCGGATTTTCCGTTTCGCGCCTCTCTTGTTTATTCCGAATGATACTCGCAAAAGCCCGTATCCATGCCGGACAGGCGCTGACTATCGCCCTGCTGCTCGGCTATGCGAGCGCGGCTTTCGCGCAGGCGTCGCCGCGCGCGAAACCGGCCCGGCCCGCGCCCGGCCCGGCGGAACGCATCGCGCAGAGCCAGACCGCGTTCGCTCTCGATCTCTACGCGCAGTTGCGGACGGACGAAGGCAACCTCTTCTTCTCCCCGCACAGCATCGCCACCGCGCTGGCCATGACCTGGGCCGGCGCGCGCGGGGAAACCGCCGCGCAAATGGCCAAAACGCTCCGCTTCCCGGCCGACCTCGCGGACATCCATGCGGCCCATGCCGCGCTGGCGACGCGCCTGAAAGACGCGCAGCGCGAAGGCAAGGTCGCCCTGCATGTCGCCAACGCGCTCTGGCCGCAGAAAGACTACGCCTTCCGCAAGGAATACCTGCAACAGCTCGAACGGAACTATAGCGCGCCGGCCAAGCCGGTGGACTACCGGCAAGCCGCCGAAGCCGCGCGCGCCGCCATCAACGCCTGGGTGGAACAGCAGACGCGCGACAGAATCAAGAACCTGATTCCGCCCGGCTCGCTCGACGCCCTCACCCGCATGGTCCTCGTCAACGCCGTCTGGTTCAAGGCCGACTGGGCCCATCCCTTCGATGCGAAACGCACCGAAAAAGCGCCGTTCCATGTCGCGCCCGACCGCAAGACCGACGTCTCCATGATGCGGCAGACCGAGCATTTCCGCTATGCCGAAACCGCAGGCGCCCAGGTTCTGGAACTGCCCTATGCCGGCGACAAGCTGTCCATGCTCGTGATCCTGCCGGAAACCGGCCAGACCTTGAGTGAAATTGAAGACGGCCTCGACGCCGACACGCTGCGCGCATGGACGCGCACCCTGCGCCGGCGCGAGGTGGACGTGCATCTGCCCAAATTCGCCATGACTTGGGGAACCCGCTCGCTGGCCGACGCTCTGAAAGCGCTCGGCATGACCGACGCCTTTCAGCACGGCGCCGCCGACTTTTCCGGCATGGACGGCAGCCGCGAACTCTTCGTGAACGATGTCCTGCACAAAGCCTTTGTCGAGGTGGACGAAAAAGGCACGGAAGCCGCCGCCGCGACCGGCGTCGTCGTCGGCATCACCAGCGTGCCCCCGCCGCCCGCCGTCTTCCGCGCCGACCGCCCGTTCCTGTTCCTGATCCGCGAGCGGCAAACCGGCGCCATCCTGTTCATGGGGCGGCTGACCCGGCCGTGAACCTGGATTCGGCTGTTCTTTCACCACGAAGATGCTTGCTTCGTGCTCTTCGCGACCTTCGTGGTTTTACCTGCTCTTTTCAGGGTTGAAAAAGGCGCTGCCCCGCCGCCTTTTCCATGCGGTAGTCATCCATGATGAAGCCGCCGCCAATGTCCTGCACGATCGAGCCCCGGTTCCGGAAACCCATGCGCAGGTACCAGGCAATGGAGCGCGCATTGTTCTTGTTAACGGTCAACCATAGAGCGCCGAGCTTTCGTTCGCGGCAGACGGCTTCCGCCAATTCCAGCATCGTTCGTCCGATCCCTTGACCGCGCTCGGCAGCCAGCACGTAGAATTTGCTGATCAGGAGCATGCCTGTCCCCGCATCCGGCACGATCGCCATGTAGCCCGCGCATTTGCCGTTCCGCGACGCCATATAGTACTCGTACCCTTCGGAAAGCTGGGTCCCGATCGCCGGCTCGCTCTGAAACTTGGCCAGCATGTAGTCCACTTGCTCCTGCCCGATGATGGGCACGTAATGATCCGTCCAGATTTCGCGGGCGAGATTCGCTACCTCCGAAATCTGCTCCCGACTTCGAACTCTTGACATGTCGGTCATATGGCCCCAACGGCGCTTAGATAAGGCCTTTATTCGCAAACAACACCGTTTCGGCGTGCTGTTCAATGACGAAACAAGGGTTTGAATTCGAACAGCCGCTCGCCGAAAAGTCGGTTGGCGAGGGTTGATTCCGATGGACACTTCAGAATCAGGCAAAGCCTTTTTCCTTGAGGATATCAAGCCACCCTTGCCGGGACAACGGACACTGACCCAGAAGCCGCGCGTCGCCTTTGCTCACGCGCAGGCGTTCGGGAATATGGTCATGTCCAAGGTTCTTCTTCGATCCGCGCCGCAAACCGAAACTCGCAAGCAGCATACCTTCGTCATCGTAGACGCGCGCCAGATCATGGGCGCGCCGTGGCGTTCTTCCCACGTCGGCCTTTAGCTTCTTGACTATCTTTAGCGCTAGTTCCTTCGTAATCACCGGCATGCTACGCACCCCTCTTAAGAAACTGCCGCAATACCACCAGCTCCCTGGCCGGCCCCGGTCCGAGCAACTTCGGGTCATGCTCCGTCAGCATCTCGAAGGTGGCGGCGAGCAGATCCTTCAGGTTCCAGATCGCTTCGTTACGCGTATCGCCGAACGAGCTCAGGTTGGCGTCATAGAACGACGCTTTGAACTCGTCTTCGTACGGTTCAACCACAACATGAAAAGGTCGAACAATTTCTATCGGCTCCGGCGCCATCGTGTCGATCATAACGCTTGTGGCGGCACGCTTCCGCAAAGCGTTCATCTGGCTGTGCAGCATCAGAACTTCCCGTTCAAGCCCGGCAATGCGAATGTTGTCGCGCTTACTCTGAACCATCTTCGTGAACTCGACAAGCAGTTCTGGGACCGTGTTTTGCCAGTTCTCAGCAACGGACTTCTGCCGTTCCCGTAAACCGGTTGCCTCGAAGCAATCCGTATCTTCCGTCTCCCATCGGGAAAGCGGGAGCGGGCCGCCGGGCGCTTTGCTCATCATCAGCAAGCAGGCTTCAGGAGCTCTAAGCGTTCTCATCAGGTGTCTTCCCCAAAACAAACAGATCAAACTGCGCATGTATCCAACTCAGGGTCCGCGCCAGGTAATCGTCATCGACCGTCTCTTTCCGTTCGGCTTCCAGCCGCACAAAAACCGTGTTCCTGCGCAGAGTCCATATCAAGCGCGTGACAGGAGAGCCCTCGATGTCCAGCCTTCCGCCGGTGAGCTTCAACGACATGCCCGCTGATCGTTGCTCAGAAGCAAAAGAGTTGATCAACCCCCTTTCGGGAAGATCGCTCGTCTTGATCTCAAACCCGGCGGAAATCCCCGCATCAATCGCCGTTCCTTCCATCGCGGCGAGAACATCGATAATGTCCTGCTTCCTGCAGGTCGCCTCGGGCATTTTTGTTTTCGGAAAGAACTTTTGCAGGGCGCAATCCACATGAAGGTGTCGTCCTTTCTTGCCCCCGGCTGCAAGCTGCAGGAACGCCGGCTTCTTTGCTATCCGGATGGCTGCAACACATTCGTCCCGATCCTTCATCAGCTTCGGCAAAGGGCTCTTCTCGTCTTCGACCAGCCCGCACACCGTGAGGATCAGGCAGGACGTGTCTTCAAATCGCGGGATTCGTAATGCCATAGCGACCTCTCTTATCTCCTGCTTCCGTCATATGGAATGCCCTATCAGGGCGGGGCGATTTCAAGCTCTTTCCAAGGGCATTTTCGCTATCGGCAAATCTTTTGGCTTCTGGCGTTGTTTCGCAATAGCGCCGACACCTCTTCGGGGCATCGTATTCTTCAAGGCCTTGCCATGCCCAAACATCTACCACTCGCCCCGCTCCTATGTCAACGCCTGATTTTGCTTTCTTGATGGCTAAACGGGTCAATAGGAGTACAAGAAACTCTTGAGCGTACCGGATGTCTGGTTGTCAAAATAATCAGACAATTTTTCCGAAGATTGCCCGAGCGGCATACGTCTTAGCATGCAAGGAGGAGTCGCTATGAAAGCATGCCGAAGACTGATTTCGCCCGCCGCCCAATTCTTTTCCCGCAGCGAAACTGGCGAAAAACGCCACAATTTAAGGCCCGCTCCGTTGCCAACCGGAATCGGCAAGGACAGTGTATTTGCCCGGAAGGTTCTGAAAAGCGCGTTGGCTCTGGCGCTGACGGCTACGCTCGGCATGGCCATGCCGTTGCCGGCCGCCGAGCCGCCGGCCGGCATTTCGGACGTCTCGCTCGTGGGCGAGATTGAAGGCGAAAACATCGTCTTCACCCTGCGCTTCACGACGGAACCCCGCTCGCGGGATACCGTTCTGCCGCTCGTGGACGGCGATACCGCCTATCTGGACAGCGTCTTGCCGGCCGGCGCGGAAGTCGTGCGCGACGGCGACCGCTTCCTGCTCCGGCTTCCCCGCGCGCGCCGACTGTTCCGCGCCCGCGCGCAACCGGTCGAGTTCCGCTTCGCCGCCCGCCCGGTCGCGGACGGCGAATGGCGTCACACCTCCTTCGCCATCCCCGTCTCGCCCATCCGCCGCATCTCCGTTTTCTGCGACCGCGACGATCTCGACGTGCGCTTCCCCGGCGCGCTCGATGTCGAACGCGTGGCGGGCGACGGAACCGACGGCGGCGAAGCGCGCACCCGCGTCACCGGCTGGCTGGGCGTGGCCGAACGGTTCGTGGTCCGCTGGAAACCGGATGTCCGCAAGCTGGACGCGGAACTGGCGGCGGTATGCGAAGCCCATACCGTGGCCACGGCGGGCGTGGGCGCGCTGCGCATGAACACGGTCTTCGTCTATCGCGTCATCCAGGGCGCGCTGACCGAAGTCTCGTTCGCGCTGCCGGACATCCACGTCACGCGCGTACTCGGCGATCACATCCAGGATTGGCGCATTGATCCGGAACAGAAACGGCTGGTCGTGACCCTGAACCGTCCGCAAACCCAAGGCTACCGGCTGCAGGTGGAAAGCGAAATGGCGCTGCCCGCCTTTCCCTGCCGCTTCTCGCTGCCCGCCTTGACCCCCGAACGCATGCTGCGCACCAGCGGCTTTCTCCTGGTGGGCACCGACAGCGCCATCCGCCTGCAGGTGGAGCGGGCGGCCGGTCTGACCCAGACCGACGCGGCCGCTCTCCCGAAAATCGAACCGGTCGAGAGAGGCGGTCCCCGGCCTCGGCCGGCCCGCGCGCTCTACGCCTGGCAGTTCGCCAACATGCCCTACAGCATGGACATGAGCGCGGACGACATCGTCACCGTCTTCACGGCCGACACGCGCCTGGTCCTGTCGCTCTCGGAACGAATCCTGTCGCTGCGCGCGTCCGTGGAACTGGACATCAAGGAGGCGCCGGCCCGCGAGCTGATCGTCGAGACCGACGCGGATGCCGAATGGACATTGACCGGCGCATCCGGGCGCGATGTCGCGGCCGCGGACGCCGACATGCGCGAGACGGACGGCCAGCGCGCCATCCATATTCCCTTTCGCAAGGCCGTGCTCGGCACGACGCTGATCGAAATCCAGATGGAACGCGCGCTGCCGCCGGATGTCGGCACGTTTCAGGCGCCCACCTTCCGCGCGGCAGGCGCCCGCTCGGAACGCGGGTTTCTGGTGGTCGCCGCCGAAAAGGGCATTCGTTTGAAAGCGGACCGGATCGCCGGCCTGCGCGAAGCGCATACCGGTTCCGTGCCCGTCCGCGTACCGAACGCCCAGCAGGCGTTTCGGTTCCGGTCGCCCGACTGGACGGCCTCGTTCGCCATCGAACGCGCCGAACCGGTCGTTCATTCGGAAATCTTCCATCTCGCCACGCTGAGCCAGGGCATCAAGTACGGAAGCGCGGCCATCACCTATCATATCGCCGGCGCGCCGGTGCAGGACCTGAAAGTTCTGGCGCCCGCGGATATCGCCCGCGTCGAATTCGCCGGCGCCGATATCGAAGGCTGGACGCGCGAAGGCGATCTGTGCACCGTACGTCTGCAAACCGCCATCCTGGGCGACTATACCCTGCTGGTTTCCTACGACCGGCCCTTCTCGCCGGACCGGCCGGAAATCGTGCTGGCCCCCATCGAAACGGTCGGAACCGAAACCGAAGTGGGCTACGCCGCGCTGGCCAGCTCGGCCAGCCTCAGCTTCCGCGAGACGGCGGCTCTGCCCGCTTCCGTGTTCCGCATTGATCGCGACGAAATTCCGGCGGAGTACGCGGCGCTCGTCATGGACCCGATCATCGCGGCCTACCAGTACACGCATGCGCCGCATCGCATCGCCATTCGCGTGGAACGGTTCCCCACCGAACCGCCGCTGGGCCAGATCGCCGACTATATCGAGCTGTCCACCGTATTGAGCGAGGACGGCGAATCGGTCACAACCGCCAATCTCTACGTCAAGAACGCGACCCGCCAGCATCTGGTGGCGCGCCTGCCTCAAAACGCCTCGCTCTGGTCGGTACACACGGTGGCCGAAGACGGAGCCGAAGAGCCCGTTCTCTCGCAGCAGGACGGCGACAGCATTCTCATACCGGTCCGCCGTCCGCGCGACCCGAACACCGCGCTGCACGTGCGCATCGTCTATGCGCAGGCGCTCGGCCCGCTCGGCTTCTGGCGCAGCGGCATTCGCTCCGCCGCGCTGGCCGGCCCGGTTCTGCCGGACACCCATGCCGCCTTCGCGCGCTGGTCCGTTTCGGCGCCCGCCGGCTATTCCATTGCCGGCGCGTCCGGAACGCTGGAGCCGGAACAGCCCATGCGCGTGAACGGACTGGCCGATACGCTCGCCAAAAGCCTGGGCCTGATCCGCGCCCTGTTCGACCGCCACCTGTCCCCGCGCGAAGTCCTGCGCGACGGCTGGGGCGGCGGCCAAACGGTCGAGCTGACCCGCGCCGTTCATCTGGCCGACGCCGCGCACCCGGAAATCCGCCTGCGCATCGTCCCGGCCTGGATCGGCGCGCGCGGCACGGCCCGCGGCCTGCTGGCCGGGCTACTGCTCGGCGGCGTCGTCCTGGCGCGCGCCTCGCGCCGTCGCGCCGCCGCGCCCTGGCATGCGCTCGGCTGGACGTTCGCCATTCTCGGGCTTGCCCAAACGGCGCTGGGCCGGGCAAGCCTGTCCGTGCTTGTCCTGCTCCTTTGCCTGGCGCTCTTTCTTCTGAAAGGCGGCCCGCAAACGCTGTGGCGGACGGCCCGCCGCATCGGCCGCCGACTCCGCGCCCGGCGCGCGCGCGCAGCGGCCACACCCGAACCGGCGCCGGCTTCCGACCGCGCCGACGAAGAACCGGACGACCTCTTTCCATTCGATCCGCCGTCCGCCGCCGGCCCGCAACCGGACGCCTCGAACCGGGGCGGCGCGCGCATTGGCCTGCTGCTGCTCGCCGTCGGCGTCTGGCTCGCCGCAGGCGCCGCCGCGCTCGCCACGCCATCCGAACCGGCGGAACCCGTCATGGACAGCGTTCGGCTCGCCATCGCCGCGCCCGACAGCGCGGCCGGACCCGAAACCGGCGCGGAAGCGACCCTGACACTCCAGTTCCGCACCGACAAGCCCGTCTCCTTCCTCGCCGTGCCCGTCGGCTGCGTGCTCAAGGAGTTCCGCGACGACTCGCGCCGCCTGCGCGTCGAAATCTCGCCGCAAGGCTATATGGCGCATATTCCGCAACCCGGCGCCTACGAGGTTTCCTTTGTCTTCCAGGCGCCCGTCGTCGAGCGGGACGGCCAGCGCTCGCTCGCGCTGCGACTGCCCCCGAACTTGCGCAACCGGGTCGAGCTGACCCTGCCGGAAACCGGCCTGGACGTGCGTTCGGAACAGGCCGTTCTGTTCGCCACCCGCGAAGAGGACAACAGCACCGTGGCCGAAGCCGTGTACGGTCCCGCGCGCACGATCCGCTTGCACTGGCGGCCGCGCATGCGGCGCATGGACAGGGAACCGGTCGTGTTCTTCTCCGAAGTTCACGCGCTCGCCCTGCTGCGGCCCGGTCTCGCCGAAACGCTGTACGGGGTTCGCTGCCAAATTGCGCAGGGCGAAATCCGCGACCTGAAAATCCGCGTGCCCGCCGGCATGACCGTCACCGCCGCCGAAACGCCGCGACTCGCCACCTGGAGCTTCGACCCCGCCGAGCGCCTGCTCGAAATCGTGCTCGATCGGCCGGTCACCGGCGAGCTGAAGCTGTGGGCGCGCGCGCAGATCGCCTGCGACGGCCTGCCCTACGAGGCGAACATCGGCGTGCTGGAAACGCTCGGCGCCACCCGCCAACGCGGTACGCTTGCGCTGGCAGCCCCGGAATCCGTTCAGGTCCGGCTCGAAGCCTTCGAAGGCATGACGCCCATGAATCTCGAGGATTTTTCCGAGCCCATGCTCGCCATGGCCGTCGGCAAGCCGGAGTCCGGCGCCGACCGGCCCGTCGCGCGCCGCGCCTTCCGCTACCATCGCCCCGCCGAGGCCAGCGCGCGCTTTCGGGCCGAACAGGTTCCGCCCGAAATCCGCGTGCGGGAATCCGGCGCGCTCACGCTCGCCGACGAACGCATCGCCCTGGCCACGCGTCTGCGCCTGTCCGTGGCCAAGGCGGGCGTCTTCTCGGCCGACCTGCTCGTCCCGGCCGATTTCGAAGTGGAAACGCTGACCGGCCCCGAAGTCAGCCATTGGGACGAACGCGGAACCGTCGTCGTCGAAGACGGCGCGGACGAACACACTGCCACGTCGGCCTGGACGCGCGTCACCGTTCATTTCCGGCGCCCGATCCTGGGCGATACGGACCTGAACCTGGTCGTCGCCCGCACCGAACGCGGCATCGAACCCGTGCTGACCGCCCCGCGCGCCATGGTGGACGGGGCGCGCAGCCATCGCGGCCGGCTCGTCGTCTCCGGCGAACGCGGCGTTCGCCTCATGGTCAAGCGCCAGACCGGCGTCGAAATGAAAAAGGCCAGCGAAGTCGGCATCCGCCAGGCTGGCGTCCTTGTCTTCGACCTGCACCGGCCCGACTGGCGCATCGTGCTGTCCGCCGAAACGCTCGAACCGGTCGTGCGGCCGACCATCCTGCACCATGTCGCCATCGCCGAAGGCATGCTGCAATATCGGGCCTATCTCGACTACGCCATCGAAAACGCGGGCGTGAAGACGTTTCTGCTGCGCTCGCCGGTTCCGGAAGCCAGTCTCGCCGTGACCGGCCGCGGCATCGCGCGCGCGCATCCCGTGCCCGGCGAACCGGGCCTGTGGCAGGTGGACCTGCACGACCGCGTGGAAGACCGCTTCGCCATGCGCGCCACTTTCCAGGCGCCCTTCGACCGGGCCGCGCGCCGCGTGACGATCTCGCCCCTGCGCGCCGTTGGCGCCGAGGCCGCGCGCGGATTCCTCGCCGTCTCCGGCGGCGGCCGCGCGCAGATCGCCACATTGGCCGTTCCCGAAAGCCTGCGCATCATGGATCCGCGCAACCTCCCGCCCGACTTCGGCGCCGGCGACCTGTCCGACGCCGTCCTCTGCTACGAAGCCCTCGATCCCGACTACGCGCTCGACCTGTCCGTGGTGCGGCACGAATCCGCCGACGCGCCGCCCGCCGTCGTCGAACAAGTGCGCATCGTTTCCGCGCTCGCCGCCGACGGCAAAACCGTCACGCGCGTGCAGCTCGCGCTCGCGCCCGGCCCGCTGCGCCTGCTCAAGACCGAGCTGCCGCCCGGCAGCGATTCGCTGTGGCTCGCCCTCGTCAACGGCAAGGAAGTCGCCGTCTCCCGCGACGGTTCGCTCTACTGCATTCCGCTCGACACGGAAGAGGACGCGCGCACCCTGCAGGTGGACTTTCTCTACGCCTCCAGCGTCGGCCGCCGTCCGCGCGCGCGTCACACGTTCGATGCGCCCCGCTTCGAGGGCCTGCCCCTGCGCGATGTCGAATGGCGCCTGTTCGTCCCGGCCAACCGCACCTACTACGGATTCGACGGCAACATGGACCGGCGCGCCGACGAGGAAGGCGCCGTCCGCCCGTTCGACGCCCAACGCTATCTCGCCCGCAACCGCGTACGGCGCGAAAGCAGCCTGCAGGAAGCCGGCCGCCTGCTCGACCAGGGCGCCCGGCTCATGCATGAAGGCCGCCAGCGCGAGGCGCGCGAAGCCTTGCGCGCCGCCCTCGCCTATTCCCAGGGCGAAGCCGACCTCAACGAAGACGCACGCGTCCAGTTCCGCCACCTGCAAACGCAACAGGCCAAAATGGGCCTCTTCGAGCGGCGCGGCAATCTGCGCGCCGTACGCAATATCGAACCGGAACACGCGCCCGCGCCTGGCGCCCGGGACGGCCAGTATTCGCCCGAATACATCGCGCGCGTCGAGCAAGCCCTCTCCGCGCGCGACCGCTCCTCGCTCGATATCGTCGCCGACCGCATTGTCGCACGCCAGGACGCCGCCCGCGAAACCGTCAGCGCCATCCGCATGGCCATGCCCGAACACGGCCGCCAGCTCGTCTTCCGGCGCGACCTGCACATCGACCCCGAAACCCCGCTCGCCGTCGCCTTTCGCAGCGGCAGCGGGCGGCTCGGCCGCGCCGCGTCCGAAGCCTGGCCCGCCCTCTTCCTGTTCGCCGGCCTCGCCCTGACGCTGGGCAAGCGGAACAGAAAGACGGAAAGAAATTAACGCGGGCGAAGCCCGCAGGCCAACGGCCTTCGGCCGAGATTCCTCGCAAGCTCGGAATGACAACTTCCAGGGCGCCACACGAAAAGAGTCCGTCATCCCGACGTTCACGCGGGTGTAGCGAAAGCGGAGAAAGCCTGGGCGCGCGGGATGAACGACTCGACGATGTGTGGCGACGAAGCGTATACGACGACGTGTGGGACGATGTGCAGGGACTAAGTGTAGAGCGAGCGTTGGCCAAACACTTCGTCGCCGGTCTTTGTCGCACACCTTGTCGTTTACGTCTTCGTCGAACGGCTTCGTCGGACGTTCGGGTCGTCGAGGGGACATGCAGCCAAGTCCAAACGGCGGGGTCGTGAACGGTTACTGCAGCAGGCGAAAAGATACACGCAAACGTGTATCTTTTTGAAAAAGACTTTAAGGCGGGCCGAGACCCGCAACCCAATGTATTGGCCGCAAAAAAACACATAAACACAAAAACATTTTTGCGTTTTTTGTGCTTTTTTGCGGCTATTCCTCCGGGAAACACACACGCAAAAGCGTGCATTGTTTTCGGATTGGCGCCATATTGCCAAGCATGGCTGGAGAAAGAACACGATCCATGAAGAATCTGGGCATGATCCTGATCGCCGCCGCCGCTGGCGCGGTTGTTCTTGTTTTCCTTTGCGGCTCGGAAACAGAACCGGCCGAGCCGGTCATCTTCTATGCAACCCGGCCGGGCCGGGCAACGATCGACCGTGACGCGCAAGGCGGCAACCCGTTCGCCTCCGCCCTGACCGAACTGTTCGCGCGCCCGAAACTGACCCTCGCCGAGCTGCGGGAAGAGCTGCCCGGCCTGACAATGGCCTACAGCGCGGGACAGCAGAACCCGCAAGTCCCGCCCGCCCTTCCGCAACGTTGGCGAATCCGGCCGATCGGACGCTATGCCGGGCGACGCGAGGCGCTGGTCTTCGTCTTCTCCGACTATCGGGCCGTTGGCGAAAGCGCGCTGCCCGGCGCCGATCTGGATGCCGAACGCATCGCAACCGCGTTCGAAACGGCGGGCTTCAACGTGCGCAAAGCCGTCAACCCGACCGCCGACACCCTGCGCGACGCGCTGGACGAACTCGCCGCCCGCTCGCGCGACGCCGAAGCGGCCGTCGTCTACGCCACCGGCCACAGCGTCGAACGCGACGGCGACGTCTGGCTGCTGCCCCACACCTACCCCTTCGAAGACGGCCCGCGCCGTCTGACCGAACGCGGCCTTCGCGTCGCCAGCCTGGCGGTTCCGCTGCAAGCGCACCGCGCCAATCTGGTCTTCTTCGGCGGCTGCCGCACCGACTGGCCGACCCCCGCGCCGTGAACCGCGTTCCTCTCCACCGCCAGATCAATCTCCGGGTCCGGCTCGGCCGTGCTCACGTACCGCGAAATGTTCAGGTTCCAGT
>SLKS01000329.1 GCA_007134465.1 Kiritimatiellia bacterium | reverse complement strand
GCCAGACCGACCGAACAGCTGCCGCAGCGCGTATGTCCGCGCCTCGTTGTCCATACCTTTCAGCCGCTCGCGCACGACATCAAGCGATTGCGCGACATTCAGCCCGGCCAGCGCCTCGCGATCAAGGTTGAGATTCTGGAACGCCCGCTCCGCGCCCATGATACCGCGCCGCATCTCGCCGATACGGGACTGGAAATACACCATGTTTTTTGAGAGCTGTGCCTGAGACATTCCAGCGTGCTCAGCCGCCAGCCCGTAGGCTCTCATTTCCGCGTGTCCGATTTGCAGGATACGCGCCTGCTTGGCGATAGCGTCGCTTGACGATAACACGCTGCGCGTGAATCCTGCTATAGCGCCAACGGCGAACATGCCCGCCAAAGCCGTGCCCGCCCGCATGGCGACAGTACGCAAGCCCTGCACGGTCTTGGATTGCTGTTTCATCATGCGCTGGAATTGCGCCGTTTGCGCCTCCAGGATTACCGTTAGTCTATTCATGCTCATGGCGAACAAACCCCATGCGTTGCAGTTTCGCGTGTATGGATTCTATCGGCTCGGGCTGCTCTTCTGACCACGGCAAAAAGTCGTATAGGCGCGGGCTGCCGCCGCCGATACGGACGCCCGCCCCTACCGCTGTAATATAGGTCAGCATACCGATAAGCCTTTCCATGACGCGCGTGCTGCATATCGGCTCCAGCGCGTCATACTTCGCCCACGCCGTGTATTCGCTCGCGGGCATATCGTCAACCTCAGCCAGCGTCTTGCCCAGCGCAAGCGCTAACCGGTAGCGGAATCTGTCTGGCTCGCTAAAGGGTCTGTGCTTTGCGCCTCCATGCCAGTAAGCTCATAGCACAAGTTCACAACGGCCAGGTCGTCGGCGCAGTGGATAGCGTCAAGCGCGGCCTCTTCGTTTTGATACTTGTTGCCATCGGCATCAAGTATCATCTCGTATATGAGGCGCGAGGTGTACGGGATCATTGCCGCATTGTCGGGGCTGTCTTTGTCCGGCAGCAGCTGCATGAGGCGACGCGCACCGCCCGCGCTTAGATAGTCGCGGAAATTATACGCTCGCCCGTTTACCGTTTTTGTGATCATGTGCCTTCCTCGGTGCTAACGAATGTAAAACTGTCCACACGATGCCCGTTGACTGTACGCGACCGGCCCACCTCCGAGATGCGCACCTTGCGAGCAAAGCCGTCCACGGTCAGGGTCCCGACGTCGTTAAGCACCATCGGCGGCGTGTTGCTGTCCTTCAGGCTGATGTCAATGTTGCCGCTGGGATCTAACAGCCCCGGCCGGTTGTCTTCTTGTACGCTGTCCAGGCAGGAGCAGTTCACCTGCGCGTATGCGTCGCGCGGATCAACGTTTGCGACCTGCCCGATCGCAACGCCATTCCACTGTACTGTTGCCTCGTGTCCTGTTGACATTTTAACTTCTCCTTGTTTTTGCTATTCGATCCCGAATAGCGGCCATTATCTCTTTTTGTATTCGCTTCGCGACGCCCGGCTTTTCGGCGCTCCACACGCGCCCGAACCAGCCTGTACGCCGCTCTATTATGTGCGCGTATTGCTCCGGTATCTTCCCGGTCTTTTTGTCCGCGCCGCTACGCACGCCAACCGCAACGGTGTCATCCTTGCGCCGCGCCTGGCCTATGCGCCGCTTCGTGGCGCCTGTGGCTACGGGCGCTTCCTTGCGCATCGCCTGATACAGGGCTTTGCCTGCTCGCGATAGCCCGCGCCGCTTTACCGCGCGTCCTGCCTTGCCCAAATCATTCAACTGTCTAATCAGCGCCGCGTCGCCTCTTATTTTCATGCGCGTAAAATTCCTGATACGGCGATCCGCGCCGACACAAAGTCTATCTCGTGCTCATGGCCCGCCCGCTCTGGGGTCTCTTCGTCCGGCCCCCACGCTTGCACAAGCCAGTCGTTTTGCTGCTCGAGCTCTGCCATGATCGAGTCCGCTTTGCCCATGATGTCCGCCAGCGCGTAAGCGTCTGTATCGCTTGCGTCCACAGTCTTGTACAGGCTTATAATTATCTCCGGCGTTGTCAGGTAGTGGCTGTCCAGGGTGACGCGCTCGCGGCTCCATGCGCCTTGTGACACCACGGCCATGGGCATAAGGTCGGCGTCGGCTGCGAAGTATTCTATTTTGTCCAGCGCGGCGGCGGCTGTCGCAGCGCCTGTGAACGCCTGAAAACTTGCCGATTCCGAGAGCACTGTGCGCACCGCTTCCAGGTCGGCCATTATGCCGTCCCCGTCCAACGGCTCGCGCCCCAGGCTCACCGTGATCGCCACCGTGCTCTGATAGTCCACGGTCGCGCCAGCGTCAGGACTTTGCGCCGACACCAACCCCGCTGGCGTTGTCGCGCTGTACCCCGTTGACACGCTCGCCACCAGCCCCTCGCCTTCTATCAGCGCTGTTGCGGCTGCCTGTGACAAACACAACACGCCGGGCACTGTGCGCGGGGCTGCGCCAAGAGAGACGGTTATCTCGACCTCGCTGCCATACGCAACGCTTGTGCCCGCCGCCGGGTCTTGGCTTATCACGTCGCCCGTTGTTACCGTGTCGCTATACGCGGTTTCAACGGCGACAGTAAACCCGTCTCCGGTTAATGTAGACGTTGCGGCTGCTTGCGTTTCGCCAACAGCATCGGGCACCGACACCATCTGCACGCCCAGGCTGACAACAATCGCCACCTCACTACCGTACGCCGCCGCGTCACCGCCGTCTGGGCTCTGGCTGATAACGTCGCCCGCCGCTACCGTGTCACTGTACGCCGTGGTCACGCCCGCCGTAAACGCTTGCGCTTCGATAGCCGCCGTGGCCTCCGCCTGTGTAAGCGCCAACACGTTGGGCACCGTCATTGTCGCGGGCGTAGTGAGCACATAAATTGTTACCGTGCTTCCTATCGCCACCTCGCCGCCACGCGGTTCTTGCACTGATACCAGCCCGACATAATCCACCAGCGCTTCAGGGGCAGGCGCATGGATCACATTCGCCACCAGCCCGCGCCCCTCGATAAACGACACCGCTCCAGCCTCGTCTATCAATATCACATTTGGCACATCCGCCGTTTCCGCGCCCAACGACACGGTCAAATCAACGGCGGTTCCCGTAACCGTACCCGCCACCGTCTCCCATTGCAGCCGTGGATACCCGCCCGTGCCGCCCGCCGCTACAGACTGGCTGATAACCTTGCCCTCAGCCACGGTATCACTGTAAGCGTTCGTCACCACGCCAATTCCCAGCCGCGCCAGTGCCAGCGCTTCCGCCGCGTCTTCCAGGTCAAGCCCTTCAACGTCAGGCACGGCAACCGCTTGCTTCCACGTTGCGGCATAATCCCACCCAAACGCAAGGAACGTGTCCGGTTCCTGCGCCTGCGCAACGGCAATCTTGCCGCCGGTTTCATTTAGTTCCAGCCCGCGCCCGAGGAAGGGGCCAAGGTAGGATATGTTGGTGCTGGTGACCGTGCCTGTGGATATGCAGCCGGTGATTATGCTGCCGCTTACATTATAGCCGCAGAAGCCGCCGGTGTACGAAGATGTGCTGCTTACCGCGCCGGTTGCGTAGCAGTCTGTGATGGTGCCGTCGTTCCGTCCGACCAGCCCGCCGGTGGAAGATGACGTGCCGCTTACCGCGCCTGTGGCGTAGCAATCAGTGGTTGTGCTGCTGCTGGTGTTCCCCCCAACCAGCCCGCCGGTGTTGCTGCCGCCTGTTACTGTGCCGGTTGCGTAGCAGTCGGCGATTGTGTCGGTGCCGGTGTTCCGCCCGACCAAGCCGCCGGTGAAGGCATTGCCTGTTATGTCGCAGTCAACAATGCCGAGATCAGAAATAGTAGCGCCATCACAGCGACCGAATGGGCCGACATAATCTTCCGCTGGCCGGTTGATGAAAATATCCGTAATCGTAAATCCGCCGCCGTCATAACTGCCTGCAAACGGATTTGCCAAGTCGCCTATCGGGTCAAATCCGTAGTACCCGCCGCCGCCGTCATCATTCCACGTGCTGGTGTCGCTGCCGTCAATGTGTGCGCTCTGGGCGTAGTCGCCGTCAAGGGGGTAGTCGCCGCCAGCGCCGGTGCTGCCAACCAACTGAAGTGTTGCAAGGTCTGGTACGTTTATGGTGCTCATGTTCCCACCTCCAGACCAAGTTCCGCCCGGATTACGGCGGCACACGCGGCAAGTTCAGTGTCACGCGCCGCCCGCCAGTTTTTCAGCATGGCGACCGTATCGCTTATTTCGCGTAGCGCGGCAAAGTTTTCAGGCGTGGGGCTCATGGCACACGTATTACGCGCTTGCGCCTGCTCCCTTAACGCCTCCTGCCACGCAAGCATCATTTGCTTTTCGCGGCATCGTGCAACGTTAAGTATGGCGATGGGTGCGCGGCCTTTGTCCTTCATGCTTTGGCCAAGCGCAACGGCTGCGCGGTGTGCCTGTGCGGTGTCGCCGGGTTCAGTTTCTGTCGGGGGTGTTTCGTCTTCAGGGTCTGTGGCGGGTTCGGGTTCCTGTTGCGCCTCGCGAAGTCCTATAGCGCCCTGTAGCCCCATCAGTTCATGGGCAATATCTTTTCCGCGTGTTTTTTTATCGCTTAACACGGCGGCGACAATGTCGGCGGTGCCCGGGGCAACATCTGCAACGCGGGCTACACATTTGGCCGTGGCGTGCTCGCGCTTTGTTGCGTCGCCCCAGCCGCGCAAGTCGGCAACCCATTGCAGCCAGTCGCCACGGGGCTCAAGCGCTTGTACATCGGCTTCAGACCATTCAAGGGCGGCCCATTTGGTGCAGGCGGTGTAGCGGGCTTTGTTGCTGTCTATGAAGTCTTGCCAGGTCATGAGTAGCGCCTCCCGCGCATTGCGACAGCGTCAATAATCGCGCGCTCGCAAAGCAGCCGGGTAATCGCGCCGCTGTGCTCGTCACGCTCCAGCACCGTGTAGGTTGTGCCCCGCGCCAGTATCTTGTCCTGGCGCGGGGTAAAGGTTATCGCGCTCATGTCGTCGGCGGCGATGTGTATCTCCGCCTGTCGCGCGGCTGTCTCCCAGGTCGCGTCCATTATCTGCGTGTCGCCACGCTCGGAAACGACGGCCTGCAAGTCATGCGTTGTATCGGTGGCGTCCGTGTAAATCACGGCCTCACCGAAGGTCGCAAGCATGGCGGGCCAGCTGCGGGATATGTGCCGCGCAAACTCCATGATTACAGTCCCGTGGCGATTCGTTGCGCCAGGAAGTCTTGCATTGTCGCGCCTTCCCGGAGCATCGTGTTGATCTCTTTTTGCCCGCGCACACGGTATATCTCGCTGTGCGTCGGTTGCCAGTAGTATTGCTCAAAGATGAAGTCGTCAGCGCCTTCATCCGACCAGTTCAGTTGGCGGCCAACACACGCCTGCTCGAGCGGCGCACCTTGCGGCGCAACCAGGGCGACAGCGGCGTGAGCGTCCGGGAATACCGGCGCAAGGGCCTTTACGTTGCCCTTTGCGGCGGTGTTGCTGATGGCGGTGGACACGATCACCTGGCTGATGCCGAGCAGGTCGCCGATGCTATTTACCACATCCTGCCAGCCGACCTTGTCTTTGCCGGGGAAGCGCCCGATGATCTCGGGGTTTGTGGCAAGCGCGCCACGCTGGCGCCTGTTGATGATCAGCGCGTTCGGCTCCATTCCGACTCGCCCATAGAACGCGTTGATGGCCGTCTCGATGTCTGTCAGCGGTACGCCAGCAGCGACATCCCATGCAGCCGTGGCTGCCGTGGTCGGCACTGCTGCGGCAAAGAGGCCCGTCGCAACGGTGCCCTCATAATGCAGGTCTACCTTTTGGCGAAGCCGGCGCGCCGCGCCCTGCTCGAAATCGAAGGTCAGCACGCGCCCGTCGTTGTAATGGAAGGGTATCGCCAAGCCTTTGCCACGGATGGCATAGTTCAGCTTGCCCAGCTCGATGTCGATCATATTGAACGCGCCGCCAGCGGTGCGATCAATGTTGTCATCCGTCAACAGCGAGTCAACGGTCTCGACCTCCATTTGCCCGCTCTGTGTCGGCGCTTGCGCCACGGGGCAGATTGTGTCATACGCGTATGTCACGCCAGCCGGATTCCATTCTCGGAACGCGTCCGCCAAATCGGGCCGCGGTTCTGCAAGCCCGTTGGGGGCTGTTATTACTGCGCTCATATTTCCAGTCTCCTTGTTAAGTTAGGGTTAGGTCGAAGCCACAACCGGCCCGACAGGCCAATTGGTCAGTCCGCCGTTCGTTACCGCGTCGGCAACTCCAGCATACGGAAGCAGGACGCACTCGACAATTGCATACGTCGCCGCGCCGGATGTGACGGTGCCGCCTTCCAGGCCAACAACATAGCCGAGAATCGGATCGCCCGCGGCCACGGGCTTGATCGTCCCGGCGGTATCGCCGTGCGTGAAAAAGCCAGCGTCCGCGATGGTCTCGCCATTGTCCAGTTTCAGGTATCTGGTACCTTCGGCGGTGACGCCGAGAATCGGAACATCGCCATGAATGTCGGCGGTCACAGCGCTGCCCTGACAGATTTCGCCGCTACCCTGGACATATTCGCGGACGGTTCCGTCGTCGCGATAATCTACCAGCATATATTCGGCTACGCTGCCTGTCGCCCTCGCAACGGGCCACGTGCGCGGCCCCTGATTGTATACAGCTCCCATGTTATTCTCCTTATGAGATAGGCGTCAGCCTATCGGTTGCTCCTCGCGGCTACAGGGTGCAGGTGCGAAAATTCTTTCATGCACACACGCCCGGCCTGCGACAAGGAAATGTTGTCCCGCTTCGCAACAAGCGCCAGTGCCTCGCTCCAGTCGGATGGCTCCGAGGAAGCGGGTGCAGGGCCGCCACTGTTCCCGGCGGCCTCTGTGCCGCCAGTCGCCTTCAGGGCCTCGATCTCTTTCTTGGCCGCTTCCAGCTGTGTGCGCATTTCGTCGGCGTATGCCGCGCGCGCCTGTTCAATCGTTGCCCCTGCGTTGATCTGGGATACCGCGAATTGCGGATCGTCAGAGAACGCGGCAAGGATTTCTTGCGTGTTCTTTTGTGTTGCGGTCACGTCAGAAATCTGCGCCCGCAAAGCCTCGATCTGGCTTTTAATTTCGTCGCTCATAGCCTTCTCCTTTGCGGATTCCTCCGCCCTTGCTTTGGTTTTGGCCGCCGTCAATACGTCGGAAGCCGCTTCTAAACTATCTATCAAATCAAGCGCCAGTGCTCGCTTCGCCAGCCACGCCTTACCCGTCTGTACCTCGCTCAGCGGCGCGTCAGGACGGGACGCCATAACGTCCATCGTGAATGCTGAACCAATATCGTTTACACGCTCCTGGATGCCCGCCAACTGCTCATCAGTCCATCCGTCTATTCCTGCCCCCTTATGCGGGGCAGACCGGACAACCATCTTCGTACCTTCTTTGGCCACGGCGTATGTCGCGAATGCGCCGACGCCCCCGATCTGCGAAAGGGCTGTTGCATGAATTTCATCCGCGCAAGACGCCAGCCAATACGCCGCCGACATGCAGCCTCCGTCTACATGCGCCACAATCTTTTTTTTGTTACCCAGCGCGCGCAACGCTTCGAGCGCCGTGTCAATCTTGGATATGTAGCCGCCGCCGGAGTCAACGTACATTGTGACGGTGTCAGACTTTGTTTTCATGGCCGCCTGTGCCTGCGCCGCGACCTCATCATACCCGGTCGCCTGCAGGCCAAACTCGCGCACATCCACGCCGAACACTTGCGGTACCGCCGGGAACAGCATCCCGACAATCTCTATGTCCGCGCCGCTCTTGGTTCGCGGCGCCTGCCTGTTTTTGCCTGCAATCGCCTCGAATCGCGCAAGCCATTGATCGGCAAACTGCTTGTCCGCAAGAAACAAATCTTGATCATGCATCGTCTTCGTCCTCTTTGTTTTCGCCCGCCGTCTGGCTACTGCCCTGCGCCGCCATCACGGCTTGCTCGGTCTTGCCAGCGCTACGCCCGGCAAACGCCTGCCACGGCGGTAGTACGCCCGTCTTCTGCTCTATCTGCTGGGCAAGGGTCACGGCCTCTATCGTTTCGCGCTTCAGGGTCTCCAGCAATTTCGGGCGCTCCTCGCCTATCCGCTTACAGGCAGCGCCGTGAGACGTCAGGCCCAGGTCAACCATTTTCTCTTGTGCCTTCGCTTCCTGTAGCGGATCAACCCACGGGAAATCAGGCGTAATCCATTGGTGCGCCAGGGTCTCTGGCGTATCCGCTATCAGTCCTTGTGCGATCCACTGTTGTCGCTTCCACAAAAAAAGCGGCTCATAAAAGTCTTGTGTGAATAATTCCTTGATCTCCTGGAAGCGCCTGTCGGACAAGACCAGCGCCCCCTTCATCTGGCTGTAGTTGCTCTTTGTCCAGTCCAGCAAAACCAGTTCCAGCGGCAAGCCAAAGGGCAAGCCGAGCAGCCGCGCAAACATGGTGATCGTGGCGGGGAAGTCTTTGCCCGGTATGTTGCGTTCCATCGGGACTAGTTCGTCGTCCAGGCTGCCCTCAAACACAACGCCATACGGTACGTCTGCTACCGTGATCCCATTGCCGTTCGTCGCGCCGCTGTCGGAGAAGTTGCCGCCGGTGTCTGTCATGTGCTTGAGCACAATGCGAGACAACATCTGCATAGCAAGCGCTTCGGCGTCGCATACGTCGTTTATCCGGTGTAACATCGGGAACGCTGTCTGTGCCGGGGGTATCCCGCGCACGCTTGACGGGCGCTCTCGCTCGCAAATAAACAGGACGTCCCGCGCTTTCACCTGGCGCGCCTCGCCCAGGTTGCCGTTGACGTAATCCGCCACGTAAAATTTTATGGGTTTGCCTGTCCTGTCGGTCTCTATTCCCGTACGGTTGCTTCCCCTGTTGTCCGGTATTTGCTCGGTCTCTATCAGCTGTATTTTGCCGTCGCCTATCTTTAGCACCACGCCCTCGCCCGTGGTAAAGTATTCTCGCGCTATGGCTCGCGCCAGCTTGCCGCCCTTATACCGCCCTGTTATCTCACAATCCTGATACCACTCTTCCCAGAGAGCATCAACGGTTTTGTCCTCTGCAATAAGGCTGAAGCCCTGCCCGATAGAGAAATCTATGCACCGTTCGATCAGCCCGGAATAAAGCAGGTTATCGCGCACAAACGCGCGGGACTCTGCAACCAGCCGTGGCCGGGATGCATTTTCATGCCGGACGCCGGGGGCTTTGGTGGGGTTGGTCTGGTCAATGGATCGCATGACGCGGGCGCTGTGGTAGCCTGTGGCGCCGTAAAATCCCTGGCCCTGATTGGTTGTCGGTATGGGCGGGCTGCCGATTGTGACGGGTGCGCGCTTTTTCGCGGGCGCCTTTTTTTTTGCCGGGCTCATGATACCACCGCCCGCGCAACAGATATGCCGCCGCGCCCCGTGCGATTGATCGCCTTTTGCAGGTCGGCTATCTCAGCGTCAATGTCGCCGTAAGTAATCTGGCTGTTTGCGCTGCCCATCTGGCGCGCGCGCAACACGCGCAGGGCTGACAACGCCTCCAGGGCAAGGCGCATTTTGGCAAGGTCGCCCCCGTGAAGGATGTTGTCTACGTACTGCTCTTCATATTCGGCAATAGTTTTCATGCCCAAACGTTACCACAGAAACAAGCCGAATACTACCCCCTTGACGCAAGAAATCGCGTCAAATAAGTTCCCCCACCTCTTTGAACCCGTGTCCGCAAACATAGCACGTCCTATATTGCACGCGCCTGTCACGGTCGTAATGTTGCACCGCCGTTTGAAGGCTGCAACAAACGGGGCAACGGTAGCGCGTCTGGAACGCGTACGCCCTGGCGTGCTCCGTCAATACGTCTGGCGTATTGTCGGGGCTGGCTTTTCTTTTGACGGCGGCCTTGGCTTTACCTGCTTTGGCTCCGGCGGGGCGTCGCTCTTGGTCACGCCCAGTATCCGCGCCGCCGCGCTTGCCAGCACCATCGCGTCCAGCCAATGGTTTCCGCTTCGTACTTTTTCCCATGTTACTTTTCCTTTTACGATCACTTGCCGCTCTGCCGTCAACTGCTGGATAAATGGCTCGTGCCCTTCCGGCTCGGTCGTGTCGAAGAACGACAGCGCACCTGGCGTATCTGCGGGCGTTGCCAGCCGAAGGTGAACCCAGGTCTTGCCGAAGTCAACGTCGTGCTCGATCACCTTGAACGGCGGCCCCTTGTCGGGATACCGGCGTAACAAGTGCCACGCCTCGCCGATTTTCAGTACTCGCGTAGACCGCCCGCCCTTACTTTTTGCCGTGCTGTCCGGCGCCCTGTAGTACCTGGCCAGTTTGCGGAATGAATTCGTTTTGCCCACGCCGACCGCTGGAAAGAATTTGCCCTTGCAATACGGGCGCACAACGTCTGGCAGCCAGTTGCTGTCGATCAGCCCGCAGTCAATGCGCAAGCCTGATACCAGGCGCGGGAAGTCGCCGGTCATGCCAGCACGCACCGCGTCCTCATGGCCCAGGCTCTCGTGTGGGGTGCCTATCTGGCCGTAGTCTATTACGTGGCCGGTTGCGTCTTTTTTCCACGCGACCAGCACCCAATGGAAGCGCTTGTAGCCGACGTCCATGCCGAATGTCACGTACTGTGCCCACGGCGGAATCTCGCCGCGCCGGTATAATATCTGCGGTGCGATGTCGTCAAGGTTGATGACGTCCTGGTCTTCTTCGGGGTCTTCATACGGCACGGCCCACCACATCTGGCACATCTCTCTTTCGGCGTTGTCGCGGTCTACGCGGCGCGTTGCTTTCCATTCAGCCGCCGCTATATCCTCTGTCTTCAAAAGCAGGTTGTTTACGGCGCTCCATCGAAAAGAAAAGGTAGTGCTTTCGTTTGCGTGATGCAAGATGCCTTTGCGGTTTGCCTGTACGCGCTGCTCCTCTTCCCACGGCTTCCCGCATTCGCTGCAATGAAATCGCGCCTTTTCCATCGCCTCAGTATCTGACTTTGCCTCCTGCCATCCGCGAAAGTCTTTTCTCTCAAGGGTCACATACTCATTGCACCATGGGCAGGGAAGCAATATAGATGACATGCTGCCGCCTATGTATTCTTGCCATATCGGACCATCCTCTACCGTGGTCGTACATTCCAGGTATATGTGCCGGTCGCGCACGCTGTAAGACTGTAGCCGCCCTTCCATTTGCGAAAGAACAGAACCCTCTTTTGATTCGCTGCGCCTCTGGTAGCCGTCTATCTCTGTCGCCGCCAGCACGCGCATGGTAAGCGATGCGCGTTGCTTATCGCCGCCGCCGGCGGGCAAGACCTCAAGCGCCGCCCCATTCTTGAATATGGCCCCCACGAAGTAGGCGCCCTCCTTTGACCCGCGCCCCTTGTCAGGAAGGTATCGTGCCAGTGCGCTCGCCTCTATTATCGGCAGGAAGTCTTTTGTCCACTTTTTCATGCTCATGTCCATCGTTGGGATGCCCAGCCCTACATCCTCGCGCAACTCGAAAAGGTGGTACAGGATCGGGCACGTAAGCGCTATGGTGGTCTTGCCGGTCTGTGTCGGCCCTGTTGTTGCGACCCGAAAATACTTTTTGCCGGTGCCTTGCAGCGACGCGTCAACCGTATCGAAAAACAAGTGTGTGAACGGCTGGGTGTCACAATCGAAGTATCGCCCGCGCGACCTGCCGCTGGGAATTATTATTGTATCCTGCACAAACTGCTTGAGCGTTCGCACCTCTCGCTTGGCTGACACCCTGTTGGCGTGTCTGTCTATCGCGCTAGATGTCATCTATGCCGCCCCCTTCTACCATCTTGTTTGCATGGCATTCGCGCTGCGCCCCTTTCACTGAAGCGATATGCGCCTTGAGCAACTCATGATCGCCTGTGCGGTTTTGCCTGATCCAGTCTGTCTGTGCCTCAAAATGTCTCAGGAATGTGAGCAGGATACCGTCAAGGTAGTCGGCCCGGATCAGTTTGCCAGCGTCAAGGGACAACTGCCGCTTCAGTTTTACGTTCTGCGACTTGGTGTATTCTGTTTTCGCTATCAGGTAGTCGCGGCTTAGTTTGCTGTCGTCTTCGCTATCTCGCTGCTTTGATGATCGCAGGTAGCGGATGTATTGAGTAACGGCCTCGGGGGGATACTTGCCGTCAGGCAGCCTGCTTATCACGCCCTCTTTGGCCAGCTGTCCTATCCTGGCGGTTGTCAGGTCGAGTATTGCCGCCATTTGTTTTGCTGCGAATCCTGCCATAAAGTAAAGCGCCGATTCTCAGGTGCCGTTCATATCAAAAAAGTGGGGTGGGGT
>SLKS01000082.1 GCA_007134465.1 Kiritimatiellia bacterium | reverse complement strand
GCAGCGTCGGCCTCGGCCCACGCCGGGGGCCTGGTCTCCGCTCTGCCTCGGAAGTCTGTGTTATGAAAACCATCTCTATTAACAACCAAAAAGTGTCAAACGGAAATCAGGACGTGACAACGAGGGGGAACAGCGCGGATCGTTAGTTCGTGCGTTTGTAGGCTCGTGGAAGAGTTTGACAGGAGGAAGAACGAGGGTAGAGAGAGGGCGGAAACCTGAGGGGCGGAAGAAGCTGTTCGTGTTAAAGGACTATGGGCTTTTCGGAAAAGATTAGGGCGAAAGACAACTCTTCAGCGGAATCTGTGGATATGAAGGTAGATGGCGAACGATTGCTTGTGATTTGAAATATGAAATTTGAGATATGGGATGCGGGCGAAGCCCGCCTTAGGGGGGCGCAGAGCGAAAACCGTGTCATCCCGTCACCGGGTCGCCGGGTCATCCCCTGCGGGAAACGCTACGATGCATGGCGGGGTCCGCTGTTGGCGAAAGAAGCCGGATAGAAATGGCGCGAGGGAATCGTGATCCGTAGTCGTCGCCGTAGTCGTCGCCCGAGCCTGGGTTCTTCCGGTGGACGACTACGGCGACGACTACGGATGACGGGAGCCTATAACGAGCGACCTGGCTGTTAGGCGGGAACGGGAGAATGGCCGTGAGTGTTGATTGCGGAAGAGAGCGGGTATGGAAGCGCGGTACGTCGGCGCGCGCGGGCAGCGTGCTGGTGCTGGCGCTCTGGACGCTGTTCTTCCTGTCGGCGCTGGCCGTGGCCGTGAACGCGCGTGTGAACGGACTGATGCGGTTCACGCGCGCGTTGCGCGACGACCGCGCGGCTTACGAAGCGGCGCGTGCTGGCGCGGACCATGCCCTGATGGCGCTGGCCGAGCTGCCCGCCGAATGGGACGGGCTCATGAACGACGAAGCGCGATTCCGCGACGTGTCGGTTGACGACGCCCGCTTCTCCGTGATCTATCGGACCCCGCTCGCCGACGGCTCGATGGCCATTGGCTACGGGGTGATCGGAGAAGAAAGCAAGGTGAACGTCAACAAGGCCGGCCGCGAGCTGCTGGCCGCGCTGCTGCGCGGCGCCGGCGGCTTGGACAGCGGCGCCGCCGATACGCTGGCGCGCCGGATTCTCGCCGAACGCGGCGAGCCCGATACGGAGTTGACAAATGGCGCGTCAGCCCACTACTATGGCGACCCTATTCAAGGCAGGGATAGGGAGATCGGGCCGTTCGCGTCGTTGCACGAGCTGTTGCTGGTTCCGGGCATGAGCCCGGACACCTTCGAACGCGTGCGTCACTATGCGACGCTTTACGGGACCGGAAAGATCAATGTGAATGCGGCGCCGCGCGCGGTTCTGCTTGCGCTGGCCGACAGCAGTCGGGCCGGCGACGCGGCGGCACGGGAATCGCTGGTGCGCAGGCTGATCCGCTTTCGGGAAGCGGGACAGGCTTTCGAGACAGCCAGCGAAACCGGCATCCGCAAGGCGTTGGAGCAAGGCGGGGCGCTGTCCGCAGGCGAGCGAACCGTTTTGCGCGCCATGCTGGCCGGCGCTACGCTGCAGTCTTCGCACTTCAGCGGGGAGGCGCAGGGCTGGACAGGCGCCCTCGATACGGAAGAAGGCCGTGCCATGCGACGCATCGCGTTCGTACTGGACCGGCAACGCATGGCGAGAGTGGACTGGCATGAGCAATGATTCAATGCGGGCGCGCGGGGGACGGCCGGTTCTGGCCATCGAAATCGGGGCCCGTAGTCTCAAAATGCTGGTTGGCTCCGTTTCGCGATCGGGCATTCGGCTGGACCGGGCGCATGTCTCCCGATACGAACGCGTGTCCGACGATCTCGCCACCGAAATCGCCGCCACGCTGAAATCGTGGAAAGCCCGCAAGCTGCCGGTTCTGGCCTGTCTGCCGCGTTCGCTGGCCACTGTGCACGCTTTGGATCTGCCCTCGGTCAACCCTGCCGAACTCGCCGATATGGTGGATTTTCAGGCCCTCCGCCAAACCCCTTACTCGAAAGAGGAAATCCTCTACGATTACCGACTGGCCGGCTCGCAACGGCCCGGTTATACGCGCGTGCTGCTGGTGATCGCGCAACGCAGCGCCTTGCGCCAGCGTTTCCATATCTTCGAGGAGGCCGGGCTCGAACCCGAACGCATGACGCTCGGCACCGAAGGATTGCTGGCCGCCAGCGAGCTCGCTGTTCCGAAAAAAACCGGCGAACCGGTCGCCTGGCTGGATGTGGACGCCGACAGCGCCGAATTCGTGGTTGTGGCCAACCGACAACCGAGCCACAGCCGCAGTATCCGGCTCGGCGCCGACCAGCTTGCGACGAATGCCGAAGAAACCCGCCCGAAACTGCTCGAGGAAATTCTGCGCTCGCTGGAACGGCATCGCGCGGAATCGCCCGACCACGCGCCCCGCAGCCTGACCGTCACCGGCGCCCGGCTGCCCGGCCTCGGCGAATGGCTTGCCGACGGCCTGGGGCTGCCCTGCGAAACGCGCGATCTGCTGTCGAATGCGAAAACCTGGCCGCGCGATCTGGCCAAGGACGAACCCGCGCTCCATGCCTGCTCGCTCACCGCCTTGCTGGGCATGGCCGCCGCGCCCGAACGACTCGATATCAATCTGATCCCCGATACCGTACGCTCGCGTCGCGAACTCCTGCGCCATTCGCGCCAGCTCGGCACATTCGGCTTGTGGCTGACCACCGCGCTTGCAGCCCTCTCCCTGTTCGCCACGCTTCGCTTCTTTCTCCTAAAAGCGCAGCGCGATGCCTTGCGCGAAGAATTTCTCGCGTCGGAACCCGCGCGCCAACGCATGGAACACAAGCAAACCGTTGCCGGAAAGGCGCGCGCGTATGCCGACCCGCGCAACTCGGCCGCGCGCATTCTGGCCGATATCCATCCCTTGATTCCGCCCGACGTTTTTCTCGAAAGTATCGAATACGACGCGGAGCGAAACCGCGTTGTGCTTGCTGGGTCCGGCAATACGATCCAGGACGCACGCACGCTCGTGCGCAATCTTGAAGCGGCGGATTCGTTCCGCAACGTGAGCGAAGAAGGTTCCACCGCCAAAGACTCGCGCACCGGTCGCTTCCGATTCCGCATCGCTTGCCCGCTGGCGGAACCCGAACGCTGAAATGCGAGTTAACCACGGAATGCGCGGAAAACGCGGAAGAAAAATTAACAGGAGGAAGAACGAGGGAAGAGAGAGGGTCGGAAAGGTAAGTCCGAAGCACGAAATACCCAAGCACGAAGGAAACCTGAAAAACCCAAGCACGAAAACGGAAGACGATGGGCAAGATTAAGGGGCTCACGGAGAGGGCAAAGCCATCCGTAAACCGTGTCACCTTGTCACCCGGTCACCGGGTCGCACCCAGAGTCGTCAACAAGGTCAATGAAGTCAATACGGTCTTAGAACAGCGAACAACGAATTCACACGCCTGCATGCGCAGCTTGCGGAGGGCGAAGAACAACGGACCACCATGCTTGCGAAACTGGACAAATTGAGCACGCGCGAACGGATCGGGCTGGCTTTGGCCCTGCTGACGGTCGCCTTTGTGCTGACCGACCGTCTGGCCTTCCGACGAATCGCCGACCAAATGGACGCCATGGCGCTGGATGTCGCGCGGCAAAGCGAGGCGCTGGCCTACAATCGGCGCATGTTGCGAACCGAACCGCGCATCCAAGCCGAATACGAAGCCTGGCGCCCGCGTCTGCAACAGGTCGGCTCCGATACCGAAGCGCTGGGAGCCCTGAAGGAACGGATAGATCAGCTGGCGCGCGAATGCGGCGTGACCATCGCCGCCATGCAGGACCGACGCGCCGCCGATCCCGAGCCGGACAAACGCCCCTATCGTGAACTCGTCGTGGATATCGCCCGCTTCGAAAGCGATCTGAATAGCCTGATTACCTTCCTCCATCGCCTGCGCCAGACGCCGGAATTGCTGAAAGTATTGCGGCTGCAAGCCGCGCCGGGCCCTCGCAACGGCATGGTCGCCGGCTCCATCCTGATCGGACAGCTTGTGGAACCGGTGGGCAGTGAACAGTGATCAGTGGCCAGTAACCAGTGATCAGTTACAGTAAAAAATTTCTACCACGGAAAACGCAGAAAAAGTTTAACAGGAGGAAGAACGAGGGAAGAGAAAGGGATGACACCTGACACCTGAAACAGAGCCGCAGGCGCAAGTCTCGGCGGCTTCGTGTCCACCAGCGCAGCGGGTGGTACAAGAGTCCCGTCAATAAGGTCAATGAAGTCAATGCGGTCCTAACCCAACGAACCATGAACGACGAACGCCGAACAACGAACGCCGAACATCCTCCGGACGACGAGCCGGAGATGTTCCCGCGCACGCCCGACGGGTCGGCGCTGCCGCGTCCGCTGGATCGCGACGTGACCATGGCGCTGGTTCAGCGCTATGTGGCAACCGAGCGACGGCGCGCGCGGCGCGCGATCCTGTTTCTGGGCGGCACGTTCTTTTTCGTCACGCTCCTGATCCTGGTCGCATTCATCGCCGTCGGCATCGTTGTGCTTGGCCGTTCCGACCGCGCGGCGGCGCTGGCCGAAACCGCCAAGACCCAAACGGATCTGTTCGCCTCGGAAACCCGCGAGATTTCCGGCAAAGTCGGCACGCTCAGCCAGGAACAGGAAACCATTCGGGAGGAAGTCCAGAAGGATCATGCCGCGCGCCAGCGCGAAAGCGCCATGTTCAAGGGCGACCTCGAGCGGTTCGGTCATTGGATGACCGCGAACCAGGCCCGCGACCGCGACCGGCTGGCTGGCTTGGTCGAAACGCGCTTGAAAGACTTGGAACGCATGCTGGCGGCCAAAGAGGCGGAATTGGCCATGTTGCGGGAATCGGTCGCGCGCGAGCCGGTCGCCCGCGAGCCGGCCCGCGAGCCGGTCGCGCTGTCGGTCGCGACGGACGACGATCCTGAATTGCCGGCCGATCCCGACGCCGCTGACGCGATTCGCTCGGATATGACCGCTCTCGTCGCCAGCGCCGAAAGTTTATGGGACGATGCGCCGCCCCGCCAGCCCGAGAGACCGCCTGGCAAGATGTCGGTCGTGACCTTCCCGAACGGCGACCGCTACGAGGGCGAATTCGAAAACGGCCTGTTTCACGGCTGGGGCGTTTATCGCTATGCCAACGGCGACCGCTACGAGGGCGAATTCGAGAAGGACATGAAACACGGTCAGGGCGTGTTCTTGTTCCGCAACGGCGATATCTACACCGGCCCGTTCCGCCACAACATGAAGCATGGCCGCGGCCGTCTGGCCTTCGCCAACGGCGACCGCTACGTGGGCGAATTCGCCGACAACGCCATTCGCGGAAAGGGCATGATGCTGTACCGCAACGGCAACCGCTACGCCGGCGATTTTTCGAACGGGCTCAAACACGGCAACGGCACATTCTCCTTCGCCAATGGCGACACCTACAAAGGCTCTTTCCGAAACGATCTGCGGCACGGACGCGGACTCTATATCTTCGCCAACGGCTCCCAATACGCTGGCGATTTCGAAGACGGGCGCCGTCATGGCCGCGGCCGCTACATCTATCCGGACGGATCGGAGTATGTCGGAGCGTTCCGAAACGGAAAGAAACACGGTCGCGGCGAAGCCGTCTATCCCGACGGCCGCCGCATCCAAGGCCTATGGGAAAGCGACGAATTCAAGCGTGCCCTCGATGCGCCGTAAAGTCTTTCCGGCATGCTTTATGCTGTATAAACGCTTGCAATAACGCGCTTTCATGCGGTCGGAACGGCTTGTCCCGCCGTAGTGGCTTCACGAAGGCGGAAGCCCGACCCTCCAGAGAGCGCTCATAACGTTGAATTCCAATGGGAATGACGATTTCCGTGTTGTCCCCAGGCTTTTTTTTTGCATAGGAATTTTCGCATAATGCGCAAAAAGCTCTGTCAGCGAAGCGTCTCGCTGTCGCATTTGGCTACAGGCGGCCACTGGATACGACACAGTGCCTGCCTGCGGCCAGCCGAGGCTGTTTTCAGGAAAAGAAAAATTCGGTTTTTTTGTTGACAACCAATTGGTTATGACCCATAATTACCTCGGAATAATGGGAGACTCTTTTTCATGAAGGCCCGAGCCGCCATACTTCGGCTGCTGATGACTTGGGCAACCGTCGCGGTGTGCCTTGGCGGTGCTCTGTCCGCGACAACCGCCTGGGCCGCCGACTGGTATGTGGCCACAACCGGCAACGACGGCAATGCCGGAACGGAAGTTGCGCCTTTTCTCACCATTGCCCATGCCGTAGGCGTAGCGGCGGATGACGACACGATCCATGTGGCGGCGGGCACGTACGTTATCGCGTCTGCCATTGAAGTGGACAAGCGCCTGACCATTCGCGGCGCGCAGGCCGGCAACAGCGCCCGTTCCGACGAACCCTCGCCCCGCAATCCCGCCGGCGCGGGGGAAACCATTCTCGATGCCGAAGCCAATGTTATCGTTGTGTTCGACATTCAGTCCGACCATGTCGTCATTGACGGGTTTTCGATCACGGGCTCGGCGTACTTGACCCCCATTCGCACAGACGGCGTTGCTTCGCGGGCCCATGTCGAGGTGGCCAACAATTTCGTGATACGCGACAGCAGCGCGGCAAGCACTTTCGGTATCACGCTGGACAAGGTGTCCAATGCGCAAATTCTGTCCAATGCCCTAAACGGTTTCAGAGGCGACGCTGACGAAGGCGCTATTCGGCTGAAATATTCCGACGACGGCCTTGTGTACGGCAACGAGATCGTGAACAGCGATTATGCCGGTGTGCATCAAACCGCGATTTCCGCCACGTACGCGACGAACAGCGTCATTGAACGCAACTGGGTCCATTCCTGGGCCGGCAAATCCGGGGTCTTCTTGCGGCATGGCACCGGGGCCACGCTGCGCGACAACCAGATAGACGATTTCTATCAGGCGGGCATGGCCATAAGATTCCCCAATGTGCTTGTGGAAGGGAATGTCATCACGGGCGGAGTTCCTCAAAACGACATGCGATCGCCAATTTGGATTCGCGATGCGGCCTGCTCGAACATCGTTGTACGGTACAACAAGATTTTCGATACGGATATCGGAGGGAGCGGTACAGCTGGTGCGCGCAATGCGGCTGTAACTTTGAATAGCGTCGCGCCATCTGCGGCCGCTTCTATTGTTGTGCAAAACAACCGCTTGTTCAACAATTTCGATTCATATGTAGGCCGAGAGGCGGCGTCGGGGTTTTGTACGCAAATTGCCGATGCCGAGAATTTTCCTGATGTACGCAACAACTGGTGGGGGCACTCGGAAGGGCCAGCCACCAGCACGGAATATCCGGAACCCCCCGACGGCTATTACACCGATCCTAACGGATACCAAACGACGCCGGGCGGCGAAGGCGATGCGGCGGGGCGCGAGGATCACGAGGATCCCGCCGCCCAATTCCTTTTCGGTCCTTGGGCGTTGTTTCAGGGGGTGCGGACGAATGTGACGTTGGCGGGCGGCGAGTTCGGCGTGGGCACGGATCGAATTCTGGCTGGCGACACCGGCCGCTACACGAATCATACCGTGAACATCCCGGGCCTGAGCGCGGAGAGCGCGCTGATGATTCAGTCGCCTGCGGCGCGGTTGACGCATGCGGCGGTACGCGACGTGCCGAGCGCGGCGGAATTCATGCTCGATCCCGAAGTCGCCATCACCGACGGGGTCCCCACCGTGACGATCGAATTCAAGGATACGGAGATTCCGGCGGGCAAGGCGGCCGCCGACATGCGGCTGGTTCGTTGGAATGCGTCCGCCGGCGCGTGGCAGCTCGTGCCGGGTTCAACCGTAAACACCGAAACCCGGCAGGTCGGCGCCACAGTGGCCGAGCTGGGCGTGTACGGGGCGATGGCGGAATCGGAAATCACCTATTTCCCGCCCGTTGACCCCAGCACGATTCCCTGGCACGAGCCGTTCGCGGACACGGTGTACTGGGACGGTCGGCCTGTTCATGGCATCCACGGCTGGAGCGCGCCGGCAAGCGTCATGGCGTCCGACGAGCAGTCGCTCAGCGCGCCTCTGTCCATGAAGATTCCCGAAACCGCCGCCGCGACGAACGTGTTCGACGGAACGACGGCCGGGTTCGTTTGGACCGATCTCTGGGCGCAGCCGCTCATGGGCGACATTGACACGCCCGAGTTGAACGGCAACGAGGCGGTCGCGTTCTATTTCAACGACGACGGCTGGCCCGTCACCTACAACGGCACAACCGCAAGCTGGCAGACCAACACGTCCGTGGACGCCATCTCGCCCGGCGAATGGACTCGCGTCACCATTTTCCAGAATTTCACGGAACAGCGCTGGTATCTCTTCGTGAACGGGACGCTGGCCGCCCGCGACCTGGGCTTCGCCCGCACGGTGAAAACCTACAACGGATTCTCGCTCGACCACGTCACGGAAGAGGACGAAGGGTATGCGGCCTATTTCGACGACATGTGGGTGCATTCCGTGAAACCGGACGGCGGAACGGACAATGCGAACGATGCGCTGGACAGCTACGAGTCGGGCCGCATCATGGAAGACGCCTGGCAGTTGCATTATTTCGGGAACTTGCGCCAGTCGGACTTCGGCGATTACGACGGGGACGGTTTCTTGAACGCGCGCGAGTTTTTGCTGGGCTCGGATCCGACCGATCCCGACGATCCGGGCGGCGCGATCGCCGTTCTGCCCTATCGTCAAGGGTTCGAAAGCGCCGCGTTCGGCGCCTTCCCGACCAACGGCTGGCAGGGCCTGACCGCGAACGGAACCGTGACCGCGCAAGCCAGTCAGAAGATCGAATTGAACCGAGCGCTGCGCATCGAGAACGACGAGGGTTTCGCTTCGATTACGCTAACGGTGTCCGATACGGACGCCAAGCAGGTCTGGACCCTGTTGTACGTGCGTCCGGCATACCAGGACATCCCTCCCGAATCCACCGACGACACAGCCGTGTTCTATATTTCCACGAACGGCACGTTGCGCGCGCTGGACGGCGAAAGCTGGGCCGATTTGACGGAAAACATTCCCGAGAACACCTGGCTCGGCTTCGCCGTTCATCTGGATTACGACAAGCAGACCTGGGATTTGTACTTGTCCACCGACGGCGTGTACGGCAGCCCGTTGACCAAGGCCAACACGAACGGGCCGCTGGCTTTCAGTGAGAATGCGCAACCCAATTTCACGAACCTGATCGTACAATCCGGGCATGCCGCCTACGTGGACGCGTTGGCCGTCTCCTACGCCTACGACACGTCCGGCGGCTGGGCGACGAACAGCGTGACGCATACCAATGTCGTGGCCCATCATCGCCTGGCCGGCCATTTGAACCCCTCGGGCCGTCCGCCGTACGCGTACGAAGCGGGTGATACCGATCATTTGGACAGCAATATTGGCGCCGATTTCGCGATCGGGCTGGAGGACGACGACCGGCTGCGCGCCTACACGAACGGATGGAACGTGTACGAATGGAATGTGGACGCCTGGATCAAGCAATCGGGACTGGACCCGGATGCTCTGCACGTGACTGCGAGCATGGGCGTGCAAATCGAACGCCGCTATCCGGCCGATGTTGTTGTCTTCTATCCCTACGGCGCGGCGCCGGCCGTGACGGATCAACCCATATACGGAGTGGATCCGGATCCGGGCGAATTGAAGTTCGGCTGGAACATGCTGGCCTGGCCATGGAAAGCGCGCGCGGCGAACGCTTCCGGCGGCGTAGGCGGCAACTGGGACGGAAACGGCGCGTGGGGCTTCGACGATATCGTCCAGACCGGCGACCGCATTGTCGTGATCGAAAACAATGTGCGCCGCGATTTCTACTGGAAGAACGACCGCTGGTACGAAGGCGTCTCGACGGCAAGCTATGTGCTGAAAACCGGCCAGGGATTTTGGTACTATCGGGCGGCGGCGTCTCCCGCAGGCGACACCGAATGGCCCGTGTCACAAGTGGGCGATTAGAGGCTTCTTCGGAGGATGAAACTACGAAACACGCGAAAGGCGCGAAAGGCGCATACAATAGAACTTTTCGCGCTTGCCTCGCCGTAGGCTTTGCGAAGGCGGGTATTTCGCGTCTTTCGTAGTTGAAAAACAATTGGGTTGCGGGCGAAGCCCGCCTTAAAAGGGTTCCGATCATGAAAACGGCAGGGAACAGACTGGCGATGGCGGCTGCGACGGTCGCGCTGCTGCTGGTGGTGGCGGCGGGCGGTCGCGTCGTGTTCGCAAACACGCTGGTTTCCGGCGAGACGGACGGCGGCGTGACCTATACACGTGGCGACGACGGCGCCATCGCCATGCGTTTCCCGGCGCAACGCGTCTCGTCAACCCGCCCGCCCCAGTACGTGGCCGGTATGGTCGTGGCCAACGGCGGCGCCTTCGAAGGCGACTACCGGGCCGCTGGCGTGACAGGGCTGACCTTTCGCGTCATGAGCGACGGGCATATGCCCGGCGGCGCGCAGGTCGTGCTCGAAGGTCGCCAAAGCCGACGCATATGGGTCAGCGACAATGTGAACATGTCCGATGTCGCCGACGTATGGACGACCAGCTATGTCGTCTTCAACCGTGTCGAGGGCGGCTGGAAACGGGGCGGCACGGATCTCGACGCGAAATGGGAGGAAGACATTCGCGACGTGGGCCTGCTCGGCATCCGCATTTCCCAGGGCGGCATCGAGGAACAGACCTACACGATCGCCGGATTCGAGCTCGTCGACAGCAGCGGCCAGCCGGGCGGAGAGGCCGAGCTGACCCCGCTCGAACGCGCGCTGCTCGAACGGTTCGGCGTGATCCGCCCCGAAGACGTGAGCGCGGAGGCCCGACTGGAATCCGACCCGGCACGGTACGGCCTGACCGATTTTCTTGCCATCCTGATGACCTTCGACGAGACGATCGGCGAGGCGCTCTTCTTCGCCGAAATCCTGGCCGTCGGCAACGAAGGAGTATATGTCCGCTGGCCGGCCATCCAGGGCTGGAGCCATACCGTCCTGCGCGCCGATTCATTGCTCGACGGATTCGACTACTTGCCGGACGACGCCGGCGCCAACCTGATCCCGGACAAAACAGGGTTCATGACTTTTCTCGACACATCCGCCGCCGGCTTGCCCGGCCCGCTCTTCTATCGCATTGTACGGAGACCCGTGAATCCATGAGACGACTTCTGACGACGCTGCTGAGTTTTTCGCTGTGTGCCGCCGTTGTGGCGGATGCCGCTGTTATCGTGTCCAACACTTGGGATTACGGCGCCGAGGGCTGGAACATCATAGCCGACGATGGCGGCGCCGCTTTCGGAACGCTTTCGGATCCGGCCGTGCTCGGCGGCCGGAACGCCTTGAGGGTTACCGGTCCCGGCGCACCGGAACAATACGATGCCGATTTTGTTTTTTCCGGCGGTTTTGCCGGCGACTGGACTTCGATGGGGACAGGCAGCGATCAGACGGTGCGCTCGATCCGCTTCGATTTCTATGCCGGCGCCGGCGGAGCCGTAGACCATCCGGCAGGGTTGCGGCTCTATTTCGAAGCGGCAGGCGAACATGTTTGGTACTACACGTTCGATGTCGAAAGCCTGTCGTCCGGCTGGAACTTCCTGTATGCGAACCTCAACGCGGATTCGCCGTCCAACCTGTATGGCGGCACGTGGTGGAGCGAAACACGGACGGCCGATGATTGGGCGGGCGATTTCGGGTCGGTCACCGATGTGGGCCTATGGCAGGCCTATCAGTCGGGCGCCGGTTACGACAGCCAGATCTACGGCCTGGACCATTTCGAGCTGCACGACCAAATCTACATTCCGGAACCCGGCACATGGCTGATGCTGGGCTTCGTCTTTCTCTCCATGGCCGTCATCTTCCGCAAGCGGCTCGAGGAACTGGCTGTTCAGGCCTGGGCCCGCATCCGCTCCTGACCGGAACAGGCCGCGCCCATAGCTGCCCTGGATTTCCGGAATTTAACAGGAGCCGGAACGAGAGAAGAAAGTGATCGGTAATCAGTAAACAGTGAACAGAGACCCTAATCTTTTGCCGTAATCTTTCGCCCTAATCTGGCTCGTTGTCGTTCGTCGCCCTGCGGGCAGGTTCATCGTTCGTTGTTCTAAGGCCGTATTGACTTCATTGACCTTGTTGACGGGACCATTGTACCACCCGCTGCGCTGGAGGACACGGAGCCACCGAGAATTGCGCCTTCGGCACAGTCGCAAGCCTCCCGTGTCGCGTGTCGCGTGTCGGGTGTCAGGTTTCAGGTTTCAGGTTTCCGCCTTCAGCCCT
>SLKS01000125.1 GCA_007134465.1 Kiritimatiellia bacterium | reverse complement strand
TCGGCGGACTGGGCGACGCCGTCAAAGGCCGCTCGCTCTATCCGCGCTTCTGGAGCGCGGACCGCGAACCCGGCCTGGCTTCGGCCATGACCGCCGTCTGGCGGCCCATGCCGGAACATGAAGCCCGCTATTTCGGGATCGAACCAAACAGAACGATACCGAAATGGGATTAATGCCGGCTCTTGGCTGCCGCTGACCGACAACCTGTCCGGCAACGTCTTGCCCTGTGCGAGGCAGAATTCCACCGATACATTCTCCTGTCGTCCAGCGCCAGCGAAATGGCAGTGTAGGGTGCAGATCTCCCGTGCACACCAAGCCCGGCGACAAGAACAGTGGCCGCCTGACGCCCCATGCCCTGGCATGAAGCCACATTCTTCGGGCTTTCCTTATCTTCCGCCTTCAATGATTGTTTTCGGTGCCGTCTGTTTAAATAGTTTTTCACGCGGAAGCATCGTGATTTCTTCGCGCTCCTGTCCTTTCTCCCCTGTCAGTTTTCTGTCTTCTTCGCATATTTCATCATTCCATGATTCCGCGGAATGCGCATTCATGATATTCAATGGTTTCAGGCAATGACGTGGAAAAGATTTTTTCAAAATAATGTCAAGTATCGACTGAGAGCGGCAAACATAGAAACAAGGAGAGGCTATGCATACGTCGGACAAAGCTTTCGGCATTTTGGCTCAGCAGCATCGCGAGATGCTCCTGACCTACATTCAAACGCTGGTTCAGGATCGAAATCTGGCGGAAGACATTGTTCAGGAAACGCTTGTAGCCGCTTTTCAGCACTTGGACCGGTTCAGGGACGGCGACAATTTCGGCGCCTGGCTGCGAGGCATCGCTCGAAACAAAGCACGAATGAACCGGCGGGCGCATGCCCGGCGCGCGCTGGTGGTGGACAGTCGAATCGTTGAAGGGATGGAAGATATCTATACGGTATTCGACCGACCCGATTCCGCGTGGGAAGACAAACTCGAGGCGATGCGTCAATGCGTCGCCAAGCTAACCCGTGTGCTGCGCGAGGCGGTCCGCCTGTGCTACGAGCAGGGACTCAGCCTGCAGGACGCAGCGAACCGGACGCTGGCCAGCGCGGCAGCGATCGGACAGCGTTTGCATCGGGCGCGAACGGAGATTCGTCACTGTGTCGAGATTCGGCTGAAAGGGGGACAGGCATGAATCCTTTCCCCGAAGACAGCCGTTTGCTTCCGCCGCAAGACGATGACGAAGCGATGCGGGAATACGGCCGACAATTGGCGATAGACGGACTGCTGCTGAGTCTGTTGTCCCGACGCGCCGCGCAGCCGTCCCTAGCGAAACGCGCTCCGATTCGCAGTCGTTTCCGGGGCTGGGCGTCGCCTTTGGCCGCTGCCGCCGGCCTGCTGGCCGTGCTCGGAATCGGCCTGTGGCTGAGCCGGACAGCCCTGCAAACGTCTGCGCCCTATGGCGCCGTCGCCCGCGTCGAAAGCGTTCAGGGTTCCGTGTTCGGCGTACAGGACGCCGATCCCCGCCCTCGCGCCCTGCACGCCGGCGACGAAATCCTCGTCGGCATGCGCATCGAGACCGGCGCGGACAGCGCCGCCACTCTGGTCTGGCTGACGGAAGCCGCAACCGTCGAGCTGGCCGCAGACTCGAAGCTCGAAACGCGAAGCTCGAAACGGTCGTTCCTGCACCAGGGCCAACTGAGCGCCGCCGTCGGCCCGCAACCGCCCGACCAGCCGTTCGAGGTCGAAACTCCGCATGCGCTGGCCACGGTACTGGGCACGAGATTGCGCATGCAGGTTGGCGAATGGAAACGGGGAACAGGCCCCCCGCATGCCTCGGCGAAACGGTTGGGCGAAGGCGGGACGCCCGCCCCCTCCAGTCAACCATCAACCATTCCATCCGCCATTCCCTTCACTCGGCTGGATGTGGAGGAGGGGTTGGTGCGCATCGCGCGGCGGGCCGATCGGAATAGCCTGGACGTGGCGGCGGGCCGTTTCGCCGTTGTCGGCGAAGACGATGCCGCGTTCGCGCTCAAGACCTATCCCGCCGACGCCGAATGGGTGGATGGCCCCGTCATCTTCCGCGACCGATTCGACAGGGGGCTGGATCGGTGGAGAGCATCGCTTTGGTACCGGCAACCGGACGGAAGGGCTGTCGAGGACACCGACGTTATTGCCGAAGCATGGCAGTATGTTCGCATTCGCGAAGGCGCCGGCAGAACGCCAAGCGAAAACGCCATGGAACTGCGTTGTGCAACCGACCTTGACCGAATCCTGGCCATGCGTCCGTTGGCCGATCTGACCGCCCCATCCTTCGCTGTCGAATTCGATTTTCGGCCGCTCGAAAGCTTTGGTGTCGAAAGCTTTTCCTTCCAGGCAAGCAGCCCCCCCCTCACCCTGCCGCTGGATCCTCGCGAAAAGGAAAAAGCGAATCATGTTCTTCAGCGGTCGACTCGGGAAGGCCGATGGTTCGTCTGGCGGCAAGAATATCTGTTCCAAAGCGATCCCGTTAACGGCCTGACCGTGAAGGCCAATTCGTATTACGACGGATTTCCCCATCGTTTCATTCTGAGCAATCAAACACAGCAGTTTCTTGTCCAGTTTTCCGTGGGCAAAGGCCGCGTGCTGATCGGCAACTATTCGATTCGCGAAATGATTCCAGGCGGGGATTTGCACGAACGACCCCATTTGCGGCAGAATACGCCGTGAACGCGATCACGCTGTCAAAGGTCAAACAAGGAGATTCGCTATGCTTCCCATATTGTCCATCGTCTGGAACGAATACAGAACATGCCATGCACGCGAGCGGATCAACGAACCGGACGAGGCCATGACCGATCCGGACCAGGTACGGGCGTATGTGAAGGCCTACGAATGGGGCGGCCCTACCTCGGCTTTGCAGCTTCATCATTTGCGGCAACTGGCGAGCTTGATCCGGCCCGGCGATACGGTGGTTGACATGGCATGCGGCCCCGGCGCCCTGCTGATGGAACTGGCCGCCTTGTATCCGGACACGACATTTATCGGCGTGGATTTGTCGCCGGTCATGTTGAGCCATTTCAAGCAGGAGACGGAGCGGCGGGACTTGAACAATATTCGCCTGTTGCAGGAGGACATGCGCGAAATTCCGTCGCTGGGCCATAGCATAGCCGATCTCGTGCTGACAACCTCTTCTCTGCACCATGTGCCGGACGAGGAAAGCGTACGGCAGGTCTTTCG
>SLKS01000073.1 GCA_007134465.1 Kiritimatiellia bacterium | reverse complement strand
CGGATCACGATGGAGCAGAATCTCCTCGTCCGCACCTCTTGTCGCTGCTCGGAAGAAGGCGGCTAGACTGCCACAAGTGAGTTGCGCCCCTCACCAAATGACGGGGGCGCCGTGCTGGCGCAGGGCCTCGATGTCTTCCTCGGACGAGGCGGCGGGATCGTCCGGGCCAGCCTGCGCGGCGTACTCGCGCAATTGCCGCACGAGCCGGTCCATGCGTTCCGCCTCGTCGAAGGCCTCGAATCGGGAACCGGTGTCGGCGGGCGGCGGGGGCGGCCGCTCGATAAAACGCGGCTGACGGACTTCGATGCGCGGCGCAACGATCGCGCCCGGCGTCGGCCTGTCCCTGTCGGCGCCGTCGGCGACGCGTCGGCTTGCCTCTCCCGTTGCGCCCCGCGCGCGCGTCTCGGAAGCGGCTTCTCTTTTGTCATCCGATCGGAAATACGGCTGGACAACAACGGCCAGCGCAATCAGAGCCGCGAAACCGGCCGTCAGGCCCAAGACGCCCATGTCAACCGCAACCGGCTTCTTGTTCCCTACATGCTTCGACGGTCGCAGCAAGGTCATCGAACACTCCACTCCTTCCAGACAAACGCGTCGGTCAGCGTCGGATACAGCGGCGGCGGATTCCTGCTGAACCGCTGGTCGTAGGTGTAGTTCTTGGCGTAGCCGCGGCCGTCCACGCGGCCGACCGGCCGCCGCTGGTGATTGACAATGCCGCCATGCACGTTCAGGAACCCGCGGAACCCCAGAGCCGAACTGTCGTAACTGTCCACGCCAAACCCGCCGGTCCGACAAATGATATGAGCGAAAATGTCCAGATCGTTCGGGGCCGCCGTAGTCACGCGCGTATGGCGTCCGGCCGTCAGCCCGAGCGCGTCGTCCGATTCCGGATCGTCGAGCGGACTGTTCGCGTAGCGGATATGGTTGTCAACAAGGATGTCGCGGTCCGCCACCAGGGTGAGGCGGCCCTGAAGCCCGTCCGGCGCGCGCACGGTCAGATCGCCGGTGCGCGTGGCGGACGGTCCTGTAGTCACCGTCTGCACATACAGCATGCCGTTTTCCGGCAGAGCGACAGGTTCGTTGGTCCAAGCCCTGCGCGGATTCGTCACATAAACCGTGTCGTTCGACAACGTGATGTCCGTTGGCCCCTCGAACCGGTAGTCGGCATGGGTATCGTCCAGCAGCTCGTCGAAATCAATGGACGCCATCGTGTCCACCGGCACATCCAACGTGAGCCCCTGATCGAAAATGGGTTCCACGTTGTTGTTGAGAAGGCGAATGTTGTGATGGCTGCTCCAGGCCCGGTCGTAAAAGCGGGTCTGGCCATGATCGGCCACCAGATAATCGTGGAAGCGCATCTGCGGGCGCGAATAGACCGGCCCGTCGAAATACTCGCCGCCGACCATCCACAGTTCCACCATCTCGTCCGTGTACCAGAGCGCGTACTTGGCCCAGCTCGCCTGGCGCAGGCCCTGGATGGTTACGGTGCGGCTGACGCCGTCTATCGTGCCTTCCGATTCGATGACAAAGGACAGGTTGCGCAGCGAGGCCGACGTATGCTCGCTGCTGGTCACCGTGGCGTTGGTTGAAGTCAGCTCGATCCACCATTGGCCCATGGCCTTGCCTGACGCGTTCCGCTGGGTGTTGGTTATCGCGATATTCAGATCGCCGCGGAACGTGTAGGTGTGGTTGACCTTAAGAGCGTAAGGCGAGCCGTCCACCAGCAGATCGTTGGCGTTGCCCATGGGCCGGATGCGCACCTGCACGGCCGGCCCGACGTAATCGGGATGGTACTCATTGTCCTGCAAATCCTGGCGTGAGATGCGCGAGTTGTCCGGCAAAACGGCAAAGAAAACGTTGTTGGTCGAAGCGGCGGGATTGATGCGGATGTTCCCCTCAATCTCGGAGCCCTCGTCGTCCGTTTCAAGGTCTATCTCGGCTCGGAACGAGCCGCCGCCGAGCTCGCCGGAAATGGTTGCCGCCCAGTTTTCGGGATGGGCCGCCAAGCGCCAGGCGGCCTGCTCGGCGCCGGCTTCGGCCAGGAAGAAGGCTTTTTCGTTGCGCAACTGGTCCCGGCTTTGCCGCAGGCGAGCGGACATGGTTCGCACCATCATGGCGGAGACGACGCCGGCCAGCAACGTGAACGCCATGACCGCGACCAGCGCGGATCCGGTTTTCGAACCAAGATGCGTTTTCATGACGGCCTCCTTATACGGGCTTCGCCCGCATCGCAAATATCAAATTTCATATTTCAAACGATGCGACGCATATGCATTGCATCTTATGACAAAACGATTCAATTCCGGAACCGAACAATGGTTTCCAAGTCGCGCTCGACCTCGAACAGGCCTTCCCTGCGGACAATGGTCACGGCCAGCTCCGCATCCGTAATCCGCGGCGGCATGTTGGGAACCACGACATTCGCACGCAATACGACGCTCGCGTTCGCGATGCCGCCGCCCACAGTCCGACCGGCAGGCAGAAGCAGAAAATCGCGCGTGTCGGCCCGGTACGCGATGCTGTTGCTCGGGCTGCTGCCCGTCGCGTAGGACAGCGCCCATCCGTTCGCGTTCGTTGTCGTCTGCACCGAATTGGCGGCGGCGGCACGCAAACCCGGCTGGTCGCCCATTCCGTACACGATCCGATGCAGAACCGCATTGGCTTCGCGATCGGCTTCCATCCACACTTCCGACTGGCGCCATGTGCGCTGATGAACGGTAAAGGTGAGAAACGCGCCGGCGATCGTCATGAGAAACACCGTGCTGCCGATCAGAATCTCCGGCAGCGTGAAACCGGCGTTCCCTTGGCGCGCACGCGGATGCGATGCGGCGCCGTCGTTCAGCCCTCTCGGGTTCGCGTTCATGTCAATTCTCGAAATGGTGCAGCGGACTGCTGACAAACGTGGTCAGTTCGAAAACGTGATTCGTGCCGCCGGTCGGCGGGTTCCAGTTCACGCGCATGACAATTCTCTTGAGCGAAGCCTGCGGCGATGAAAGCTCCTGAGTCACGGTATACGAACCAAGATTGTTCGCGAGATTGTGCGTGCCGAGCGGTATGGCCGTATATCCGCCAGCCACCAGCTCCTCCAGCGCGGCGCGCGCCGTATGCATGGCCTCCAGCTCGCGTTCCGCGATCGCCCCGCTGCGCATGGCCGTGACCATGGTGCGCCCCATGGCCGTCAGGCAAACAACCAGAATCGCGCAGGCAACCATGGCCTCGATCAGCGTAAACCCCGCCTTGGCAGGCCAGCCATCGGATGGCCGGAAGCCAGCCTTCACGTTATGCGCTTTGTCCGGGTGCATTGTTCCCCCCCCACCGCGCCGGAATTGTCGCTCAAAACATTACCTTTGCCGGAAAGACTCCATCCCCTGTAATTCACAGCTTATTCCAGGCCAAAAGCACAAATCTATCGTTAGTAGCATGATTGCCGACGAAAACGGACATGTCAAGAAATAAACAAGCTTAATTTATTCTCAATGCTGAGAAAGCGCGGGTTGATTTGTCGCTCTCCCGCAAGGCTTGCGTGAAAAAAGCTGAGAGGCAGCCGCGCCCGCCACCCTTCTCAACGTCTGCCCATACGGGATAAACCTCCACCGGCACAAGGCAGGCTGGCGGCGCATGTTTGCCCACCAACGATCCCGCCGGGCTTGCCCCGGCGGTGAAGAAAACTGGGGGGGGTGGCCGCTTTCAGACAACGACATTGTCAATGAGGCGGACGGTTCCGATCCGGGCGGCGAGCGCGATCAGCGTTCCTCGGCCGACTGTCTGAACGGGGCGCAAGGTGCGCGGCTCCGCCATTTCGATGTATTCGATGGCGATGGTCCGGCCATACGCCCGAAGAACAGCCTCCATCTCCTTGCGCACGGCGGGTGGCGAACAACGTTTGCTCCGGCAAAGTCGACGCGCGGCTTGCAGCGCGCGCCAGAGCGCGGGCGCGACCGCGCGTTCGGCGGGCGTCAGCCGCGCGTTGCGGGAACTCAGAGCCAGCCCGTCGCTTTCGCGTACGGTTGGCACGACAAGAATGCGCACCGGACAATTCAAATCGCGCGCCATCCGCCGCACCACAGCCACTTGCTGCGCATCTTTTTGGCCGAACACGGCGAAATGCGGTTGCACGATGTTGAACAGCTTGAGCACAACGGTGCATACGCCGCGAAAATGACCGGACCGGGTTCGGCCGCACAGAGTCCGGCTCAGCGCAGTCTCCTCGACAAACACGCTGTGATCCGCAGCGTACATGTCGGCGACGGAGGGAAAGAAGATGGCGTCCACGCCCATGTCGCGGCACAGCGCCGCATCCCGTTTGGCGGTTCGGGGGTACTGAGCCAAATCTTCGCGGGGTCCGAACTGGATTGGATTGACGAAAACGCTGACAACCACGCGGTCGGCCAGACGCCGCGCCCTTCTCATCAGAGCGGCATGCCCGGCATGCAATGCGCCCATGGTGGGAACCAGCGCGATGGAAAGACCACTGTCGCGCCATGCCTGCGCCTGCTTTCGCATGGCGCAGATGGAAGAAAGCCGCCTCATGCCAGAGATTTGCGTATGGTTTCGACAAGGACCGTGCCGGTCACAGGCTTGTTGAGCAGTTGGTGGCTCGTGTTCGCATGCAAGGCGGTTCGCACCCAATCGGGCGGGGCGAAGCCTGTGCAAAAGACAACCGAAGGCATGACCCAATCCTTTTCGCGACACAAGTTTTGGATTGTTTCGAATGCTTCCCGTCCGTCCATCACGGGCATATGCAGGTCCATGAGCAAAGTTCCGTGTCGCCCGTTTTCGAAATTCTCGACTGCTTCGCGTCCGTTGAAGGCCGTATCAATGCTCGTTTCCGGCAAGGCGGAGGAAAGAATGACCTTGAACAGACGCACAATACTGGTTTCGTCGTCCACGATCAGCAATCTATTTTTGTCGCAAGGCGTCGGCATAGATATCATTCGCTCAAAACAATGCTGCTGGGCAACAGCATAGGCAACCGAAATCCTTGTACCCAGTATTCCGCGCCCTTGGCAATGATTTTTTTGCCAAGCATTGCGTCAAGGTTTCGGCCCGCATCCAACAAATAGCACACCGTGACGGCACGGCCCTTTTCGTCGCGACCAACCAGCCGATAGTCGGCAGGCCGACGCCAAAGAAAGCTTGTGCGGCGCAAACGCCCTTCGTACGAGGCTTGTCGCCCCTGCGTCATACCGGGCGCCGGCGTCAGATTCCCAGGGAACGCTGTCGCCTGGCCGACGCGATCTTCCGCGCCGACAATACCGCCGCCCGGCGGCATCGCATCGTCGGCGGGCATGGGCGGTTTTCGCGCGGGCGGCGAGGGTTTCGCTGCCGGGCGCGCCTGAACGGGCCTAGGCTTGGGCCGATCGCGCGCCACGCGAATGTCGGGAGACGCAACAGCCTCCGGCTTGGGCGAAACGGCAACCGGCGGCTCGGCGACCGGTTCCGCATAGGTGGAACTGATCCATACGCGGCTGCCGGTCGGCGGCTCGATCTTCAGCCAATCGAGCTTTGTGTCGCGCACCGTCAGGCGACGCCCTTTTTCCAAAACGCCCAGCACGCGATAATTGATGCCCGGACCCGCCCGAACTTGCAGTCTGGACACATGGACAACCCCGTCCCTGACCAAAGGGCCGTAGACCCATACGCTCAAGGAATCGGGGATCGCCACTGGCAGCCAATCGCCTTCCGGATCGCCTGCCAAAGCCAAACGATCCCCGCGCGCAACCTGCCCGACGATTTCCGATGTCGCCTCTGGCGCCGCGCGCAGATTCACGCGCATGCCGGTCACAACCGCCTCGTTCGCCGCGACAGCGAGAAAGGCCGAGCACAGCCAGGCTAGCGTTGCCAGCACAGGCACGCCTCGTCGCGCGCTATTCGGGCTTTGTCTTCGGCAGACCATAACCGCGATCGCCTTCTTTCCACACCTTGCGGGCGCGAAGCAGATCAACGCGTTCGAATCGCTTCAGCACATTGCGCTTGACCAGAATCTTGCTGGCCGACTTGAAACTGCGATGCCGGGACACGGGTTTCTCCTTGCTTAAACTTTCTGGAACACATCTGTTTCAAGCCGCAATCCTTATGCGGCACGGCACGGCAAGTCAACCCTAAAATACTGAAATCCTAAGCATGAAAAAGTCAATATGCGCTCGACATGGCGAACGCCTTGCGATAACGGTAGAGGCAAATGTTGCCCGCCCGCCGCGCGCGCCGCGAAACGCTCGGCCGGAACCGGCATGCGATCGGGAGATACGCGATGGTAGAAAAGGGAAACAGCGGGCGCCGCCGTTCGGCGCAGGACGCAACGCGCCTGGAAGACATGGTCCTGGACCGGCCGCTGGCGTTTTTCGATCTGGAAACGACCGGAACCAGTCCGCGCGCCGACCGCATTGTCGAGCTGGCCATCGTCAAGCTCATGCCCGACGGCACGCACGACTGCTGGACGGTTCGCGTCAATCCCGGCAGGAAGATTCCGCCGGAAGCCACGGCCATTCACAACATAAGCGACGAGGATGTCAAGGATTGTCCGCCGTTCAAGGACATCGCGGCCGACGTGGCGAAACGGTTCGAGAACTGCGACTTGGCCGGATACAACGTCGTGCGATTCGATGTGCCGATGCTTGTCGAGGAATTGACGCGGGCCGGCATCGAAACCGATCTGAACACGCGTCCGGTCGTGGACGTTCAGCGAATTTTCCATCGGCGCGAACCGCGCGATTTGGCGGCGGCGCTGGCGTTCTATTGCCAGGAAATGCATCTCGACGCCCACAGCGCCGAGGCGGATGTCTGGGCCACGATCCGCGTGTTTCAGGGCCAGCGCCGACGCTACAACGATTTGCCGCGCGATGTCGCCGCCTTGGACGCCTATTGCAATCCGCGCGACCCGAGCTGGGCGGACCGAACCGGCAAGCTGAAATGGCAGGAGGGCGAGATCGTGTTGAATTTCGGCAAGCGCAAAGGCGAACGCCTGCGCGACATTGTCGAAAACGACCCCGGATTCGCCAAGTGGATACTGCGCTCGGATTTCCCGGCGGATACGCGCGACATCGTTTCCGACATGCTTCAGGGCCGCATGCCGACGCCGCCGGAAGGGTCGTGAGCCGAAGGCGGGCTGCGTCCGCAACCCAAAAGAGTTGAACAGAAGGCAACGAAGAGAACAAAGAAGGGCGGGCACACTTCGTTTCCTTCGTTATCTTGAGCGAAGCGGGTGTTCAAACAATCCAGGGCTGAAACATACACGCAAAAACGTGTGTCTTTGCGAAAAGGCCTACTCCAGCGGCGGGATGCCGCATTCGGCGGCGAGGCCGGCGAGCATGTCCATTTTTTCCTCGTCCAGCGGAACCCCGTTGACGCGACAGTCTGCGAGCGCGGCGAAGCCGCGTTCGCCCGGAAAGCGGATGCGATCGAAGCCTTCGCGCACGCGCGAAGACCGGACGCGCGCCATGAACCGTTTCATTTCCCGCGCATAATAGTCCGGATCCCCGAAGAAACTCGGATCCGACACCGTCAGACCGAACGTCTGGCTGCCCGGCACGTCGGGATTGTTGGCGCTGCCGCCAGCCGCCACGGCAAGCGCTTCGTTGAACAGCGAAAGCGCATACCCTTTGTAGCCTTCGGCTTCGCAACCGGCGAACATGATCGAACCGCCGTCCTTCATGACGGCAGGATCGCAGGAAGGCTGGCCATTCTTGTCGAGGAAGCGCGGGGTTGCGGTTTTTTGCCCCTTCCGAATCATGGCCGATGTGGCGCCCATGGAGAAGGTAGCGGTCGAGAAATCGGCCGCCACAGGCCCTTCGGGCGTCGGAAAAGCCAGCGCGACGGGATTGGTGCTGAAGGCCGTGTCCATGCCGCCGAACGGAGCGCAGTCCTGGCAGGAACTCGATTGCGCCCACGCGCTGGCGAACAGGCCTTCGCGGGCCAGCGCGACGACATGCGGAACCAGCGCGGCGATCCAGCCGGAATGGCGCACCGTCACCGCGGCAACGCCATGCTCGCGCGCCTTGCGCGAGGCAATCTCGCGCGCAAGCAGCATAGCCAGAATCGGCAGGCTCCGGTTGGCGTCAATTACCGCCATCGCCCCGCGATCCGCGACAATGCTCGGCTCGGCCTGCGCATCCAAGCCCGCGCCGAGCGCCGAGCGAAACTGCACCACGCCATGCGTGGACTGGCGAAACGCCTCGGTCTCCACAATCGTCTCGGACACTTTTCGCGCGCTTTCGTCCGGAACGCCGCGCTCTTTCAGCAACGCGATCCCGAACTCGACAAGCCGATCCATCGGCACACGTGTTGTCATGGGCTCCTCCTCCGTCTTTTGGCCGTTCTGTCAAGAATTCTGCCCCAGTTGTGCGGCAACCTGCGTTTCATCAAGGATTTGCGGCAGATTTTTTGTTCTCCCCCTTCTTGAACACCCAACAGCCAACAAGGAATATCCAAGTTGGTTGTTGGATATTCAATCGGCCTGGTGGTTATAGGCCGTTTTCATTCGTTTTCATAAAACTTACGACCGCGCCCTCTTCGCCCTCATGCCTCCAGCGTTCGCAGCAGCCCCTCGACAACCTGTTCGTGCGTTTGATCGCCGCACGGGTAGATCAGATCGGCCCAGCGCCGGTACAAGGGCAGGCGTTCCTCGTAAATGTCGCGCAGCGTCATGGTTGCGGGACAGGCAATGCCGCGCGTATCGAAATTGACGATGCGCCGCTCGATCTCCGCATAGGGCACATCGAGAAAAACCACGACACCGCGTTTCTTGAGATGGCGCATGGACGCCTCGCTATAGGCGACGCTGCCGCCGGTCGCCACTACATGGCGCCGCACATGCAAATCCAGGATGATTTCCTCTTCGATACGGCGCAGGTTCGCATAATCGCTGTTGTCGAGGATTTCCTGCAGCAACAGGCATTCCCGCATCTCGATCAGCACATCCGTATCCACGAACCCGCGCGCCGTCCGCTTGGCCAGCACCACGCCGACCGTGCTCTTGCCGCAACCGGGCATGCCGACCAGCACGATATTCGATTCCATGGGCAAAGGCTTTTCCATCGTCGTCTCCTCCATGTTCATCTCTCTTCTTCCATCCACCGTATTGTCCGTTCCGCAAGCGGCGCCGTATCGGCATAGCCGATCAGGCTCCAGAACGGCGGCAGCCGAAAGGCCACCGTATCGGCCCGGCAGCCGCTGGCCGCCAACGCGGCGGCCCATGCCGTCAGGTCGGTCGGCAGCCGTTCGTTCGGTCCGACATGCGCGAGCAGCGCGCGGCGCGGCGACGGTTCGCCGTTCGCGGGCGGAACGAGCGCCGCCAGGTCGCGATACAGACGCGAGGTCACGGCATAGCCATCGAAATCCAGGCGCCGGCCGGCTTCCAAATCTTCGAAACAATCGTTCCGACGCGTGCGCGCCTGGCCTTGTCCCATCATTTCCTTGACCATTTTCCTGCGCAAAACGTCGCGCAGGTACCGGCGCCCGTCCAGGGCCGGCGCCCACAGCGCGACGGTTTCGGCCGCGCATGCGCCGGCGCTGCGCAGAGCCAGCGCGCCGCCCAGACGCAATCCGATCAGCGCCAGGGGCAAATCCGGGCCGCGCGCGCGCAGGAACGCCGCCGCCTCCCGCACGTCTTCCTGCCAGTCGGGAACCGAGTACGCGTCGAAATCGCCCGCGCTATCGCCGCACCCGCGGTAGTCGAAGCGCAAAACGAGCCAGTGCGCACGGCAGAGCGCCCGCGCGAATTCCACCAGCGCGCGCTGGGCGGATTTCCGTTCCTCGAACAGCGGCGCGCATATCAGCGCCGCGCCGCGCGCCGCTTCGTCCGGCTCGTGCAGCGAACCGTGCAACCACTCGTTCGCATGCCCTAGTCTGACGGACTCTTCTCTCATGGCATCCGTTTTCGGACGAAATCGGCCAGCGCCGACACCGTCTCGAAATTGGCCACGCTGAAATCCTCGTCGCCGACTTCGATGCCGAATTCCTCCTCGATACCCACAACCAGTTCCAGCAGACTTACGGAATCCACGCCGTACTCGTCTATCAGGGACTTGCTTTCCTCGATGCGATCCGGTTCGATCTTCATGAAGAGCCGTTCCACGATCATGGTTTTGAGCCGATCCTCCACCGTTGCCGCCATCGCCGCCTCCTTTGTTAGCCAATGAAATGAACATCCTCTCCGAAAACGCCTGTTTCCGCAAGCCCGGAATTTGAACCTTGCGTTTTTTACGCCCGTTTGCTACGCAAAGCACAAAAAGAGGAGGCAGGCATGAAACACTGTGGCGCATGGCTTCTCGCAGCGTGCTTCGTCGCCGTCGGCTCGGGCCGAGCGGACACGCTGACGATAGGAATCAGAAACATCCAAGGCACGTTCGAGGGGTTCTCGGACGATGCCTTCGTCTTCCGTTCGGACAAGGGCGAAACGCTGCGCGAAAACCGCACCAATGTGCGCAGTCTGCAACTGGACGCTCCGGTCAAGGTCGCCTACGAAATGGCCCGCGGAGGCAAAGGCTCCCAATCCGCCTTGCTGAAATCCTACAAGGGCATGAGATTCGTATTTAAGGACGGCGACAAGGAGAGGACGGTGTTCGCCAATCATGTGAAGGAAATTCGCGTCGTGCGCCCGCCGCCGGCCGGCGGCGGCGGACGGGAACCGGACGGCAGCGCCTTTATTCAACCGGTGGACATCTCGAAAGTCGAGAACAACCCCGACTTGACCGCGGGCCAGAAGGCGGCCATCGAACGCTACAGAACCGCGCGCGCGCGCTACGACAATTTCTTTCGCGAAAGTTCCGAACTCGTGGCGCGCATGGACCGGGCGGAAGGCGCCGAACGCATCCGCATCCACCAGGAACTGCGCGTGCGCAAACAGGAAGAGCAGCCGATCATCAACGCTTTGCAAGCTGCCACGACGCAGTTGTACAACGCGTTTCCGCCCAGGGACGACGACCCGCCGCCGACACCATGACCCGCGCCCGCCATTCAACCAACGTACAAGGCGCCGCCGCCATCCTGTGCGGGCTGACGCTGGCGCTGTCCGGCTTTGCGCAGGAACCCGCCCCTTTCCGGCGCGGCGACGAACTGACCGGCCGTTCCTATTCCTATCCCAATCGCGCCTTCATCCATCGCGAGACCTATCGGTATCGTTCGCAAGCCGACTGGGCATGGATTCGCCGGCCCGCCGGGTTTCGCACCACGTTCGGCAGCGTGGCCAGCAAGGTGTTTTTCGTACAGGCCGAATGCCGCAACGTATGGGAGTTCACGCCCTGGCTCGACGCGGAAATGCGATTCCTGCGCGCGGAGGACCTGGACGGACGCTACGAGCGTTTCCTTACCGGCATCGGAATCAGCCCTGCGGGAAACTGGCGGCTGGCGGCGCTGGGCGACATCGTCGCCGAAAAGGAGAACATTGACATTCATCTCGAATCGGAGTGGACGGCCGGCGACCGGCATCGTCTGCGCCTGGCCGCAGTCGCCGTGGACGCGATGTATCTGAGCAAGTCGTTCGACGGCTATTACCACAAGATGCCCTATACCTTTTTCGGCAGCTATCTCGGCCGGCCCTGGAACCGTCTGGAACTGCATCTGTGGGCGAACGTGAATCCCGATCTGGATCTGGAAATCTACGAATGCGATACACGGTTCCGATATCGGCAAACGGATGTCGGCATGCAAGGCATCGTCCCTTTGGCCGCGCCATGGAGCCTGCTGTTCGACGGAACCGCCACGCGCAGCGATCGGAGATGGAATTCGCCCGAACCAACCGGCGAAAACGGCTCGCTCGCGCGCCGCTTTCATCGGATCGGCGCGGAATTCCGGCGGGAATCGGACGACGCGCTCTCCCGCTGGGTCGGCGTCCGTCACGTTTCCCTGGACGAATCGCTTTCGGATACGGCTCCCGGCAGCGCGGATGTTCGGAACGAAACCATCCTGCACGGCGGGGTGGAGATTCCCCTGCCCCGATGGAACGCCTTGTTCTGGCCCGGTCTCTATGCGAGCCGCGTGGAAAAGAACGTCGGCAGCGCGCTGGACGAAGAGGACAAAGCCGACGCCGCGTCGGGCACGAACATCGTCAAGCTCGCGCTGCCGCTGGAATTCGCCTTTGCCGGCGGGAAAACGCTCACGCTCAACGTCACATTCGTCCGCGACCGCCAAACCGGTTTCGGCGGCGGAAACATTCAAGGGGTTATTCCCTTTTAGACCCCGTATTCCTTCAGTTTGCGGTGCAGCGTTCGCCGGCTGACGCCCAGCTCTTTCGCGGCCAGCGTGCGATTCTCGCCGTTCCGCTTCAGCGCCGCGAAAAT
>SLKS01000116.1 GCA_007134465.1 Kiritimatiellia bacterium | reverse complement strand
TGGACGCCGTGCGCGAGCTCGGCGCCGCCCTCGGCCCCGGGCACATCGCCGAGCTGCTGGCCTTTCTGCGCGCGCCCGAGGACCCGGCGGGCATACTGACCTCGCGCCAGTTCAACGCCGTGCGCAACGACGCGCTTCTCGTCCTGTTCGCCCAGGAGAACTTCCCCGAACGCGAACTGGCCGCTCTGCTCCTCGAAACCGCCGCCGAGACCGACCCCGCCGATCCGGTCTGGCGCGACTACCGCATCCAGCACTTCCCCGGCTACTACGCGCGCCGCTGGCCGCAAGGCGCGGACGAACATGCCGAGCCGGACCCCGACCGCCGAGCTTTCGCCGACGCGCTGCGCGGCCTGGCGAAGGAGAAGGACAGTCCCGCGTCCGGCACCGCGCTCCTGTCCCTCGAACGCCTGGCCGAGACCCATGCCGAATTCTCGCGCGCCGAGCTGGCCGACGACGCCTGGCGTATCGCCGCCGATCCCGACGCCAGTCTCGCCGCGCGCGCCACCGCCCTGCAGATCGCCGCCCGCCACGGCCGGCCCGAAGCCCTGGCCCTGGCGCGCGAGACCGCCGCCGACGCCGCCGCGCCGACCGTGCTGCGCATGTCCGCCGTCGCCGCCATCGGCCAGGCCGGCGACGAACGCGACATCCCCTTCCTCGAACGCTTCCGTTACGCTCCGGAACGGCATCTGCGCGTCCCCGCCGAATCCGCCCTGCGGCTCGTCGCCGCCCGCGCGGCCGCGCAGGCCGGCCCGCAACCCTGAGCCCGCCTCCGGCCCTGGCGCGCGCCTGCGTCGGCCCGGCCGGTTCCCCCGTTTCTCGCGCCGAAAAAAAAATTCCGAAAATAATCCGAAACAATTGCTTGACATCGGAACCTTTTAAAGGTAGCGCATTCACAACAATTGACGCATGTTCCATGCCGCCGTCGGCACAAACCCGAGGCGTCCGCGCGAAATCGCGGGACGTTCGAGCGAAAGGAAAGGCCAATGAGAAAAAAAGCGTTGGCGCTGATGGCGGCCGCCGCTCTTGCGGGCGGCGCCGGAGCCTTTGACATCGCCGCGGACCGGCAGATAGACGGCGACGCGCCGACACTGATCGGCGAAGGCGCGGGGAACACGGTGACGCCGAGCGGCGCGTCGCCGGACTGGACCTATTCCTGGGCCGACCGCGACGGGGACGGCTCCAGCAACGCCGTGGCCGAGGCCGGGCTGAATCTGGGCGCGCACATGCTGTTCTGCGGCCGGCCCAACGGAACCTCGCGCGGCGAAATCGTTCTGGACCTGAACGGCGGCGACATGGCCGGCACGGGCCAGACCGCCATTCGCTCCCGCCGTCACAACCCCGAAGGCGCGACCCGCAACGAGCGTCTGGGCAGCTCCGACAGCATCGTCATCCGCGACGCCGGCGCGATCGCCATGGGCGGCATCGACGCCCAGGGCTGGCACGAGTACGTCAGCACGGACTACCGGGCCGGCGACATCGTCATCGGCAGTCTCGAATCCCGCGCCGGCCCGGTTCGCGCCGGCTATCTCTACGCCTTCGCCGTCGGCGGCCGCGCCCGCGCCGGAGACATCGAGCTGTACTCGTCCGGCGACGCCATCGTGGCCGACGCCGCCGGCAATCCCGGCGACATCCGTACCGAGACCGAAGGCTGGAGCGGCGGCGACGTGCGCATCGATCATTTCGGCCGCTTTCTGGCGGGCCGGATTCTGACGCACACCGTCGGAAACCGCGCGGTCGGAGTCCGCGCCGGCGACATTGTCCTGAACGGCGGCGACAGTTCCGGCGACGCCGACATCGGCGAGATCGCAGCCTGGAACAGGAAGAGCAACTACAGCAGCGCGCTGCGGGCCCTGATTTCGGTTTCCAACTACCGCGCCGTGCGCATCGGCGACATCGACGGCGCCTTCGACGGCGGCAACGTCGCCCGCTACGGCGCGGACCTGATCATCGACACCGGCATCGCCGGCGACATCGAGCTGACCGGCCTCCTCGATCTGCGCTCGGTCTACGCCGGCAACGCGCTGCCCGCTTATCGCGGCCAGGCCCGGCTCGTCTGCGCCGGCACGGTATCGCTGGCCGCCCTGGACCTGGACCTCGTGCGCCACATCCTGCTCGACAGCGGCTTCGGCTTCTCCGAAAATTGGGGGATACGATTCCCGCGGGACGGAATATCAATCGATCGCAAGATATAGCGCTCTCGTCAATGAAGCAGGCGCTGCTGCAATGACAGCAGCGGGAACCTACGTGGGCACAACGAAAGGAATCTCCCTCGGTGGCGATTTAAGTGTTCGCCCCGGCCAAGTCGTTGCCGCAAAGAGCACAACGGCCCTTGGTCGAGGTTCTACGGCTGATCTTGCGAAAGGAACGACACTTGCGCGCGATCTGCGCGAACAACTTGCAATCGAGCAGGCGATGTCACGGCCCGCCGCTGGTACTGAGTTACGCTTGAAGATGACTGATCCGCGATGGTCGTCGTCTGAAGGCTGGGTCAAGATGCAACAGATGATCGAACCGGGCGGCGAGCCCATCAACGTGCATTACCTGTACAAGACAACCGGACAAATCGATGACTTCAAGGTCGTGATCCCAGGACCACGACCATAAGGATGCATTGCCCATGAAAGTCTTGGCTCGCGAAGTGAACCTCAAAGAATGCCCGCCTCACATTGCATCTCTTGGCTACGGACAGCCACATAATGTCCGGATAACTGCCGGACGAGAGTATGTGGTTCATGCGATGTCACTGTTTCGCGGTGTTCTTGACCTCCAGATTATAGACGACATCGACTATCCGGCCTGGTATCCGGCTTGGTTTTTCGACAATTCCGATATGACCATTCCGAGTGATTGGATATGCAACTTTCAACGCGACGACCATCAACTAATAATAGGGCCGTCATTCCTGGCCAAGAGCGAAGAGGCATACACCGCCATGGTTCAACTTGAACCTGAACCGGTGAAGTTGTTCTGGGAACGGGTGAAAGCATCTTCCGAGGGGACATAAGGGACACACACTGTCGGGCGTAACAGTTTAGCTGATTCCGGGGTGCGATGATCCGGAATTTCAGGACGAATCGGCGTAAGCGTCCTTTCGATCACCGCAGTCTGCTGGCACGAAAACCGCTTGTTCGGGTTTATGCAACAGCCCTGGCTCTTTGAGCAAGCCAGCGGGCAGGAGTGAGGTCGCAAGCTTCATTGGC
>SLKS01000061.1 GCA_007134465.1 Kiritimatiellia bacterium | reverse complement strand
TACGGAACAGACGAGATTGCCACGCCTCTTCCTCCAACGCAAACTGCCTCGTAAACACCGCCGATTCCAGCTCCGTCGTCATCTTTGCCGTAAACTTCAGCGATCTCCTGTTCACTCTTCACTGCTTACTGCTTATGTCACTGATCACTGGTCACTGATTACCGGTCAAGGCTCTCTTTGGCTCGGCTTGCCGCCACAATTTGGAAGGGTCATGCCGCATCGGGACGAGGATCGCCTGCGGATGCCGCGCTGTACAGCGGCATGAACGTCAGACGCTGCTCCTGCCTGCGGGCATACGGACCCGAATAGAGAACCACCCCCTCGGGACAGTTCCGGTAATCGCTCAGCATCCTGTGCAGACTGCGCAAGCTTCCGCCGGCGCCCGATTTGACTTCGAGCGGCACGATACGCCCTTCGCGAACGGCAAGAAAATCAATTTCGGCGCTGCTGCCGCGAGCGTCGCGCGCCCAGTAGAAAATCTCCGGCGCATGCCTGGCGATCAGTTCCTGGGCGACAAACTGCTCGGCCAGCCTTCCCCGATAGATCGCAAGCAGATCCTCCTGCCGCAATTCCATTGAAACCGGCACCTGGCACAGGTTCTGCATGAGCCCGATATCGAGCAGGGCGGCCTTGAAACGCTTCTGGCTGGCGGTCGCCTTCAGCGGCAACCCCGACGGGTCGCAGGCGGCAACCTTGTGGACCACGCGGGCTTTGCACAAGAGTTCGAAAGCACGGCGGTTGGTGGAACCCGAGTGCGCATCGTCGAGGCGCGTGTACTTGATCTGCTCGCCCACTTGGCGCGCCACGCCGATCAACACCGTGTCGAGACACGCCTCGTTGACCCGTGGCGAGTATTTGGAAAAATCGTCCCGGTACGATCCAACGACCTCCGCCTGAACTTTAAACACCTCCGCAAACGACACGGTTTCGCGATAGACATTCACGCACTCCGGCATGCCCCCAACGAAGAAGTAGTTCTTCAGTTCCTTCAGCAACTGGCGCTGAAGACCTTCCTCGACCTCGGAGGGATGACGCAAAGCGGTCTCGGCAGCGACCTCGTTTCCTATGCCGCGAAGGTATTCGGCAAATGTCATTGGGTATAGATGGAGATACTGAATCCGGCCCACGGGCACGGAAATCTCGCTCAAGGCGAATTCGAGAAGCGAGCCGGCCGCCACAACATGCAGATCCGGCATCTGCTCGTACAGATAGCGAAGCGCCATTATCGCACGCGGACACGCCTGAATTTCGTCGAGAAACAATAGTGTCTTGCCTGGCACAATGCGCCGACCGGAATCGAGTTCAAGGCGCTGAATCACGACCCTGGGATCGAGATTGTCCCCAAAAAGGACGTGCATATCCCGCCGCTTCTCCAAATCAATTTTCACAATGGATTCAAAACGGGCTGACGCCACATTCTCGACCAACCACGTCTTCCCGACCTGTCGAGCCCCGCGTACTACCAAAGGCTTTCGCCTTTCCCCGTCAATCCATTTTGCAATCTGTTCATTTGCAAAGCGATACATGGCATTTCAACCTTTTCCAGCAACAACCGATTTCAGATAATCAACCCACATTCTTCATCAACGAGGAAGAATGTCAAGGTTAAAGCAGATCTATGGCGACGACGATCAAGACAAGGATCGTGACAACGATGAAGCCCGACGAAGATCGCGACAAGGATCGCGACAACGATGGTCACCGATCACTGGTTACTGGTCACTGGTCACTGGTCACTGATCACTCTCTTCCCCTCCGGCCCACTGGCGCGCGACACGGACCAGCCCGGCCACGACGCGCGCCATGCGCTCGACGTCCACGCGGTCGGGCGTATCCGCAGGGCTGTGATAATGGGCATAGCGAAACAGCGCCGTGTCGGTAACCATGAGGGCCGGATAGCCATGGCGCCAGAACGACCAATGATCGGACCAGCCGAGTCCGGGCAGGAACCCGAACGCGGCCACGCCCTCGGACGGAAACGCCGTATGCGAACGGAAATCGGCGAGGGTCCGGCGCACCAGGCGCCGGGAGCGGACGTTGCCGACGAACGCGATGAAGTTGCCTGTGTCCGGATAGAACCAGTTGAACGGAAACGGATACTGTTGCGTGCCGGGTTCGTCGCGGTAGCAGCCGATCGTTTCCAGAGACATCATCGCCACGATGTCTTCCCGCCGCTCGCGCGCGCGCCGCGCATAGACCCAACTGCCCATCTCGGGCGTCTGATAGAACGGCGGCTCCTCGTTCACGAACGCGACGAAGCGGATCGTGCGCGGAAACGAATGCCCGGCAAACTGCCGGGCCATCTCCAGCAGGGCGACAACGCCGGACCCGTTGTCGTTGGCGCCGGGCGAACCGGGAACGGTATCGTAATGCGCGCCGATCACGACGATTTCGTCCGGATCGCGCGTGCCGGTCAGTTCGATTTCGATATTGCGGACGGTCGTGCCGCGCGCCTCGAAGGGCTGCGAGACGGGCGCATAGCCCGCCTGCGCGAACGCGTCCTCGATCAGCGCTTCCGCCGCGCGCAAGGCCGGCAGCCGCCCAATATGGCGTTCGCCGATCTCGCCGGCCAGCCTCCGCAAATCCTCGCGCATCCTGTCGCGCATCGCGCTCTCCTCCTCCGTCAAAGGCGGCAAAGAGCCTGCATGGGAACGGCCCGGCATGCGCGTGGCATGGCCAAGCGCGCCGGCCAGCGCGGCCAGCAGAATCCCGATCCGCAGCAAGGCCATCGCCCGCTGCCGGCGCGTTGCCGGAAACAATGCCATTCCCATAATCCCTCTCCGTCTCGGACAATCAACCTGCATTCTTCATTGATGCGCAAGAAAGTCAAGTCGCAAGGCAAATCGCGGAAAGGCGGCGCAAATTCGTATAAGCTTGCGCAGGGATCGTCTTTCGCCGTACATTGCCGTTGTTTCTGAACAAAAGCCCTTAAATCAGCGCCGCTGGTAGAACCGGTGGCAGGAGGAAGGCCCCTAAAAGGGGCCGTAAAACAAAGTGGATTCCGCCTTCCTACATATATTGCCGCATTCGCCTGAAAGGCGATGCGGCAAGGCGCCCGTGGCGTGTTCGCGGTCCGGCTTCGCAAGGAAACTACGCCGGGACAGGTTGGGCGCAGCCCCGCAGAAAACGGGCGGCAAGATTGCTCCGATGGCAAGGCGTCAAGGGTTGTCGCTATACTCTTGGTATGCGACTCCCTTGACAACGC
>SLKS01000123.1 GCA_007134465.1 Kiritimatiellia bacterium | reverse complement strand
TTTAAAGCCGGTCTTGACCTCACCTGCCCGATCCTGCTACATTTCCACCATGAAAGCGCTCATTCAGACCGGTTCCTGCGGGTGGGTGCCCGTGCCGCCTGAAAAGCGATTTCTTATCAATGTTCGGCTTCCGCTCATCCGTTCATTCCCGTACCGTTCCGGCGCCGCACACGAACCCGCGCCACCCCAAACACAGAACAAGGAAAGTCTGGCACAACACACGACCGAAAGTCAAGCGCCCATGGGGTGGGCGCAAGGCAGTTCTGCGGGGATTGGTCGTGAGAGCCTGTCTATGGTGTTCAGGAGCCGGGATGCGCCCTGAAGCCCGAATGACGAAACACCCAAGCCCGAAAGAAGCACGAAGCCCGAAGGACCCAAAACCGGCAAGCTTGGGTTATCGCGCGATCTCTGCATCAAATCGCTTCTGTCTTGCTAATCTTCAAATTTCGGAGGTCGGGACGTGACGCCTAACAGCTCACTCATGTCTTCATGTAACTTTCGTGTCCTGCACCCCTTTTCGCGGAAAGCGATTTTACCGGTTGCCGCGCGAAGCGAAGATGATACAATAGTCGCGAAATATGTGAAACAAAACGGAGCCGACCGGGAAATACAGGGATAACAGGGGCATGTTCCCCGTAGCAACAAGTTGATCATGAACGAGAACACCGACAATCAGGAGCGGTTTGTGCGGGCTTTTGCCGCGGCGGAACCGGTCTTGCGCCGCTATATCATGGCGCATGTGCCCCGTGCGCAAGCGGCCGAGGACGTGTTGCAGGATGTCGCCGTGATTCTGTGGAAGAAATTCGGAACATTCCGGGCGGACGGCCATTTCGAGCGCTGGGCGTTCGGCATCGCGCGCAACGTCATCATGCACTCGCGCCGCACGGCGGCCCGCGACCGGCTGGTGTTCGGCGACGATTTGGAAAGGTTGCTTTCGGATCGGGTTCTGCGCATTTCAAAATCCATTCACGACCGGAAAGCGGCCCTGCGCGAATGCCTGAAAAAACTGTCGGACAAGCTGCGCGAAGCGATGATGATGCGCTACGCGGACGAGGCATCCAGCGAAACGGTGGCGGCTTCGCTGGGGCTCTCGGCCAATGCGTTGCGCATTCAGATGCATCGGACGCGAAAAGCGCTGATCCATTGCGTGGACGACGCCATGCGCGGGCAGGAGGAGTCGGCATGAAGAGGGCGGAACCGCAACAGACGGCAGATCGGCTGCTGGCCGATTATCTGGCCGGGCATCTGTCCGAACGGGACAAAACCCGTTTGCTGGCCTGGTTGCGTGCCGATCCCGAACACATGACGGAATTCGTGCGGCAGATTGACCTGCACGCGGGACTGGCCGAAGAGTTTCGGGGCGGTCAGGCCATACGGGACATTCTCGCATCCGTCCGGATGCGGAAAAGAAAACCGGCGCGCCTGTTGCGGCTGTTTCCGCTGGCTGCCGCCGCTGCGGCTTTGATTGCTTTAGGCGTCGGTTTGTGGCTGAACCGCGCGCCCGCCGCGCAGCCGCTCGCGCATGTGCAAGATGTTCAGGGTCATGCGCTCGGATTTCGGGACTCTGCCGCCGAAGCGCGGCCTTTGCGGATCGGCGACGAAATCTGGCCGGGCATGCGCATCGAAACGGGCGAAGCCAGCGAGATCGCCCTGGCCTGGCTCGACCGAACGGCACAGATCGCGCTGGCCGAGTCGTCCGTCTTTTCCGTGTCTGCCCGCGATTCGACCATGCTACGCGAAAACCGGCATTTCCTGCGCCAAGGCAAGCTGACCGCCACCGTAGCCCGGCAACGGCCTGGTCAGACCTTCGCCGTGAAAACGCGCCATGCCATCGCCGAGGTCACGGGAACCCGGTTCGAACTGGACGCCCGTCCCGAGCTGACGCAATTGGCGATTCGCGACGGCTCGGTGGATTTCACGCATCGCGCGCGCAACGTCACCATTCCGGTGCCCGCCCTGCACTGGGCCATGGCCGCGCCCGGCGCCGATCCGCAAATCGCTCCGCTCGGCGCCGACATGCAGGCGAAGTACAGTTGGGACTTTCGCGAACCGCCCGATCCCGAATTCTTCAAGGTGTTCGAGGGGCAATGGCGGCACAATCCCGAAGAAGAATGCATGGAAACCATGGAGGGAATGTTTAGAGCGCTGATCAATCTTCCGGTGCATGGACTGCCGCTTGTCGTCGAGTATGAAATTTCACCGTTTGTCGATCCTGCAAAAATGGATAAAAAGGGGTTCGTTCACACAGGGCGGGGACTTGTGGATTTCGACCGAATAGACAAGGCTGAAGGATTGTGGAATCTTTTCGCTCGTCCAATACCAACCGAATCGATGCCAAGACGAGCCGCACAATGGGGGGCTGGAGAGATAACACGTTATTATGTCTTTGAATCTGGTTTGATCGGAACCGACAAACAGGACAATCTGGAAGACGTTATATTTCTGGAACCCGCCCCGGAAAACAATCGGCTTGTTTTACACTTGCAGAGTAATCGCACTCGTCTGAACCGCTTCAGTATTCGTTCGATCCGTTCTGGCGATGTCCCCGACGTGTCCGTGTTCCGGCAGGCGATAAACGCCTTGCCGGATAAGAAACGGAAAGGCATCTGGGACGGGCCCGACCCACGACCGGACAGACAGGATCAAGAGGTCCGCTGGGGCTTTCAAACCCGCCCGACCAAACTGTCTCCCTTCGACTACGCGCCGTGGCAGCCACCCGACATGCCGGCGAACTACAGTTGGCATTTTCGCGAACCGCCCGATCCCGACGTGCTGAAAGTGGCCCGCGGTTCATGGCGGCATGTGCCCGAAGAACAGTGCATGGAAGCAGACGGGCTATTGGACCTGCTGATTAATATCCCCGTTCACGGCTTGCCGCTTCTGCTCGAATATGATGTCCAGAGTTATGCCAAACAAGAGATGTTTTCGCATGGCGCCGTGTATTATGATCATGCCAGTCAGGCAGCTATCGCCAGCCGCTTTGATCGTCCGGATATCCGCATGCCGCGTCATGCCGAATGGGGTCCAACGCCCCCCATAACCATGCGCTACTATATTACGGAATCCAGCATCGTTTCGATAGCCGATTATCGTTCCGAACCATATCTTCTCGCTATCCGGTATTATCACGAGGGACATGACGGTGCACGACTGGTATTGGGCGGGGATGATCGCATGCGCATCCATAGCATGAATCTGCGTTCGGTCCCGCCCGAGTCCTTGCCGGACACAAGCGTATTCCTCAAGGATTTGGAGAGCATACCGGAAACGGAGCGCAAAGGAACGATGGAACGGCCCGACCCCCGCCAAGGCCAGGAGGGGTGCACGTTCCAGTGGCTGTTCCATCGGCAATACCAGAAGATTACGCCATTCGAATACTAGCGCCTTTTTTTTCGAACTGGCATGAAACAAATCCGGGCCGGTCGGGAAAGTCCTCCATAGAGACAGGAATGCGCGCCAGCGCAGAGGAGGACGCCATGACGGAACGCACACCCGACCTGTACGGACAAGCCACCGCCCGCAACATCGGCCTGATCTCGGAAGCCGAGCAGGAAAAGCTGCGCCATTCGACCGTGGCCATCGCGGGCATGGGCGCGGTGGGCGGCAATTATGTGCTGACGCTAGCCCGACTCGGCGTACAGCGTTTCATCATTGCCGACGGCGACGTGTTCGAGCCGGCCAACCTGCACCGGCAGGCAGGCGCGTTCACGAGCACGCTGGGCCGCAACAAGGCCGAGGTCATGGCCGAGATGGCGCGCGACATCAATCCGAAGGCCGAGATTCGGGTGTTTCAGGAGCCGGTAACTGAATCCAATGTGGACGCCTTCCTGAACGGCGCGGACGTGGTGGTGGACGGCATAGATTTCTTCCAGATGGACGCTCGGCGGATGTTGTTCCGAAAGGCCCGCGAAAAAGAGCTGTTCGTTCTGTCGTCCGGCCCCATGGCCTATGGCGCTACGCTGCAGGTGTTCGATCCGCACGGCATGAGTTTCGACGAGTATTTCGGCATTCGCCCCGACATGACGCGCGCGCAACGGCTGGCCTGCTTCATGGTGGGGTTGCTGTCGCATTTGCCGAAAGGCCGCGCCATCGACATGTCGCGCGTGGACATCGAAGGCGAAAAGGGGCCGGCCCTCGCCCCGTCGGTCATGCTCTGCGCAGGCATCATGGGGTTGGAAGTCCTGCGCGTGCTTTTGAAACGGAACGGGCTGCGCTGCGTGCCCCACGTGTTCTACTGCGATCCGCTGGGCCACACTTTCGCGCGACGTTGCCATCGGCGAGGCCTGGTCCGCTGGCTCGACAAGCTGCGCCGACGCATGATCTTCCGGCATCTGCCCGCCCTGACCGCCATGCATCGGCGCGAGATGGAGCAGCGCGCGCCGGCGGACGGCCTGCTGAATGCCGCGAAAATATGAAAGGGAATCCGGCAATGAACGGAACCGAACAAAACAGAAGGGGGGATGCCGTGAACCATCTGCGCACCATAGCTACCGCCTTGCGCTCCGCCCGGAATAGCGCCGCTTCCGGACGTCGGACAGGCGGCCGGGGAACCGATCTGGCGGCAGTTCTCGCGGGAATCGATGCGGCCGGCGGAACCGTTGCCGACCGCGCGGTCGTCGAGCAAGCGCGCCAAGCGGATTGCGTCGTCGAACGGTTCGGGCCGAAAAACGAGTTCACACTGGTTCTGGCCGCATCCGCCGAAGACCGCAAAACCTGCTGGCGCCTGGTCTACGAGGAGTATCTAGCCAAAGGCTACACGAAGCCCAATGCGGAACGACTGCGCTACAGCGCGCATGACGCGCTGCCCGACACCTTCACGTTTCTGGTGAAAGAAGGCGAAACGCCGGCGGGAACCGTCAGCATTTATCCCGACTCGCCGCTCGGGCTTCCGGGCGAGGAAATCTATGGCGACGAAATCGAAACGTTGCGCCGCGCCGGACGGACATTGGTAGAAATCGGGCGGCTGACCATCGCGCCTGCGTTCGCGAACGACCGCAAAATTTTGATGGAAATGGTCGAAGTTCCCGGCATGGTCGCGCGCAGCGTGATGAAGGCCGACGACATGGTGATCACTGTCAACCCGAATCACTGCAGTTTCTACGAGCGCATGATGCGATTCGAGACGGTCGGTCCGGCCAAAGTGTTCGGCAGCGTGTGCGGCGCCGAAGCCGTGCTGTTGCGCATGGACCTGGCCCTTCAGGCGCGGATGATCGAACAGGCCCGCGCTCCGCAAAGCGGGCCGGACTCCAAACGTCTGCGCCGTACCGTGTACCGCGCGTTTCGGGATGCCATGGCGGAACGAAACTTCGCCCGTTGTGTTCGCCGCCTGCAACGTTTGTACCCGCCCATGCCGTACGACAGGTCCTATTTGCAAGGTACGAACTTGTTCATGCCGAGAAGCGGCTGCTGACGCGCGTCTGCGTTTCCACGCACTTGAATTCCGACGACGCTTAAGGCCTTTTTCAAAAAGACTCACGTTTTTGCGTGTATGTTTCCGTGCTTGCCTCGCCGTAGGCTTTGCGGAGGCGGGTATTCCGTGGTAGAAAAACAAATTGGGTTACGGACGCAGCCCGCCTTAACGTCTTTTATGAAATCAAGCGCGGACTACAGATGCTTCCGCATCAGCCTGCGCGTGATGGCCTGCACCGTTTCCGGATCTTCATTGTTGTGCGCGTAATAGTACAGCGCCAGATGATCAGGCCGATACTGTTGCAAGCAAGCGTCCAGATTGGCTTCGTATTCGGGAATCGCGGCTTGGGGCATCAGCATGTTTTCGACAAGCGCGAAGGTCCCCTTGCCGGCGGCGGCGCATTCATTAACCGTACGATCCCACGCGCTTTCGAGCCGGTACTTGCGCCATACGGGCTCTTCATGAAAATAGCTTTGCCGACTCAGATTGCCGTCGTAGCCAGCGTACCGTATGCCGGAAATGGCCGCGCCCGCCGCGGTAAAACGCTCTGACGATGTTTTCTGGTTGAAAAGGGTGATGCACAAGTCCGGGTTGATGGAGAGGCAGTGCCGGGTCAGGTCGTCCAGAAAGTCAATGTAGCCGTCCTCCATCTGCTCGGGGGTCGGTTCCGGGCCGAATTTGGCCAGCGTTTCGGGATGTTTCGAGATCAGCCGCTCGGCCTTGGGCTCGTCCCACACGATGCCGTCGAGCGGGTAGTCGGTCAGCAGCGTGGTCATGAACCCCTTGATCCAGTCGCGGAAGACAGAACTTTCCACGCAGGCCATCGGCCCGGTCCAGCCGATATGATCGGGGATCTGCGCTTCGGGATGCTGGGCCAGCCACAGGCTGGGCATCAGTGGCGCGCCGGCCAGGCGGTTGCCGAGCCGACTAGGCACGACGAGGACTTTCAGTCCGGCCTTATGCGCCAGATTCACCTGAATCTCGAACGCGCGGCGCGCGTACATCATCTCGCTTTCGCTGAAGGAGAGGGCCACGGCGGTGAAACCGCAGTCGGCCATGTCGGCGAAGCTTTCCTGAAGTTGATGCGGAATGACGGTCCAGTGTCCGTAGGACAGGCAATAGGCTGTGATCATGGGTTTGCCTTTCTTTTCGAATTAGACGGAAAAGACAGTTTCGCACACATGACCATGCAAAACAAGCTGTATTTTTAATCCATAAACTATTTGACATCCGATCAGTATAATCGCATTTTATCCATGCAAAAAACAAAAACAGGCTTTTATTATGCATGGTTACATCAGAAGAAAGGCTGAGGCCGAGGTGGAGCGTGCTTTGAGCCGGTCCCCCGTCGTAGCGATTCTTGGTCCGCGCCAATGCGGCAAATCGACGCTGGCGCAGAGGTTTCTTGCCGACAGGAACATTGACCGGGTCTATCTGGACCTTCAGGATCGGGCGGATCGCAGCAAGCTTAGCGAGCCGGAGTTTTTTCTGGAACGCCACCGGGATCATCTGGTTTGCCTTGACGAAATTCAGTCGGTACCCGACCTGTTTCCGGCGCTCCGCGTGGAGGTTGACCGGGCTCGGCGGCCTGGTCGAATGCTCATTCTGGGTTCGGCATCGCGCGATCTTCTGCGTCAGTCCACCGAGACTCTTGCAGGACGCATAGCTTTTATTGATCTAACCCCTTTACGTCATGACGAAACGATGAGTTCTTGTCCATGGCAGGACCTTTGGAACAGGGGTGGCTTCCCGGACAGCCTGCTGGCGAAAGACGATCAGGACAGTTTCGCGTGGCGCGAGGATTTTATCCGCACCTTTCTGGAACGGGACATCCCCGCGCTGGGCTTTTCCATTCCCTTGGGAGTGATGGGACGGCTCTGGCGAATACTTGCCCACTATCACGGGCAGTCCATTAACTTTAGCAAGGCGTCGTCGTCGGCAGATTTGTCTGTGCCCACATTTCGCAAATATCTCTCGATTCTCGAGCAGACCTACATGATCCGGCTCCTGCCGCCAGCAGAAGCGAACCTGAAGAAACGACTAGTCAAGGCGCCCAAACTGTTCATTCGCGACACGGGATTGCTGCATGCTTTGCGGGATATCGAGTGTGTTGACGATTTGTTGGCCAATCCCGTGAACGGAGCATCCTGGGAAGGTTTCGTACTGGAAAATCTGATTTCGGCAAATCCCCGATGGCAGGCTTCGTATTTACGCACATCGAACGATGCGGAAGTCGATCTGGTTCTGAAGCGAAGCGCGAGGACAATACTGGTTGAATGCAAGCTGACGAAGGCGCCACGCATGTCGCGCGGTTTTCATCAGTTGATTTCCGACATCAAGCCCGATGCCGCCTGGATTGCCGCTCCGGTTGATTCGCCCTACGAGATCGCGAACAATGTTCGCGCAGGACACATTCATCACATACAGGAAACCATTTCAAGCTAGTCGAGCAGATCGCTGCTTATCGTCGTTACTGTTCGAAAAACCTGTGTTTTGGGTCTAGAGCGGCACGATGCCGACTTCGCCGCTCCAGAATTCCCTGCGCTCGCCATTATCGGCATCCATCAGCAGCGCGCCATCCGGGGACAGGCCCCGATACAAGCCTGCGACGGTTTTGCCGTCCGGATGGGCGACAAGGATTCGGCGCCCGGTCAGCGCATCGTTCCGCGACCAGAACGCGGCGATTTGTTCGGGTCCATTCGTCGCCAAGCCCTCGATCGCCGAGGCGAGGCAGCGAAGGACTTCGTCGAGCAGCGCGCGAACCGGCGCCGTTGCCCCGGTTTCAATGCGCAGCGAGGTGGCCGGTTTGGATGCGGGCAAGGCCGCGAAGTCGCGCGGGGTCATGTTGACGTTGATGCCGATGCCTAGAACGATCGCATCGTGTTCGGGCAGATGTTCGGCGAGAATGCCGGCGATTTTCCGGTTGGCAACCAGAACGTCGTTCGGCCATTTGAGGCGGGCGGCGATTTGGCGCGCCTGCAATGCGCCGCACACCGCAACAGCCGCCGCCTGCGTTACGGGCGCGGACAGGAACGGATTGTCGCCGGGCTGGAGCAAAACGGTGACGGCGAGCCCGCTGTCGCGCGCGGCCAGCCAGGTCCGGTCGAACCGGCCGCGGCCGCGGGTCTGACGGCGAGCCCACACGACATCGCCATGCTTCAGGGTTGCCGCCCGATCGCGCGCCCAGTCCTGGGTGGACGGCAGCGTCTCGAAACAGAACAGGCGCGCGCCCCACAGGCCTTGCTTATCCCGTACGGTTTCCCCGGTCTTTTCCCTCTTGACCCTCATCCTTTCAGCCTCCACTATTTAGGTCGGCAAGGCAAAGCCAAAATGCGGCGCGTGGTTCAACCTAAGTGGAGTAGTTGATTTGCCGCAAAGAGCGCAAAGAAGGACAGTTGTGCAGTTTCACGGCCACACCAATCGGGTATAAGGGCGCATCTCAGCAAGCTGTTCTCCGTCTTTGTGTTCTCTGTGTTCTTTGCGGTTATCTGCTCTTTCCAAGTTCAACAGTTTCGTTGCGGGCGCCGGCCCGCCTTATGGGGAGCCGTTATGACAACAGAGCATTCCGGGGACAGAAAACTGGCATTGGTGATCGGGGGCAGTCGCGGGATCGGGCGCGCCGTGTCGTTGCGGCTGGCCCGGTCGGGGTTCGACATCTGGCTCAACTACCGCAGCGCGCGCGAGGCGGCCGAAAGCGCGCGCGACGAGATTGAGGCCTGCGGGGCGGCCTGCGAACTGCTGCCGTTCGATGTGGCCGATCGCGAAGCGGTAAAAGCGGCGCTGGCCGATAAAGCCGACCAAACCCCGCCGCATGCGCTGGTCTTCAATGCCGGCATAGCGCGCGACAACCTCATGGTCTGGATGACCGCCCAGGAATGGGACGAGGTGCTCGACACCAATCTGAACGGGTTTTTCCATGTAACGCAAACGGTTCTTTTCCCGATGCTGCGCGAAAAACGCGGGCGGATCGTGGCGATCTCCTCGACGTCCGGCCAGATCGGACAGGCGGGACAGGTCAACTATTCGGCCTCGAAAGCCGGCCTGATCGGCGCGGTCAAGGCCTTGGCGCGCGAGGTGGGCAAGAAGAACGTGCTGGCGAATGTCGTGGCGCCGGGCGTGATCGAAACGGACATGACCCGCGATTTGCCGACCGACCGCATTCTGCCGCTGATCCCGCAGAACCGGCTCGGCCAGGCCGAGGATGTGGCGGCGGTGGTCGCCTTTCTGTGCGCCGAGCCGTCCCTCTACGTGCACGGCCAGGTCATCGGCGTCAACGGCGGGCTGGCGATGTAGTGTCCAGGGACCGGTGATCAGTGGCCAGTGACCAGTAATCAGTGATCGCCGGAGTTTACGGCAAAGGCGACGACGGAGCTGGAATCGGCGGTGTTTACGAGGCAGTTTGCGTTGGAGGAAGAGACGTGGCGATCTCGTCTGTTTTGTAAACTTTGCCGTCAACCGCATCGGAACTAACTCCACCGTAAACTTTGCCGTAAACTGCTTCGATTGCCCTGTGCGAAGCGTGTCGGCCAACGGTTGGCGACAAAGAGGTGACAAACGGAAATCAGGACGCGACCCTCGTCAGGAAGAAATCCGGGGTGAAAGAGAAAAAGATGTTAACCTTTCGCGCCTGAAACACAATGAGTGAGGAGAGGGGAAAACCTGTTTGCCCGGCGAAGCGCGAAGACGGGAAGAAAGTCCTTGGTCCATAATCCAAAGTCCGTCCCTTGTTCGCTTGGATATTCCTTGTTGGCTGTTGGCTGTTCCTCAAGATTGTCAACTCCGAAGAGGTTAAGGCGGGCTGGTGCCCGCAACCCAATTTGTTGTTCTACCACGGAATGCGCGGAATACCCGCCTCCGCAAAGCCTACGGCGAGGCAAGCACGGAAACATACAAGCAAAAACGGGTATCTTTTTGAAAAAGGCGCTAAAACCAGTCGCTGCCGGGCGCACGGGCGCCTGCGATAACGGAGGGCCGAAAGTTCATGAACGAGCATACGAACCGGGAACCGGAATTTCTGCGGCTGTTCACCGGCGCGCGCGACGATATCATGGCCTACATCTATTCTCTGACGCTGTCGCATGCGGATGCCGAGGATATTTTTCAGGAGGTGTCGCTGCTGCTCTGGGAAAAATTCGGCGACTATCGGCCGGACGGCAATTTCCGGGCCTGGGCGCGCAAGATGGCCTGGAACAAGACGCAAAACTGGCGGCGGCGCAAGGGCGAAACCGTTTGGGATCCGGACGCGATCGCCGCGCTCGGCGCCGCGTTCGAGGACGAGGAACGGGAGCGGGGCACGCTGACCGATGTGAAAGCGGCGCTGGAGCATTGTCTTGTGCGGCTGTCGGCCGTGAACCGCCTGATTCTGCAGCAGTTGTACGGAGAGAGCCGTTCGTACAAGACGCTGGCCCGGTTTCTGAAACGGTCGGTGCGCGGCCTGAAAGTGACCGCGCACAGAGTCAGGGAAAGAGTGGGCGACTGCGTGGAACGGCGCATGGCGCAGGAAAGGAGGCAGGCATGACCCGGTCCGTGTCATCGCAACCGGCGACAGCCGAGGAGCGGGCGCAGCTTGGCCGAATGCTCGCGAACGATCCCGCGTTCGCGAGACGCTACGTGCGCGACATCCGGCTGGAAACCGCCTTGCGCGGCATGATGAAGTCGGAAGCCGCGCACGAAGCCGGCCTCGTCCCTGCGCGCCGGGGGCCCGCGCGCTGGGCCATGGCGGCGGCAGCGCTCCTCGTGCTGGCGGCCGGCGTTGCGGTTTCGCTCTGGCTGAACGCGCCGCACGACATCGTGCTGTCCGGCGAATTGCGCGTGCTCCGCGACGGCGAACCTTTGCGGCTTGCGCCCGGCGACCGCCTGCGCGCGGGCGACGAAGCGTTCGCGGGCAGCATAGCGTCCTGCCGTTTGCGCGACGGCAGCCAGCTCAAGCTGGATGCCGGCAGCCGCCTGGTCTTCGACCGGCGCGCGCGCGGCGAACGGGTTCGGCTGGCCTTGAAGGAAGGACGCCTGTTCCTGCGCGTAGCCGAGGGCAGAGGCCGCTTTTCGATCGCGAGCGAGCATGGCGACATCGAGGCGCTCGGCACGGTGTTCGGCGTGGAGACCGACGGAAACGCCGCCGTGAACGCCTCGGTGTTCCAGGGACAAGTGGCGGTGCGCTCGCAGCGGGGCGAGCTGCGGATCGGAAACGGACAGTCGGCCCGCGTAGCGGCCGGGCGCCCGCCCGAACCTGCCGACATTGATCCGAATCTGGCCCTGCTGTGGGCTCGCGAAAAGACCGTGTTCATGGAGCGGCCCCTTGGCGAAGTCGCCGACTGGATCGAAGCCAATTCCAGTTTCACCATGCGCATGGATTCGGACTTGCGTCGGGAAACCGTGTCCATTGCCATCCCGGAAATCCCCATGGGCGAGGTCGTGGATATCCTGGCCCTGATTGTCGGGGCCAGCATCGAGACAACCGGCGCCGAGTTCGTCTGGCAAAGAGAATAGCGAGGCGGGCGGCGAGGGCGCTGTTTTACCCTCCCGTTTGCGACCACTGCGTGGTCGCAAAAACAATCAACAACCTTCGCAACGCAAAGGAAAACAGGCAAACAACTCAGGAGCAACATCATGAAACAATGGCTGGCAGTGATTGGGATGAGCGCGGGAATGGCCCTGGCGGCTTGGGCGCAGGCGGCGACGCCGCTGCATACGAGGATATCGGTGAACTGGCCGAGTCCCGGCGTGCCGGTGGCGGACGCCTTGCGGGAAATCGGCACGAAGGCGAATGCGGATTTCGCGTTCGCCCACAAGGCGCTGGAGGGGCTCGATCCGGTGACGCTGACCATGGACGAGACGGAAGCCGGCCGCGTCGCCATGCGCATCCTGTATCCGCGCGGGCTGAAACTGGAGAAGACGGAAG
>SLKS01000387.1 GCA_007134465.1 Kiritimatiellia bacterium | reverse complement strand
TTGGTATGCGACATCCCCCGCGCAACGCCGCGAGCGGGACCGTATGAACGGCCGCTTGCGAGCCCCGAAAACGCCGCAACCCATGGCCGGAACAGCGACCACCCGGAACCGGCAAAAACATACACGAAAAATGTGCCTTTGTCGGAAAGGCGCGAAGCCTCCCGTCGCGGCCTACAAAGTCTTCAGTAGCCGCTGCTTGACATCGTCCATATCCGGTCCGTCGAAACAATAGCCCAGCGTTTGGAAACCGACCCGGAAGCGGGCCACCTCCTCGCCGATGCCGGGCTTGTCCTTCATGGCGTCGGCGAAGAGCGGGGCGAAGGCCTCGAAATCGGCCTCTTTCATGCCGAACCGGGTCATTTCCGACACGCCCAGCCGCAAAGCGGAACTGACCGTGAAACTTTCATCGCCGGGAATGGCCTGGTAGTTGACCACGATGTTGTTCTTTTCGAGGTTGGCGGCCATGCGACAGCCTTGCGCCCAGCCAGCCTTGACAATCACCTGGTGCGTTTCGGTATAGCCGACGGCCGAATCGCCCTGCACGTCGAGCCCCTGTTCCTTCAGCGCCTTGGCAAAGGCCTTGGCGTTGCGGATCACTTGCGGCTGGTAGCGGTCCTTGAAGGCGTTCATTTCGATGGCTGCCGCCAGCAGACCGAGCAGCGAGCCCAGATGGTGATTGCTGACCATGCCCGGAAAGGCTCGGCGGCGAACAGCTTTCCACAAATCGAACCACGGGGTTTGCTCGGAGAAATTGGCGCCAATGGCGCCGCGCTGCGTGCCGAAGAAGGTTTTGTGCGTGGATCCGGTCACGATATCGGCGCCCTCCTCGAACGGGCGCTGGAAATGCGGGCCGATCAGCCCCAGCACATGGGCCATGTCGTAGAGGATCAGCGGGCGCGGCTCGCGGTCCGCCACCCGTTCCCGGATGGCGGCCACCGGTTCTGGATGCAGCACCATGCTTTTGCCGAGAATGATCAGCTCCGGCTGGAAGGCTTCGAGCAGCCTGCCCGTCTCCTCCACGTCTATGCGGAACGGATTGTCGCGGCAGAACGGCAGGTTGACGACGGCGAACCGTTCGGTAACGGGATCCTTGGCCACATAGTCGCGCAAGGCGCCCATGGGCTGGGCGCTGAGATGGCCGCCGCTGCCGATATGATTGTTCATGACCAGCCGAATGCGTTCGGGTTCGCTGCGCGGATTGAGCCGGTTTTTGTAGTCCATCAGCGCGCTGAACACGATCATGTTGGCCATCTGTCCGCTGATCGCGCGCGTTTCGATGAGCGGACAGCCCATGAACGCGGCCAGTTCGGCGGTCAGCCGCTCTTCGACCCATTCGATGAAATCGGTACCCTGATAGTAGAACACTTCCCGGTCGAACGCGGCGGGCATTTCCTTGTGCTCGGCGTAGCGGCCGACCGGATCGGTCGTCTGCAGGAGCCGCACGAGCGGGGAGGGCGTGTTTTCCGAGGCGATCAGGTTCATGCAGCGGCTCTGCCGCCAGGCATGATTCTCCAGGCTCTTTTCGACCACGCGCCGGATGGCGTCGAGCGCCTTGTCCGGGACGGGCGCCGACGCGGCGCGGGTTTCGCCCGCAGGTATGGCCCGGAACCAGGGCGGCGCTTCGGACCGGCCATGCCAGCGCACGGTACGGGCTTTTAGCGAACGCCCGCGCACCACCGCTTCGACATCGCAGTCGGGCCCGATATCGGCGTCCAGATAGGCCAGCGCGATGGCGCGCCGTTCCGTGCGTTCGCCGATGACGGCCGTGGCGCCATCGCCCTCGAACACCCAGTAGGGCACCGTCGTGCCGCTGGTCACGGTTCCGATCGCGCGTCCGCCGAGCCGCACCTCGTCGCCCTGGCGCACGACGCCCTTGTCCAGCAGGGCCAGCGGCCGAATGCGGCGCGGCAGCACGGCCGGATCCGTGGATCGGCCTTCCTTCAGCTTTTTCGTTTCCTCGAACTGCGCGGCGAGCGCCGCCTGCCCGATAAACGGGCCTTTATGCTCGGAAAAACTGATGGCCAGCGCCGCCAGCGGCACGGCGAGAGCCGGGATTTCGCGCCCGTCAGCATCCTGACCGAATTCGTGGCCGTACAGCGGAAGCCCGGCCTCGAGCCGCAACGTATCGCGCGCGCCCAACCCGGCTGGCAGCAGGCCCAGCGGCCGCCCCGCTTCGTACAGCGCGTTCCACAGCGCCTCGGCGCGGTCGGCCGGAACGAACAGCTCGAACGCGATCGGCTCGCCCGTATAGCCCGTACGGCCCACGCGAACCTGCGCGCCCAGCAGGGTCGCTTCCGACAGACTGTTGCGAAACGGCGCCGGCAATTCTCCCTCTTCAACCAGCGGTTCCAGCAACTGCTTGGCCAGCGGCCCCTGCAACGCGATCATGGCCACGTCGGCCGTGCGGTCTTCCAGTGTCAGATCGGCAAACGCCTTCGCCTGCTCCTGGAAATGGGCCCAGTCCTTTTCGCGATTGGAGGCGTTGACCACCAGCCAGAAATCGTCATGGCCGAACCGATAGAGATAGGCGTCGTCCAGCAATCCGCCGTGTTCGTTGGGGATCAGCGTGTACTGGGCGCGCCAGGGGTCCAGCGCGGCGGCGTTGTTGGTCAGAACCCGCTGAAGGAACGGCAGCGTGTCGCGGCCGCGCAGAACGAAGCGGCCCATGTGCGACACATCGAACAGTCCGGCGAACTTGCGGGTGGCGAGATGCTCGCGCAAAATGCCGCTGTCGGCATATTGCACGGGCATGTCCCAGCCCGCGAACGGAACCATCTTGCCGCCATGCCCCGCATGCCAGGCATGCAACGGCGTGGTCAGCAACGCCTTGTCGTTCATGGTCGTCCTCCTTGGCGAATGAGCTTTTGCATTTGTAGCGTATTCGCCGCATACGTCAACCTGTTTATCCGCCAACCGACGCATCCCTGATTGTTCACCGACCCATAATGGGGCAGTCTCGAACACGAGGGTCTTCCCTTCATTGGTTCTGCAAGATCGGCGACGAGAACGACAACGATAGGTCGGAAAAAAGGAATCAACAGGGATAGTCCTGAACGGCCCCCTGTTATTGTTCCAGGGCTAGACCTAAGATAAGCGAGTTTTTCTGCTGCGAGCACGCCAACGCCAACGCCTGCGGCACTTGAGGCGGGGTGCGCATTTCACCCATATTTCAATATGCGAGAATCGCGCGCCCCGCCTCAAGCGCCGCAT
>SLKS01000392.1 GCA_007134465.1 Kiritimatiellia bacterium | reverse complement strand
GCAGATAGAGCCCAAGCAGCCTGTTGGCCGCGCCCAGGTATTCCGTCTCCATTTTTTTGAATCGGTCCGGCCACCAGCTCTGATCCATCAGCTCGAACAAGTGGAATCGTTTCATGGCAAGCGTCTCCTGTACGAAACAATGGCTCTCGGCTTTGCTTTCATGGCAATCGGGCATGCGGCCGGCAGAAGCGGGTCGGCCGACGGAATCGGCGTCATCCATCCGACCTGTCGCACCAGTTCCGGAGACGGTTTCACGGTTCCTCCTTGCCTGCCCCATCCTCAGCGTGGCGAACTCGCTGCTGGTTTCCTTCCGCCACCCAGTTCCCAAACGGGCGGAAAAGTGACAAAGAAAAATGTTAACGTTTTGAAGGTTCCGGGTTACAAGGGGGGAAACGGAGGCGACCGAAACCATGAACGAAAAGAACGAGGAAAACTGGGACGAAGCGATCGAGGATATCCGCAACGGCAATACGGAGCGTTTCCGGGATATCATCCTTCATTACCAGGGCCTGATCCGATTTGTGGCCATGTATTATTTTCGGGGGCGGCCCGATCAGGCCGACGAAATCGTGCACATGACCTTTTTGCGGGCCTATCGCGGTCTGGATCGGTTCGTTCCCGGGCGCCCGCTCGAACCTTGGCTCAAGCAGATTGCCCGCCGCGAAGCCTTGCGCGCGCTGCGCGCGCTGGCCCGCAAAAACGCCGCATATCAGGAACTGATTCAGATCGAATTGGCTAAAACACGGGAAAACCGGGCCGCACCAGTCGAGCGTACCGAGCGGCTGTCCGAATGCATGGCGCGGCTCAAGCATTTTGCGAAGGATTTGATCGAATGGCACTATTTTCAAGGCATCAGCCTTAAAGACGTCGCACGCCGGCTTGGCAGAAGCCCTGAAAGTCTTCGGATAACCATGATGCGAATTCGCGAACAGCTCCGCGCGTGTCTGACAGGAGCCGTACAATCATGAAGGAAACAGACACGCTGTTTGGCAAGTATCTTTCCGGCGAAATAGGCATGCGGGAGTCCGCGCGTCTGTTGCGCCTGCTGCGAACACACCCGGAACAGGCCGAGAAACTGGCCGATTTGCAGGATGTGGACCTGATTCTGAGCCATGCGTCCTGGACTCTGCTGAACAACGGCGAGGCGTTGGCCGATCTCCATATGGCGGGTATCGGCGATTCGGCGCGGGCGGCCGCCATGGCGGATGCCGTCATGACCGATGCGAAAGCCAAGCCAAGCCGCTTCCGAATCCTTGGCGCCGACCATGCGCGCCGTCGCGCACTTCGTCTTTACGGGCCTTGGCTCGCCGCCGCCAGCCTGCTGCTTGCCTGGGGCATCGGTCTATGGCTAAGCCGATCGGGATTCGAAATGCCGTCCGCGCCAAACGTCATAGCGCATGTGGAAAGCGTGCACGGCGCGGCATTCCGCCTTGCGGACGATACGCCCGACGCCGATACATGGGCGTTGCGGGTTGGCGACGAGATTCGGGAAGGCATGCGGATCGAGACAGGGGAAGACGGCGCCGCTACCTTGGCCTGGGCTGCGGATACGACGGCCGTGACGCTGGCAGGCGATTCGAAACTGGAAACGCGAGCGGGGAACCGCATTGCTCTCCAGCGGGGCCGCTTGTCCGCCAGCGTCGCGCCGCAATCGGGCCGTCGCCCTTTCGTCGTGGAAACGCCAAACGCTTTGGCAACGGTTATCGGCACGCGATTCGAACTGGCAACGGCTACGGGCTTGACCCGGCTTACCGTAACGGAGGGCGAAGTGGAGCTGGCCGATCGCGCGGCACAGCGCTCCGTTCGCGTGTTGGCGGGACAAGGTTCGGTGGTCTCGCCTCCGGCGCCGCCCACCGTCTTTCCCATGGGCTCGTCCGAGGGATTGCTGGCGCTGTATCTGTTCAACGCCGGGGAAGGCGACATTGTTCGCGACGTATCCGGAGTCGGCAAGCCGATAAACCTGACGATCGGGAATCCGGAAAACACAGAATGGACATCGGACGGGCTACGGGTTATGGGCGCGGCAAACATTCGTCCGAAAAGAAATCAAGAAAAAATCAGGCGGGCGTTAATCGCAAACGGCGCCCTGACAACGGAAATGTGGCTCCGCAATCACGGGCAGACGGGCGAAACACGGCAACTGTATCGCTGGGAGATCGGCCCCCACATAGTTACGAAAAACGTTCGTTTCTGTACGATAATTACTCTCCGTCCCCGCCAGTATGCCTCTTCGCTTGCCGAGCCGCGCCACGCCGAATCCGTTATGACTGGGTACGCGGACGGCTCCGTCTTGTATACACGGGGAACAGGCGCCAAGGGGTTCTTTTCATCTTCGATAATGGAAGAGAACTCCCGTTTCTGCTTTGTTCTGGCGCCAACGCCCGACGCGCAAGATCGCCTGGAAAAAGTGAAAGAATTGGCGAACGTCGAATTGCTGATCGTAGCCTTGTACGGCCGGGAATTGACCGAATCCGAGCTTCGCGAAAATCACGAAACAGGCTTGCGACACTACGCGTCGCCGGCGGAACAACAACCCTGAGGCGGCTTCGCCGCCCGCTGAACCCAACAAAAGGAGAATCGTTATGACACAGGAAACGGACATGCGGTGGAATGATTTCTGGAGCCGTTTCGGGCGAGAGGCATACGATGAGATCAATGTGTTGGAGGAATACGCGAAAATGACCGACAAGGCGGCCGAATGGGCGGGCAAAGACCGCCGGGTGCTGGATGCGGGGTGTGGAACAGGGAATCTGGCAAGGAAACTGGGTCGGAACAACAAGGTGACGGCAATAGACTACAGTCCCGGCATGCTTGAAAAAGCCGCGGAGAAAACAGCGGGCAATGAAAATGTCGAGTTACTTCAGGCCAGTGTGCTGTCTTTGCCTTTTGCCGACGAGTCTTATGACGTCGTGGTATCGGTCAATGTTCTCTTCAATTTGTCCGACCCTGCCAGAGCCATAAGAGAAGCATACAGAGTTCTAGGAAAGAACGGGGTGCTTATCGTGTCGAGCCTGTTGGGCCATCAGGGACCCACGGAGGATGTGATTCAACAAGCCGCGGCCTATTGCAAGAGAACAGGTGTCGCTCTCGACGGCCTGGCCAGAGTATTGCGATATCAGAACATATTGAGATCGGGGAACGGGTTCAACTATGTTCCTGAAGAGAAGGAAGTCATCGAGTTGATCGAATCGTGCGGATTTTCAATTCTGGAAAG
>SLKS01000134.1 GCA_007134465.1 Kiritimatiellia bacterium | reverse complement strand
GCACGTGCGATACGCCATCGGACCGTACCGCGCCGCCAGTTCCGCGAACGCGGACTCGTCGCCGGAGGCGACATAGCTGTCGAGCAGTTCCTGATCGGTTTCCGTTCGCATAACATGACCGTTTACCATAGGCAACGCGCTTCCGTCTACCCTATGCTCGCTGTTTTCCCGAAAAGGTTTGGTCGAAAGGAAAAATTTTTTTCTGATGGGTTTTCTCAGGGACATGAAAGGGAGTGACCTGCTACCCGAATCAATGGTCTGTCGCAATAAGTGCGTTATCGTCTCTCCGGCAAGGCGTTCATTTTCCCGCTCCGCCCCATGCCGCCGATCCGCCCGCCCCGACAGACGGTGTGTCCCTGATAATCTCTTTCGTTTCCGCCTTGCGGATTCCGCTTGCACGCAGGCGTCTGCTATGATACAGTTCTGAACATTGCAAACAAAAGGAGATAAATGATGAAGGGTTTGGAAAGTGTCATAACGTCCCAGCAAGACATTCTTGGTGGAACCCCTGTTTTTTCAGGTACGAGGGTACCTGTTCAGAACCTATTGGATAGTCTGGAGGCGGGTGATTCGATAGATTTGTTCCTCTATGATTTTCCCACGGTCAAACGCAGTCAAGCTGTTGCCATTCTGGAAGCAGTTAAATGTGAATTGCTTGAGGTTGCTACGGCATGAATGTCATATTGGATGAATGTCTTCCTCGTCGGTTGCTTAGAGATATTCAGGATCATTTTGTCACGACGGTTCCCCGGCAGGGATGGGCTGGCCGAAAGGATGGAGAGTTGATCAAGCTGGCTGATGGACGCTTTGATGTGTTTATCACTATGGATTCGAATATAGTTTATCAGCAAAGTTTTGCCGGCATGAAACTGTGCTTGATAGTTCTTCACGGGGTTAACAGTCGATACGAAACGCTTCAACCTCTTGTCCCGCAGATCAGAAAAAGGATTTTGACAGCAAGCCCTGGAACGGTATTCCACATTCCATGAGCCATTTGCTTCTGCGCGAACCCTAAGGGCGTTATCGTCTCTCCGGCACGGCGTTCACTTCCCAGCTCCGCCCCATGCTGCCGATTCGCTCGCCACGACAGCAGGTGTGTCCCTGACATTCTCTTGCATTTGGTCGTCCAAATGCAAAGCAGATATTCACGCGTTTTTTCGGGAAGTTCGTCGGTTACGCCGGCTCGCACCTCTGTTTCCAAAGGAAGTTTTTTTCGCATCGCCTTGTTTTTTCCTTGCGAAGAAACAGAGACAAGGCTAACAATTAGTCTTAAAAGAATGGTTGGCGACTAATAATCGGTCTCAAAACAAGTCGGAAGATCTACTGTGTTGACTGGTCTTTGGCCATCCGCAACAGCCTGGTCTGGGACGGCTCCTATTCGCGCGCGCTGGAAAACATGGTCTACCTGCGTCTGCGACGGCAATATCGGCGAGTGCGCTATTATCTTACTCGCAGCAGACGCCAGGAAGTCGATTTCCTCGTTTCCGACGACTACGGCAAGCCTGTTATGACCATTCAGGTTTGCATGAGCATGGCGCATCCGGCAACGCTCAAACGCGAATGCGAACCGCTCGTTGCGACGGCGAAGTATTTCGGAACCAAAGACAACCTCGTCATTACGCTTGATGAAGAGCCGCATCGAGCAAGAAGGGATCGCCATCCACGCGCTGCCCGCCTGGAAATGGCTGCTGAAAGAGTAGCCACGCGCCGGAAAAGGCGAGTTCCTAGAAAATCTCGTCTTCCGGGCGCGGTGTTCGGACGGGCGTTTCTTCGGGCAGCGGGAATCGGACCAGCGCCTCGTCCACAACGGGATCGCCGGCGAAGTGTCGTTCCAGCGCGGTGCGGATTCTGTTAATCAAAAGGCGGTCTTCTTTCCGCAGGATCCCATGACAATGTTATCGCCGGGATCATCCGGGCCGCGCGGACCTGTGGACCACAAGCGGTAACGCACGAAGGGAGGAGTGGATTCATAATGGTAGGCACGGCCCCAGGGATCAAGAATTGTCGCCTGCAGATTCGTCCACGCAAACGTACCCATCGCCGGTGTGGACGTATGAGCAACGGGTTCTACGGACAGCCTGATATCCTCGAGAAACGGCGCCCAGCGATCCTTGACGTCCCGATCACGATCCGTGTCCCGGTCATACCAATGCGACTGTCCTGCCCCGCGATCACGGAGCCAAAGATAGGAAACAAGTCCGTAGCGGTAGCCTAGACCGCGCCCGTATTTTCCATCGGGCGGCCAGGCCTCGTCGCGTATTCTGTCGGGAAAGAAAGCGGGATGGTCCGGGTCTTTGCGTCCCGGCGCCGATAGCCAATCCTGCACATGCCTAGCCTGATGGCTGGAATCCGTGCTTTCGTACTGATAGTCCATGAAATCCACGGGCGGATAGCTGCCGTATTCCGCAAAATATGCTTTCAAGGCATGTTGCAGCATCTCCATTTCGGCAACGGCGCGCCGCCGCTGGCCTTCTTCACTGAAGGGCGCGTCACGGCTCACGCGGGGTGTCGCAACCTCCCCGTCACGAATCGGTTCCGGCAAAGACTTCCCGGTCGCCACCTGTACCGCCGCCATTTCCATTGAAGATTCCGGCGCGGGCTTCTCGGCCGCCACCTGTACCGCCGCCACGCCGCCAACCGCTATCACGCCTGCGCTTGCCGCCACCCAGCCCGCCGTCCGCACTCCGTTCCAGAACATCGCTTTCATCGCTCCCTCCGCCAGCATCGCTGCTGTTGTCGAGGCGCCCGCGGCCGCGCCCGCAACGGGCGCGACAGATTGCACGGTCGCCAATAGGGACGGAAGCAGTGTTTCCGGTACGGTCGCCGAGGCTTCGCGCGCCAGGGTTGCGGCCAGCGTGGCGCCGCCCAGCGTCACCCCGCGTTTCGCCAGACGCTTGCGCAGTCTAGCGATGCCCGCACTGGCGCGCCATTTCATGGCGCCGACCGCGCAGCCGGCCTGGGCGGCGGCTTCCCGCTCGCCAAACCCGCGCAGATAGCGCAGCACAACCGCTTCGCGCAGAACGGCGGACAAGCCGTCGAGTTCCGCGTCCACATGCCCCAGCACGGTTTCCCGGTCGGATTCCGACAGTTCTTCCGGCAGGCCTTCCAGCCAGAAGGCCGCTTCGCCCGCGTGTTGTTCGGCGTGGGCGCGCTTGCGTCGAGCCTCCGGCGCCGTCAGACGCGCCACCCGATGCAGCCAGGCGTTCATGCGCCCT
>SLKS01000341.1 GCA_007134465.1 Kiritimatiellia bacterium | reverse complement strand
CCATCGTTTCGTCCTCGATCATCACGTGACAGGCGGCCGGATGCTCGTGCATCAGCAACGGCTCGCGCAAGGCGAACGCGCCATTGGAAAAAGTCCGCAACCATTCACGCCTTGCCGAGCCGCGCGTGCGATAGACCTTGAGAACCAGCGGCGGCGTCATCGCCCTGAACAGCAGGGTGACGTTTCCGGTTCCGCCCTTCCCGCCGGCTTCCAGAATTTCAGCCTCCGTGGGAACTGCGAATCGGGCGCGCGATTCGGATCGGGCGCCCCGCGACACATTGATTTTCATACCCTCCTATGTCTTGGACAGCTCGTCCATAAGCCGCCGCGCCACCCCGTATTTGCTGTCCGGCGAGCGGGCCTTTTCCTTGAATCGCCGTTCCAGCCCGCGCGCCCAGCGATGCGCCAGGTTGGGGTGCCGGAAGAAATAGCGGTAGGCGTCGCGCAGCCGTTCGGGACCGGGATAATGCGCCGCAGTCTCGGCCAGCAGACACGCCTGAAAATCCGGCACGGTGTTGCGGTTCAAATACCAAATGTACTGAACGATCTCATGCGAAACGTGCAATGCCACATCGCGACGGCTTCGATAAATCATCTCGAAATCGAACCACAGAAACGATCCGTCCGGCATGATCAGCACATGCTTGCCGTCGCCATTTTCGTGCACCAGTCGCGGTTCGCGCTCTGCGATGGCGAGCGCATGGCGTCGCCCCCATTCCGCCAGAAAACGACGATACAGCGCCTTGCGTTCCTCCAGCGGCCGCGCGGCATCCCGCAAGCAGGCGTCCAGCTTGGGCGCTTCGACATACTCGAACAGCGTATAGCCGCCCGGCGGACAATTCGGCGTATCGACCGAAACCTGCTCGAACGTCTTGAACACCCGAAATCCGTGCCGCCGCCAAAGCGCCAGGCACTCCAACTCGATACGCCGCCGCGTTTTCGGGAAATAGGATGTCTGCCCCGCGCAAATGTTCTCGAAGCTCTTCTTGAAATGCTGCCAGGGCGTGCGGCTGCCGTAATAGACCTTCAGCACCGCCCAGCCGCCCCGAAAAGGAACCTTGTAAAGATAGTTCCCGTTTTTCAGAAGCAGAAACGGCGTCAAATCCTCGAAGGCCAGCTTCTCGCCATTGTTTTTCCCGTCTTCGCCAGATCTCATCGCACTCCTCGCAAATTGCCGCACGGCGCTTTCTTGAACAAGGCTCTCCAAAGATGATCTTTCGAAGGAGGAGCCCCTATTTTGACGATTTCAACGAATCCCCTTGCATGGTCTTTCCCGTTATTCTCCGCAATGGGCCCTGCATAGAATGAAGATTTTTTCAACTTGGCTATCGGGTTCTGCTTTCGTCCGTCGATATCCCCGTATCCAAAAGCAAGAATGTTTACTTCATTCAAAAACCTCATGATTTGCCGCCCCAAAACATAGGCCAATGGCGGCGGAACGGAATTGGCGATTTGCCGATGCTGATCCAGATTGCGAACTGTGCCCGTTCTGGATCGAATGGGTCCCTTTAGAATATACTCGTCGGGATAACCGTGAATCCTCATGTATTCGCGCGGCGTCAGGTATCTGTCTTCGACAGGATGATAAAAGATTTCCCCGCAACGCAAGGTGTTTGCAGGACGCTTACGATGCAAACGCAGGTATTTGGTCGTGTCTTTAGGCGATAATCCCCGCCGAAGTTCCTCGCCTAAATGAGTCTGAGAAGCCAAATACGAACCTTCAGGCACCTGCGCAATTCTCTCCCGATCCCTTGCCGGCGTTACGTCAACATGACTGTCGAGCCTTTCGTAAACCGTTTTACCCCTTACTTTCGGGTCCGGATCCCCAAGATCGCCTAGAACTTCGCCTGATCCCGTATAGGGTTTATAGCGAAACAGTCCATTGCATTCCTCGACGGGGGCATGCGTTCTTTCAGGAAAAAGAAAACCGTTTCGGCCACGTGTCGCGACGACAAAAAGCCGTTCTCTCATTTGCGGCACTCCATAATCGGCGGCCAAGACGACCCGCCATTTCGGAGTATAGTCAATTGCCTCCAACGCCTTAAGAAATGCCTCGAAAACTTCACCCCTGCGATTCTCGGCGCCTTTCGAGGACAAGAGCCCTTTAACCTGCTCGAGAAAAACAACTTTAGGCTGCAACATCTTTGCAAACCTAATAATCTCGAAAAGTAAAGGTCCTCGCTCGTCACTCAAACCCAGTTGCTTGCCCGCCAACGAAAAAGACTGGCATGGCGGACCGCCAAAGAGAAGATCAAGCGATCCCGCCTTCAAATCCAGCGTTTTCATTAAATCTTTCGGGTCTAGCGTACGAATATCCGTCTCGAATACCATGGTACCGTTTTTACGTCGTTCAGCATTGGCTCTTAGAGTTGTGCAGCAATGTTCGTCAAACTCAATTTCCGCCAATATATCGAATCCGGCCTTTCTCACGCCGATATCCATGCCGCCTGCCCCGGAAAACAAGCTAATCGCCTTTTTCTTGTTGGATTTCACAGGGCTACCCTCTATGTTTCGTTTCAGCGCCATCCCATAACGCCTGAAATTATGGCAAAGTGGTTTCGTTTATCCGGAGATTCACGATATCCGACTGCCGGGCGGCAAATCTCCGTCCGGTGTCAGCAGTCGCAACGCGGTCCCGTCGCCGGCCGCCAGCAGCATGCCGCGCGATTCCAGGCCGCGAATTTTCGCCGGCTTGAGATTGGCCACCACAATGATCGTTTTGCCGATCAGGCTTTCGGCCGTGTAATGCTGCGCAATGCCCGCCACCAGCGGCCGCTGTTCGCCGCCCAGATCGATCGTCAGCCGCATCAGCTTGTCCGTGCCCTCCACCCGTTCCGCCTCCAGAATGCGGGCGGTCTTCAAAACCGTCTTTCTGAAATCGTCGATGCCGATCAGGCCGTCGTCGGTCGGTTCGCTCATGGGCGTCTCCTTTTTCCGCTCCTGTTTTTTGGGCTTGGCCTTCGCGCCGTTTTTCGCGTCCGTTCCGTCCGATTCGGCCCCCTTTTCGACAATTCGCGGGAACAGACCTTGCACGGCGCCAATGGCCGAACCCGGCGTCAGACGGCCCCAGTCGTGCAAGGTCGTGAAATCGGGCTCTTGCTCCTGCAACGAAAGAATGGTGCGCAACTCGGCCATCTTGCCCGGCATCACCGGATACAGCATGCCGCTGACAATCCGCAACGTTTCGGCGGCGCAATAGAGCACGGCGCCGAGCCGTT